>DAIQAR010000039.1:0-11443 GCA_036781605.1 Candidatus Nanopelagicaceae bacterium
CAGTTACCTTTACCTTGTCCCCACCTTTGAGAAAGCGCTCAATGTGAGCTTTCTTTGTCTCATAGTCATGAGGTTCAATCTTCAATCCGAAACGAATTTCCTTGACCACGATATGGGTCTGGTTCTGTCTGGCTTCCCGTGCCTTCTGTGCAATTTCGTACTTATATTTTCCGAAATCCATGATCTTGCAAACAGGTGGTTTAGCATCTGGAGAAATTTCGACGAGATCAAGTCCAATTTCTTCTGCCATTTGAAGGGCAGTCTCTGTTTGAACTATGCCAATTTGTTCTCCGGAAAAACCAATCAGACGAACTTCCGAAACTCGGATGCGATCGTTGACTCTTTGCTCGGCGCTGATAAATGTTCCTCTCTGCGTTTGCAAGAAGAATTGGTCGCACAAAAAGCAACCCAATTTTGGGCTATTTCTTGACCAACCAGCCGAAGCCAGTGAGGTGGGAGCGACTAACTCCACTTGATGGATCAGATACTACAGGCTTACTTTCAAGAGGTGAAATCGAAGGGAAATCAGGCTTACTAGCCGCCTATCGCGTGAACTCCGCCATCAACGTGGATGATCTCCCCCGTGGTTTTAGGAAACCAATCAGAGAGCAGTGCAACCGCACCTCGCGCTGCTGGCTCTGGATCTGAAATATCCCAATGAAGCGGTGAACGGGTATTCCAGACACTTTCAAATTCCTGGAATCCTGGAATTGATTTCGCTGCCATAGTTCCGATAGGACCAGCGGCAATTAAATTCACTCTCACATTATCTTTACCTAGATCGCGAGCCAAATATCGAGAGGCCGATTCAAGGCCAGCTTTGGCAACGCCCATCCAGTCATATTTTGGCCAAGCGACCGTGGCATCAAATGTTAAACCGACGATACTGGCTCCGGTTGCTGGAAAGAGCTCGCGGGTAGCCATCGCCAAAGATTTAAATGAAAAGGTCGATGTGTGGACTGCAACTGCGACATCCTCCCACTGCGTATTGAGAAAGTTGCCGCCAAGAGCGGCTTGAGGGGCAAATCCAATCGAGTGAACGACACCGTCTAGATGCGGAACATGCTTCTTAATCTCAGATGCAAGATTGGCTAGATGCTCAGTATTTGTTACATCAAGTTCTATGACGGGGGCTTGATGTGGCAATCTTCCCGAGATGCGGGTTGTGAGGCTTAATCCTTTTCCGAATCCCGTAAGAACAACATTTGCTCCTTGTTCCTGAGCAAGCTTTGCGATATGAAAAGCTATTGAAGAATCAGTTAGGACTCCAGTAACCAAAATATTCTTACCCTTTAGTAATGACATTAATGCCCCATTCCCAATCCACCATCAACTGGGATTACGGCTCCAGTTATATAGCCGGCTTCTGGTGAAGCAATAAAATGAACAGCTGATGCCACTTCTTCGGGGGAACAGAATCTACCTAGAGGAATTTGACCGACATATTTTTCGCGGATCGATTCGCTTAAGCTAGAAGTCATATCTGTCTCAACAAAACCCGGAGCAATCACATTAAAAGTTAAGCCACGTGAACCGTATTCCCGGGCTAATGAACGAGCCATACCGACCAAGCCGCTTTTCGTTGCTGCGTAATTTGCCTGGCCTGCAGAACCGAGAAGTGCAACGACAGAACCAATAAAGATCACCCGTCCAGAACGCTTCTTCATCATGGCATTCGACGCCTTCTGAGCTGTTCTAAATGCACCAGTGAGGTTTGTGTTTACGACCTCTTGGAAATCCGATTCTGACATACGCATGGTCAAACCATCTTTAGTAATGCCAGCATTGGCAACCAAAACATCAACGCTTCCATACTTTGATTCAATCTCGGCAAATGCTGCGTCCACACTCTCTTGGCTTGTGACATCCATCGTCACTCCATGCAGACCCTCGGGGGCGACACCAGAACGATACGAAATGACGACGGTATCCCCAGTTGCCGCAAAAGAGCGGGCGATTGCTAATCCGATTCCGCGATTTCCTCCGGTGACAAATACAACACGAGGGGAAGCGGGCGAAGTCTGAGTCATAGAGTCAGATTATCTGTTACTCACCCGTACCCAAAAGAGGCGCGATATGCCCGCTGGACATAGGCTTACGTCATGGCCAGTAAACCAAGTAAACAGGTGCATGCCATCACTAGCGCCCAAGAAGGTCTCACGATTGACCAGAGATCTCGTCAGCGCAAATACTTCACCTCAATGATGATTCGAACTGCATGCTTCGTGGCGGCGGTTTTTCTACCTAATCCTTTCAGATGGATAGCTATGGCAGGTGCAGTCGCGCTTCCATACATCGCGGTAGTTGTTGCGAATGCAGGGCGAGAGACCATCCTTGGAAAAAATGCAATCATGAGAGAGTCCCGCAAAGGTATTTCAGGAGAAAAGAAAGACTAAAGAGTTCCGGTACTCAAGACTTGGCGCTGATAAAGATCAAAATACAAACCGCCCTGAGTGATCAGTACATCGTGCTTGCCTGATTCCACGAGGTAACCATTCTCCAAGACAAGAATTTGATCCGCTTTTTGAACCGTTGAAAGTCTATGTGCAATCACAATACTAGTGCGCCCAACAAGTGCATGTTCAAGGGCCGCCTGCACAAGAGCTTCATTCTCAGAATCTAAATGCGCAGTTGCCTCATCCAAAATTACGATGCTCGGCGCCTTGAGCAATAGTCTTGCAATAGCTAAACGCTGCTTCTCTCCCCCAGAGAGTCTGTGACCTCTTTCGCCAACAATTGTTTCTAATCCGTTTGGTAGCGCCGAAATAAACTCCCACATCTGTGCTGCCTCACATGCAGATTGGATTTGGGCCAAGGTCGCATCAGGTCTTGCGTAACGAAGGTTTGCCTCGATGGTGTCATGGAACATGTGAGAATCTTGCGTCACTACTCCAATTTCATTACGCAGAGAGTCGACAGTTATGTCTTTAACGTTGATTCCATCAATTGAAATACTGCCTTTGGTTACATCATAAAGGCGAGGTATCAATCCAGAGATAGTGCTTTTGCCCGCGCCAGATGGGCCAACAATGGCGGTAAGAGTTCCCGGAGCACAGGTGAAACTTAAGTCTTTAAGAACTACTCCAGAATCTACGATCTCTTTCTTGGCAACCATTTCAAGTGAAGCAAGGGAAATCTCATCTGCTGTTGGATATCTGAACTCAACATGATCAAAAACTACAGTCGGCTTGGATGCTTTGAGTTCTTTTGCTCCAGGGTTATCTCTCACCATTGGCTCGAGGTCTAGCACTTCAAAAACTCTTTCGAATGAAACAAGGGCAGTCATAACATCAACTCGAACATTCGTTAAGGATGTAATTGGTCCATAGAGGCGAGCCAGGAGCGTTGTAATAGCGAGTAATGAACCCACAGTGATCGCACCAGAAATAGCTAGATGCCCTCCCACTCCGTAGGCAATTGCCGTAGCAATCGATGCTACTGAAAGAATCGAGACAAAGAAGATTCGATTCAGTAAAGCAATTTCGATACCGATATCTGCCACATGGCGAGCCTTTGTATTAAAGCCAAGACTTTCCGCTCCCCGTTTTCCGTAAAGAAGAACTAGAAGGGCTCCTGAGACGTTGAAACGTTCTGTCATCATCGAAGACATCTCTGCATTTGTGTTGAACGACTCTCGGGTCAAATTTTGGATCTTGCGCCCAACCCACTTGGTTGGATAAATAAATGCAGGTAGAAGCAATAATGAGAGCGCAGTAATCTGCCAAGAAAGCGTAAACATTGCCCCCGCAACAAGACACAATGTAAGAACATTGCTCACAACGCCGGAGAGCGTGTCAGTGAAGGCGTTTTGAGCACCTATGACATCTGAATTAATGCGAGAAATGAGTGCACCTGTTTGGGTGCGCGTAAAGAATGCGATCGATTGGGTTTGGATATGGCTAAAAACCTTAGTGCGCATTTCATAGATAAGACCTTCACCTATGCGAGCTGAAAACCAGCGTCCCACAAGATTTGTAACGCTATCTGTAACTGCTAACACACCCACCAAGATCGAGAGGACTGTGACTACATGATATTTCTTCGGGATTACGCCCTGATCAATAAGATTTCGAAGAATTAAAGGAGTGGAAACAGTTAGTAGTGCATCTAAAACAATCGTGATGAGAAAGCAGAGAAGGTAGAACTTGAATGGTCGAGCGAACTCCCAAATGCGGGGAAGGGTCCCCTTTTTAAGCTTTGAGTCTTTGACAGATGAATCACGCGTCAAAGAACGCATTGCCATATGCGCGTTCATGCCTGCGCCACGCATCGACATCTAAATTGCTCCTCTAAAAATCAAAATAGTTAAACGGTGAAGCCAATCGCACGAAGCTGCTCTCGGCCTTCATCTGTAATCTTGTTTGGTCCCCAAGGTGGCATCCATACCCAGTTGATTTTCACATCAGAGGTTAGATCCGCTAGAACTTGACGAGCTTGATCTTCGATAACATCTTGTAAAGGACATGCAGCTGAGGTCAGAGTCATATCTAGTACAGCAATATTGCCTTCATCGACCTTCATCTCATAGACCAAGCCAAGATCGACAACGTTGATCCCAAGCTCTGGGTCAATTACATCCTTCATTGCTTCAGTAATTTCATCAAGTGTTGCTACTTTTTCAGACATTTGCTCCCCCTGCTTGTATAGCTGCATCCTTGAAAGCCATCCAACCTAACAGTGCACACTTTACCCGTGCTGGGAACTTTGAAACTCCAGCAAGTGCAATTGCGTCTTCGAGGACTTCTTCATCCCCAGAGAGTGTTCCCTTGCTTTGCATGAGCGTTGTGAAGTGCTCCATCACGGCAAAAGCTTCCTCTTTACTCTTTCCAATAACGAGATCGCTCATAATTGATGAGCTTGCTTGTGAAATGGAACATCCAACGCCGTCCCAGACTAGATCTGTCACTTTCCCACCAACAACAGTGAGAGAAAGCGTGATTTCATCACCACAGCTAGGATTCACGTGATGGACTGAGATGGAAGAGTCTGGCAAGCCTTTGTGATGAGGGCTTTTGTAATGATCCAAGATCACCTGTTGATAGAGGGAGTCAAGTTCCATTAGCGCTTCCTAAAGTAATCGCGGGCCGCTTCAACTGACTCGAGAAGAACATCGACGTCGTCCATATCGTTATAAAGATAGAAAGAAGCACGTGTGGTTCCCTGCAATCCAAGTTTGCGAATGAGAGGCCATGCACAATGGTGGCCAGTTCTCACAGCAACTCCATATTGATCGAGAACCTGTCCCACATCATGAGGATGAATCTCATCGACTGTAAATGAAATCACTCCCCCACGATTTTCAATACCTTGTGGGCCAATAACTTTAACGCCTTCGATGCTCGATAATCCTTTGAGTGCTTTTTTGGTGAGTTCCAATTCCCAAGCATGAATTTTGTCTAACCCAATATTTCGCAAATAATTCAATCCTTCAGCCATACCAATTGCTTGCGCCATGTTTGGCACACCTGCTTCAAATTTCTTCGGAGCATCTGCCCATGTTGAATCCGTCATTGTGACAGTTTCAATCATTGATCCACCAAATAACGCTGGCTCCATTTGGGCGAGTAAATCCGATTTGCCCCACAACACTCCGATACCTGTGGGACCGAGTGACTTGTGACCAGAGAAGACTAGGAAATCAACACCCAACTCTTTTGGATGAACAACTTGGTGAGGAACAGATTGGCAAGCATCTAAAACAAAGACTGCTGAGACTGCATGTGCTGCGGCGATTATAGGCGCAAGATCAGGCGTGGTACCTAAAACATTAGACTGATGAGTCAGAGCAACAACTTTAGTTCGTTTTGTGATGACCTCATCGATTTTAGAAAGATCAAGTGAGCCATCGGAATTCATTTCAAACCACTTAAGTGTGGCTCCTGTTCGTTTTGCCAGTTGCTGCCAAGGAATCAAATTCGCATGATGCTCGAGCTCTGACACAACGATTTCATCACCCTTTTTGATTTGAAGATTCCCGCTACTTGCACCAAACGAATAGGCAAGGACGTTAAGTCCCTCTGTTGCACTCTTAGTGAAGATCACTTCATCTGAGGAAACCTTAAGGAATGCTGCAACAGTTGCCCTTGCACCCTCGTACGCTTCACTCGCCTTCTCGGCTAGTAGATAGCTCCCCCGGTGAACGGCAGCATTGCTTGTGAAGTAAAAATTTTGCTCGGCTTCAATCACTGAACGTGGCTTCTGACTTGTAGCACCTGAATCCAGAAAAACTAAACGCTTTCCGTTGCGCATCTTCTCCGAAAAGATCGGAAAGTCTTCCTTGATGGCCGCAACATCTAGAGTCATATTTTTCAGTGCTTACGCAGGTAAATATTCTGCGTAGCCACTCTCCTCGAGTTTGGCAGCAAGTTCAGGTCCGCCTTCTTCAACAATTTTTCCGCCAGCAAATACGTGTACGAAGTCTGGCTTGATGTATCGCAAAATACGGGTGTAGTGAGTGATGAGCATGATCCCGAGATCCTGATTTTCTTTTACTCGGTTCACGCCTTCTGAAACTGTACGAAGAGCATCAACGTCTAACCCAGAATCTGTCTCATCTAGGATCGCGATCTTTGGCTTAAGAAGTTCCATCTGCAAGATTTCATGACGCTTCTTTTCTCCTCCAGAGAAGCCTTCATTAACGCTGCGCTCTGAAAATTCAGGATCCATGTGTAACTCAGTCATTGCCGTCTTAACTTCTCCTACCCATGTGCGAATCTTTGGGGCCTCTCCTCGTATCGCAGTAACTGCAGTTCTCAGGAAATTAGATACTGAAACTCCAGGAACTTCGACTGGGTATTGCATCGCAAGAAATAGGCCAGCCTTAGCTCGCTCATCAACTGTCATATCCAAAACATTCTGGCCATCAAGAGTAACTGAACCAGATGTGATTGTGTATTTAGGATGACCAGCAATGGAGTAAGCAAGTGTTGATTTTCCAGAACCGTTAGGACCCATGATGGCATGCGTCTCACCGCTATTGATAGTTAAATCAACTCCGCGAAGGATCTCTTTCATGCCTTCATCTGTCGAAACACTTACATGTAGGTCTTTGATGACGAGTGTGCTCATTTTTTATCACTTTCTTGGTTGGCGGCTGAAATGCTTACGACATTTGCTTCTCGTGAAACTTTATAGGTCTTAACTGGGGCTACAGCGGGCAGGGTAATTGCTTCGCCCGTTCTTAAATCGAACTCGGCTCCATGGAGCCAACATTCGATGACATAACCTTTGTATTCACCCTCCGAAAGATTTGCATCAGCGTGCGAGCAGACATCTCCTATAGCAAAGACTTCTTCTCCCACACGAGCAACGCACACTTTCGTTCCATCAACATCGACTTGAACAGGTTTACCTTCAACGAGGGAATCAAAATTTAGAGTTGGCATTATTTTGCCTCCTCTAACTCGGTATCAATGCGGTTCATAATTCGCTCTTCAATGCTTTCGATTTTCAGCTTTGCAACAATTTCTGCAAAGAATCCTCTAATGACAAGGCGACGCGCCTCTTCGGCTGGTATTCCGCGAGATTGGAGATAGAAGAGTTGTTCGTCATCGAAACGGCCAGTTGTGCTTGCATGCCCGGCGCCCACAATCTCACCGGTTTCGATTTCAAGATTTGGGACCGAATCCGCGCGCGCACCATCTGAAAGAAGGAGGTTGCGGTTGAGTTCATACGTGTCAGTACCTTCAGCTGTCGCTTTAATAAAGACATCTCCGATCCACACCGTTCTTGCTGATTCTCCAGAGAGAGCGCCTTTGTAGTTCACGCGTGATTTTGCGTTAGGGATCTTGTGCTCAACATGAATGCGATGTTCAAGATGCTGATTATCCGTTGCAAAATAAAGTCCATATAGATCAGCGCTCGATCCAGGACCTGAATATTCAACCGTAGGCAGCAGGCGAACAACCGATCCGCCAACTGTTATTACGTATGAAGTAAATATTGCATCTTTACCAATAATCGCATGGTGTCTGCCGATATGGACGGCGGTGTTCTCCCACTCCTGAAGCGTAATGAAACGAATATTCGCGCCAGGTTCAAGAACAATTTCAATCTCTTCAGCCAATACTGCTTGGCCAACATTTTCGACAACGATCGTCGCTTGAGAATGTGAACCGGCTTGAATCAGTACCCGAGATACTTCCGCTCCTTGGCCTTCACTCTTACGATGAAGAAAAATAGGTTCAGCAATCTCAGAATTCTTATCAATGGTGAGTACCAAAACTTGCTGTGCTACCTCACGGACTCTGTCAATAACAAGATCATCGGTTGTTGAAACTGGTGGAACTTCGCTGCTTGATTTGATTTCAATACGTGCCCCAGTTGGCAAATCGCGGGCAGAAAGAGAGATTCGATCAGATAACTCAACGCCTGCATCATGAAGACCCGACAGGCGACTGAGTGGCGTAAAACGCCAGGCCTCTTCACGTCCTGTCGGTGTTAGGTAGTTTGTTGTTGCTAATGCCATTACCCAACAGCACCTTCCATTTGGAGTTCGATCAAACGGTTGAGTTCAAGTGCATATTCCATAGGAAGTTCACGGGCGATTGGCTCAATGAACCCACGGACAATCATCGCCATAGCTTCATCTTCGCTGAGGCCTCGTGACATGAGATAAAAGAGTTGATCATCACTAATCTTTGAAACTGTCGCCTCATGGCCCATAGAGACATCATCTTCACGAATATCAACATATGGGTAAGTGTCGGAGCGTGAAATCGTGTCAACTAAAAGTGCATCGCACTTCACTGTTGATTTTGAATGATGAGCTCCTGGCTGAACTTGTACAAGACCGCGATAAGAGGTTCTGCCTCCCCCGCGTGCAACTGACTTAGAAATGATCGTTGATGATGTGTAAGGGGCCGCGTGCACCATCTTTGCACCGGCATCTTGGTGTTGGCCTTCTCCAGCAAATGCAATGGACAATGTCTCACCCTTTGCGTGCTCCCCCATAAGGAAGACAGCTGGGTACTTCATGGTCACCTTTGAACCGATATTTCCATCAATCCATTCCATTGTCGCACCTTCAGCACATGTTGCGCGCTTTGTTACCAAGTTATAAACGTTGTTAGACCAATTTTGAATAGTTGTGTAGCGAACCCGAGCATTCTTCTTCACAATGATTTCAACGACCGCTGAGTGCAGTGAATCAGAGGAATAGATAGGTGCTGTGCAGCCTTCGACGTAGTGAATATATGAACCTTCATCAGCGATGATGAGAGTGCGCTCGAATTGGCCCATATTCTCAGTGTTAATACGGAAATAGGCTTGTAGAGGGATATCGACGTGAACACCCTTCGGCACATAAATGAAAGAGCCACCAGACCAGACTGAAGTGTTGAGCGCGGCAAACTTATTGTCGCCAACTGGAATCACGGTTCCGAAATATTCTTTGAAAAGCTCCTCGTGCTCCTTGAGCGCTGTATCTGTATCAACAAAGATCACGCCTAGCTTCTCTAAATCCTCACGGATAGAGTGATAAACGACTTCAGATTCGTATTGAGCTGCAACGCCTGAAACTAGGCGGTTCTTCTCTGCTTCAGGGATTCCAAGGCGGTCATATGTATTGCGAATATCTTCTGGAAGCTCTTCCCATGATGTTGCTTGCTTCTCAGTCGAGCGAACGAAATACTTAATTGTGTCAAAGAAGATACCTGATAAATCTGATCCCCAACTTGGCATGGGCTTCTTTTCAAAGAGTGCTAATCCCTTAAGGCGCAGGTCAAGCATCCACTGTGGCTCGCTCTTCTTTGAAGAAATATCCCGAACTACATCTTCGTCTAATCCACGCTTAACATTGCTGCCAGCATCGACTTTATCCGACCAGCCATATTCATAATTACCAATACCATCTAGTTCAGGGTGTAGGGATGTCTGGCTCATGCGTCGACTCTCTTTCTTGGAGGTATTGATCCTGTTGGGATAAATGTGGTGCAAACACCATCGCCGTGGGCGATCGTGGCAAGTCTTTGTACATGTGTTCCTAAAAGTTCAGAAAACGCTTTGGTTTCAGCTTCGCAAAGTTCTGGAAATTGAGCTGCAACATGAGCGATTGGGCAGTGATGTTGACACAACTCAACTCCAGCTGAATTCTGCTTTTGAGTGGCTGCATATCCTTCATCAGAGAGGAAGGAAACCAATTCATCAATCTTCTTCTCGCGGCTTTTGAGTGTTGCAAATTTCTTTGAAACGCGCTTCTTAATATCTTCACTTCGTGAGAGCGCGAATTCCTTTACAAGATTTGGACCCACTACAGATGCCATGAACCGAAGCGCTGAGGCGGCAAGGTCGTCATATGTATTTTCAAATTTTTGGCGAGCCAAATCAGTTACAGCAAAAACTTTAGATGGGCGCCCACGTCCACGAGTTGAATCAAATGTTCGGTATGCCTCTTTGGAAGAGAGCAGGCTCTCATCTACAAGTGCATCTAAGTGGCGTCTGATTCCAGCCGGAGTTAATCCCAGCTTCTGTGCTAAATCTGCGGCGGTTAGAGGTCCATTTTCAAGGATGGTGCGAGCCACTAAATCCCTGGTCTTGTCCTCGGTCTTTTTCACAACAGAAGTGTTGCGTAATTCGGCATTTTTCGCCACTCCTAGACCCTAGGCTAAGGCTGTGAGCCTCATCCTGACCCTCTTGGTAGCGCTTCAATCAATTATCGTCGTTACCGGTGGAGCCGTTCGACTTACAGGTTCGGGTTTGGGATGCCCCACCTGGCCAGATTGTGTCTCCGGCTCTATCGCTCCAGTTCCTCACCAAGCGCAGGGAACGCTCCATTCCTGGATTGAATTTGGGAACCGCCTACTGACCGTGGCGCTTTTCATCGCGATTATTGCAAGTCTCATCGTTGCTTTTAGAAAAGGCCGCGCACGCTCAGACTGGCCCCAAATTCGCTCGCTAGCACTATTGCAACTTGCAGGCATTGTTGCTCAGATAATCCTCGGCGGAATAACTGTTCTTACCAAGTTGAATCCTTTCGCAGTTTCCGCTCATTTCTTACTCTCGATTGTTGTGATCGCCGGTGCCCTATCTCTGCGTCAGAGGATGCTCGCGGTAAAGCGCGTCCAAGTTCTCTCTACAACTCGCAACATGATTCGTGGGCTTCTGCTTTTGGCAGCATTTGTAATTACCTTGGGAACGGTCGTGACAGGTAGTGGACCTCATGCTGGAGATATCCAAGCAAAGCGATATCACATCAGCCCGCGTGAGATTTCTTGGCTACATGCTGACTCCGTGATCGCACTCATAGCGCTTACCTTTGGCCTTTATCTCATCATTCGCACAGCAGAGTCAGCAGATAACCGCAGCTATGTCGGTCGTAAGGTTTTGGTCTTCATCTTTATATGCTTAGGGCAAGGAGCGATTGGATATATTCAATATTTCACCAAATTGCCTGAAGCTCTAGTAGCCGCCCACCTACTCGGTTCGACTCTGGTCTGGCTTGGAA
>DAIQAR010000040.1:0-11256 GCA_036781605.1 Candidatus Nanopelagicaceae bacterium
TATCTCAACCCTATTCTTTGCGCGAACGCTCTGCCTTTTCACGTACCTTGATAGCAACCTCGACCGGGCTGCCTTGAAATCCAAATTCTTCGCGAAGGCGTCTTTCTATGAAGCGTCTATAACTTGGTTCGACCCATTCACTCGCAAAAACGACAAATTTAGGCGGGCAGATACTGGCTTGTGTGGCGAAGCGAATTTTAGGCTGCTTGCCACCTCTCACAGGTGGAGGCGTAGCTGAGACAAGTGCTCCCAAAAATGAGTTGAGCTTGCTAGTTGGTACACGGTATTCCCAACTCGCAATCGCCGTTCGAAGCGCAGGGGCTAAACGGTCTCTATGCCAGCCAGTTTTTGCTGAAAGGTTCACTCGTTGTGCCCATGGGTAGCGCTCTAGGTTCCGCTCCAGCTCTTTCTCAAATTGCATCTGTCGCTCTTCATCCATCAGGTCCCACTTATTCATGACAAGGACCATGGCCCGGCCTGATTCTTCAGCCATGGTGATGATTCTTAAGTCCTGCTCTGTAAGCGGTGCGGATGCATCCAAAATGATGACTGCAACTTCGGCTCGTTCAAGGGCAGCTTCTGTTCGCAAACTTGCGTAGTAATCAGTGCCACTATCGAACTTGGCCTTTTTTCTAATACCTGCGGTGTCGATAAAACGCCATGTCGTTCCACCGAACTCAACAAGCTCATCAACAGGATCTCTAGTTGTTCCTGCGGCATCGTCAACCAACACTCTTGCTTCACCCGCTAGAGCATTGAGCAAACTAGATTTTCCAACATTTGGTCTGCCAAGAAGTGCGATCCTTCTATAACCGTCATCAATTGGCTCACTACCGACCTCTGGCAATTCTTTTACAACTAAATCAAGTAGATCTCCGCTACCTCGCCCGTGAAGGGCGGAGAGAAAGCGTGGCTCACCCAGACCCAAATTCCAGAGTGCATGTGCGTTGTTCTCTTCTCCTGTGCCATCAACCTTATTGGCAACGAGAATAACCTTCTTGTGTGACTTGCGAAGCAAGGTGAGAAGAGATTCATCTTCATCAAGTGCACCAACTTGCGCGTCGACAACAAAGAGGACCAAATCTGATTCGGCGATTGCAAGTTCTGCGCCTGCTGTGATTTTCTCGGAAATACCTTCAGGCTTCACTTCCCAGCCACCAGTGTCAATCAATAAAAACGTACGCCCATTCCATTCGGCTTCATACTTCACTCGGTCGCGGGTGACACCTGGGACATCTTCCACGATAGCTTCTCGCCTACCGATAATGCGGTTAACGAGAGTGGATTTTCCAACATTTGGTCTTCCAATTACTGCAACCTTAGGAAGCCCAAGCAATTTTCGACTTTTTGCCCACTGCCAAATTACTTCAACTACTTCAGGTAGATCCAAGGCTGTCGAATCTATTTCTAGCGCATCTTCTGCCATCCTGAGTGGTGAAATCTTTCTTGTTGAATCAATTTCATCTCGACTAGTAAGGGATTGAGCAACATCAGAGGACGAGATGTCTTCCTGACTTTCGCGCTCACGTCGCAAGGCACGCTGTTCTAGATCTGCATATAGAAAGATCTTTAATGGAGCATCTGGAACAACTACCGTACCGATATCTCTGCCTTCGACAACTATTCCATGTGGCGCAGCAGAGATAATTTGGTGCTGAATCTCGAGTAGATAAGCGCGCAATTCAGGAATAGCGGAGTAGATGGAAACTTGATCTGTCACCCGAGCAGAACGAATATCTGACGTCACGTCAGTACCACCGACAAATATCCTGGGCTCTATTGGATCACTATTGAAACTAATTGGATTATCCGTGAGCGCAGCAATGATGCTCGCGGGATTCGTGACGTTGTTTCTTAGAGCAAGCCAGGTGATTGCTCTATATAGGGCGCCAGTATCTAGATATTTCCAATTTGCTCTTTGGGCAATTGCGCGAGCTGTACTGGATTTTCCTGAACCGCTTGGACCATCAATTGCTATTACGACGGTCGACATAAGAGAACCTTAACGCTCTATTGAGAGCTAGCCGATCGATTCTCGAGGAAGATGAACTTTCCAGTTGGTCTTAATCAATTGATCGTAGAGTTTTGAAGCATCTTCACGAGAGAGGGCTAGATTCACCAAACCACTCTCCTGCCCAGGAGTGTGTTCAATAGCAATATCCTCAACGTTCACTTTTACTTGGGCGCAGGCATCAAATATTTCTGCGAGTTGACCGGGTTTGTCTTCAATCACAATCGGCAGATACCAATAATCACGCTTTTTTCCGCCATGCTTGCCAGGAATTCTGCGGTGATTCACGCGCCCGGCTTCCAAGAGATCTAAAGTCTTCCTCAGATCATCGTTTTGTAGAGAAGTCGATAAATCATTTAAATGACTAGCGAAGCGCTCAAGCAGCGGTGCAAGCGCTCCTCTATTTTCGTGAAGCAACTCAGCCCAAAGAGATGGGTCCGAGGCTGCCAAGCGAGATACATCTTTCAATCCTTGTCCTGCAAGAGCTAAATCTTCTTGAGACAGGTCTTCGAGTGTTAACGACAATAACGAACTAACTACTTGAGGAAGATGAGATATCCCAGCGATAGCCTTGTCATGTGAAGCAGAGTCGCGTTCAACGACCGAGGCGCCAAGGTCGTTCACAATCATCATTGCCTTTTGGTAGAGAGTTGACGATGTCCGTGACGTTGGAGTAATAATCCAAATGCGGCCTTCAAAAAGATCGCCTCTTGCCGCTAGAGCGCCTGCAATCTCACGACCAGCCATTGGGTGCGTAGAACAGTAAAATTCAGCGATCTCTGGAAATCTCTCGATCTCATTGACAACTTCAGACTTTAATCCCCCAATATCTATAACATCAACTTTAGGGTACTTTGCGGCAAGAGACTTGACGACCGAGTTGATGGAAGAAATTGGCGTAGCAACTATAAAAAGATCCGGGGTGACAAGCTCGCCCGTTTGATTGATGAGATTCTGGGCGATCTGTTCCATTTCCGGGTCTTCATCTTCGATTTGAACCGAGTGACCGGCGGTTCTCAGGCCTAGGGCCATTGAAGTGCCTATTAATCCAGCACCAATTATGCGTATTTTCATGAAACTACTGCGCTAAATCGCGACGCAGGACTTCTGCTCCACGTATGTAAATGTGTTTGACTTCCGATGTCGTGAGCCCTGTGTTTGCATGCATCATGACCCTGACCACGCGCGGCAAGGCACCAGGAACATTTATCTCAACTGAGCACATCAAGGGTATTTCCCCCATTCCCAATTCCCTGGCTGCAACAGCTGGAAACTCAGACACAAGATCCGGGGTGCTGGTAAAGATGACAGAAATCAAGTCAGAGACGGCAAGGTTGTTCTTCTGCATCATCTGCTGAAGAACCTCTTTTACCGCTTCGAGCATCTCCTGACGATCGTCAGCCTTGAGTTGGACGGCTCCCCGAACGGCTTTGATGCTCACAGTCTAAGACTACCCAATCGTGAGGCTCAGAGGCGGAGGACACTCTAAAAGCACTTAATGCTTATAACAATTTATTGTTTTATATATAAATAGACACTAACAAATGTCGATAAAATTTTCCCTGAATCTTTTGGCTGGTCTAAATAACCGTTTTATCGATTTTAAAAAGACAAATGAGCGCCTTATTACCTATTTGTCGATAAAATCTGATGTCATATAATACCTATAAAAGGCTTTAAAGTTTTTCCTAAATTCTATTTATTGATTTATCTTTAAAACCTTATATAAATTCAATAACTCCACCTCGTTGATCTTCCGATATCTGCCGATTCCAGTCTCTCCCAAAAGGATGGGTCCGAAGTTCGTCCGGATCAATCGAATCACTGGCAGCCCGAAAGATTCGAACATGCGCCGAACGATGTGATACCGCCCTTCATGGATGTCGATCTCTACCCAGGAGTGCTTGGGGGTTACCTCCCTCACCGTCTTGATGGAAAGCGCCCTGGCCAGACCATCCTCCAGCTGGATTCCCTTCAAAGCATCAGATAGCTGTTCCTTCGTTAGGACCCCTTCAATTTCAACCAGGTACTTCTTCACCATGCCGTAAGAGGGGTGGGTGGCACGATGAGCCAGATCCCCATCATTCGTAAGAAGGATCAGTCCCTCGCTCTCCTTGTCCAGACGCCCAACGTGAAAAAGTCGTTCGCTTCTTTCACGGAAATAGTCCCCAAGGCAGGGTCTATTCTCGGGGTCAGACATGGTTGACAAAACACCTGCTGGTTTATGAAATGCAAAATAAACGTTGTCCTTTTTTGTTGAGATTGATTCACCATCTACCTCAACTTTAGAGATTTCTGGATCTACCTTGATTCCGAGTTCAAGAACTTGAATTCCATCGACACTGACGCGACCGTCAAGGATGAGTTGCTCGCTTGCTCTCCGACTGGCGATACCGGCATCGGCTAAAACTTTTTGAAGGCGGGTTAAAGCCATATTGAAACTTCCTCTCATCACGGCCATGCGGGCGTGGGAGGTTTAGTATAAGTGCTAGATCAGTGCAGGGATTACTCGGTTAACGAGGCTAGAACCTCGTCCAAGCCGTCAACGCCGGGCAAGAATGGAGCCAGGGCTGGCAGGTCTTCAATCCCCCGAATTCCAATCTTTTCGAGGAAATAACTAGTGGTCCCGTACAAAATCGCACCTGTTTCATGTTCCACCCCGCGCTCTTCCACGAGGCCGCGTGTAAGAAGCGTCTTCATAACAGCCTCGACATTCACGCCTCGGATCGCTGATACGCGGGCTCTGGATACCGGTTGGCGATAGGCAATTACAGCTAAAGTCTCAAGGGCGGCTTGAGTTAAGCGCGACTGTTGACCGTCCAAAACAAACTTTTCGACCATGGGCGCCTGGTCTGGATGGCTGTAGAAACGCCATCCCCCTGCGATCTCCTTGAGCTGAAAACCGCGACCTTGCTCTTCATATTCAACAGCAAGTGCACGCAGGGCTTGAACAACTTCCTCCGTAGGCACCTCAGTAATCTGAGCGAGGATGACTTCGCTAACCGGTTCATCAACAACCATCAGGATAGCTTCGATCGATCTATTAAGTTCTAGTTGAGACATTTATTCCTCTTTTGTTTCGGTTTCAAGTACTTGTGGAGGCAAATCAAACTCATCACTTACTGCAATTTCCCCATTTTCGCCGCCATGCCATGTGATTTGGAGCTCGCCCAGAGCTACGACCTGCTCAAATCGAACTACTCCTTCGCGGTAGAGCTCAAGAAGAGCTAGGAACCGTGCCACCACGACCAAACTCGACTCAGCATCGGCTATAAGGTGCCTAAAGCTCGCCCTGCCGCTCTTACGTAGGATCTCAACGAGCTTGGCTGCCTGCTCCGTCACGCTCACCAGAGGCTGATGAATGTGCTCCGAGGAGAATGCTAGAGGGGTTTTAGGGGATAAAACGCGCTGGGCAATGGCTCCGAAGCGGGCCGCCCCAACCCCTATCAAAACCTCAGGAAGGAGTTGGGCAAAATGAGGTTCCATAGCCACCAAGCGAGGGAAACTTCGGTCGGCAACTTCAATTCTTGCCGTGAATATTGCAGCAATCTCCTTAAAGGCTCGGTACTGAAGCAGGCGTGCGAAGAGAAGGTCTCTGGCCTCTAGCAAAGCTAGGTCAGATTCATCATCCACTTCCCCAGATGGCAAGAGTCTTGCCGCCTTCAGGTCCAAAAGGGTTGCTGCCACTACGAGGAATTCGGTCGTTTGGTCCAAGTCCCAGCCATCTTCCGAACCCTCAAGAGACTTGATGTAGGCAATGAAATCGTCCGTGACCACCCCAAGAGCAACCTCGGTAATGTCCATTTTGTGCCTAGAAATGAGCTGTAATAGCAGGTCAAACGGCCCGTCAAAGTTCGATAGATGTACCGAAAAGGCGTTTTCCCCAGCCTCGGATATCAAACCTGTCGCGCCGGATGAATCTGTCATGGGTGAAAGGTACCCGCATGTTCGCTTGCCATGTACACCGCACCGCCGTAATGTCCGCCTCATGGCAAAAAGCAATTCGGGGATTTCTCGCTTGGAAGATAAATCGACAAACCGCGGGGAAGATCTCGCTACCTCATCGGTCGTTCTTGGCAAAAAGGCAATTAACTTCCCAGACAAGGTGAAGAGCCCAGAACCTGGATCGGCGCGGGTTATTGCAATCGTGAACCAAAAAGGTGGAGTTGGAAAGACAACAACAACCATTAACCTCGGAGCAGCCCTTGCAGAGCTTGGTCGCAAAGTTCTTCTCATTGATTTTGATTCGCAAGCATCGATGACAACTGGACTTGGTATTAAGCAGCTTCAACTCAAAGAGCAATACGGTTCTATCTGGTATTTGCTCAATGATCCAAATGCAAACATCAATGATTTTATTTTGAAGTCGAACGTAGCTGGACTTGATTTCATTCGTGGACATGAAGACCTCGCTGCGGCGGAAGCAGCATTCGTTACTGAAATCGCTAAAGAGCACAAGCTCCGCAAGATGCTAGCTCCCGTAATCGAAAACTATGACGATATTTTGATCGACTGCTCCCCTTCACTAGGTACGCTTACAATTAACGCTCTCACGGCTTCCAATGGCGTAATCATTCCGATGGAATGTGAGTACTTTGCGGTTCTCGGCTTATCGCTTGTCAAGAAGACCATCGATAAAATTCGAGAAAATACAAACCCAGAGCTTGAAATTTATGGAATTCTTGCAACGATGTTTGAGCGCAAAACTGGTCACTCTCGTGATGTACTCGAACTCATCGCCAAAGAATTTCCGGATGAGCTTCTAGACACAATTATTTCCCGAACCATCAGATTCTCTGAATCTACGGTTAAAGGAGAGCCGGTCACCAGTTACGCAAGTAGCTCGGTCGGAGCCATTTCATATCGCAGGCTTGCCCGCGAATTAATTTCCCGAGGAGGAGCTAAATGAGTCGTCGTGTGAGCTTGCCAGGTGCGGATGAACTATTTCGCCAAACAACAACGCTAAGTGCAGTTCCATCGACCACGCCTACTCCTATTGAAGATCAACCAGACGGTCCTATTTCTGCGGCCGGCAAAAAATCTGTACGTACAACCCCTCGTCGTAGGGTTAATTCTTTTGATAAGTCACCAAGTGGCCGTGAACGCCATGACGAAAAAATTACAGTCTACCTTTCTCCTGAGGAGCTTTATGATCTGGAGCAAGCTCGCTTGGCACTTCGCGGTGACCTTGGTCTTGCTGTAGATCGCGGCCGAATCGTTCGTGAATCACTTGCAATCATCATTGCCGATTTGGAATCAAAGGGCGACCAGAGCATTATTGCTCGCAGACTCCGAGGCCGTTAATTTTTTGCGCGGGGATGTGCCTGCGCGTAACTCTCTCGTAATTTATCGATAGTGACGAGTGTGTAGATCTGGGTTGTGGTCACGGATGAATGTCCTAACAATTCTTGGACAACTCGAATGTCAGCGCCACCATCTAGTAAATGCGTACCAAAACTATGTCTCAGAGAATGCGGAGACACATCCGAGGCTATTCCAGCAGAGTGCGCCCCGTGAGCGATCATGCTCCAGATACTCTGACGGCTAAGACGGGATCCTCTGGAATTAAGAAAGAGAGCGCTCTCTTGCTTTTTAAGTAGTCCCGGGCGAACGCGAACTAGGTATTGATCCAATGCAATCTGTGCATATTTGCCTATAGGCACCACACGCGTCTTCCCACCCTTGCCGGTTAAGCGAAGCGCTGTCACCTGGTCTCCATCAAATTTCGATATATCTTGAACATTTAGACCAACGATTTCAGATATTCGCGCGCCTGTTCCGTAAAGCAATTCAACAATTGCGCCATCTCGAAGCGCTGACGGTGTATCACCCATAGATACATAGGAAATCAAACTAGTCACTTCCTCAATTTTAAGAGCCTTTGGCAACCTCAAATTTGGTTTAGGAGGTTTGAAATCCTTTATGGGATTCACAAACTCTTTCTCCTTGCTTGTGAATTCCATCCAATTGCGAATTGCAACTACACCTCTGGAGATACTGCTTTCTGAGAGATCATTCATTCGCAAGGAAACTACATAATCGGTGAGATGCGCTTCTTGAATGCGGAGCGGGTCAACCTTTTGAACATCAAGGAATGTGAAAAACCGCTCTAGATCCCGGTTATACGCTGAGATTGTATTTTTACTCAGCCCTCTTTCGACTGTTAAGTGATTGAGATACTCGCGAATGAGCGAGAAATCAGGAGCCATCACCCGTGCGAGCCTTAAGAGCAGCCGCAATTAGCCCTGAGAAAAGTGGATGAGCCCGTGTCGGTCTAGAGAGAAACTCTGGATGAGCTTGAGTACCTACATAGAAAGGATGGACTTCTCTTGGAAGTTCGACGAACTCGACCAGATGACCATCAGGTGATATCCCTGAAAAAACTAGCCCAGTTGCAGCAATCTTCTCTCGATAGGCATTATTTACTTCATATCGATGACGATGGCGTTCTTGAATCTCAGCTTTTCCATACAGATCAGCGACAAGTGAACCCTTGGCTAGATGCGCTGGATATAAACCGAGTCTCATAGTTCCACCCATGTCTCCGCGACCAGCGACGATATCTTCTTGGCTTGCCATCGTTGAAATAACTGGATGAGGAGTCTCTGGATCAAACTCTGCGGAGTTGGCACCTTTAAGTCCTGCAAGATTTTGTGCCGATTCGATCACCATGCATTGAAGCCCTAAACATAATCCCAAAGTAGGAATCTTGTTTTCTCTGGCGTATTTAAGCGCGCCAACTTTGCCTTCAATGCCACGGACGCCGAAGCCACCAGGGACGCATATTGCATCTACGCCTGCCAAACTAGATTTCGCACTCGCATCGGTTGAGCAGTCATCACTTGGAACCCATTTGATTTTTACACGGGAGTTGTTTGCAAATCCGCCAGCACGTAGCGCTTCAGTCACTGACAGATAGGCATCTGGCAAATCAACATATTTTCCAACTAGAGCCACCGTCACTTCATGGGCTGGGTGATGAACAGTCTTAAGCAGGTGCTCCCACTCCCCCCATGCAACATCTCTAAATACAAGACCCATACGTCGGACTACATAAGCATCCAGTCCCTCGCTGTGGAGTACCTTCGGTATGTCATAGATGGATGGCGCATCTACGGCAGCTACTACTGCTTCTAGATCTACATCGCACATATTTGAAATTTTCTTTTTGACTGAATCAGGGATTTCCCTGTCTGAGCGAATAACAATTGCATCAGGTGCAATACCAATAGATCGTAGAGCGGCAACGCTGTGTTGTGTTGGTTTTGTCTTCAATTCACCAGATGGTCCAATATATGGCACAAGTGATACGTGCAAATAGAAAACATTTTCGCGACCGACATCCTGACGAATTTGACGAGCAGCTTCTAGAAATGGGAGGGACTCGATATCTCCAACTGTTCCACCAATTTCAGTAATGACAACGTCGATCTTGGGACCTGCCATTGCGCGGATGCGTTCTTTGATTTCATTGGTGATGTGAGGGATTACTTGAACGGTATCCCCTAAATAATCACCGCGGCGCTCTTTAGCTATAACATTTGAATAAACCTGACCAGTTGTGACGTTTGCAAATCCAGCAAGACTGGTGTCAAGGAAGCGTTCATAGTGCCCAACGTCGAGATCTGTTTCAGAGCCATCATCGGTTACGAATACTTCACCATGTTGGAATGGATTCATGGTTCCTGGGTCAACGTTGATATACGGATCAAGTTTTTGCATTGTCACGCGGATGCCACGGGAGGTTAACAATCTGCCAAGGCTGGAAGCTGTGAGCCCTTTACCTAAACTTGAGGCGACTCCGCCGGTTACAAAAAGATGTTTAGTCACATGAGGGCTGGTCATGGAGCACTAACTTATCATTCTTTCCTGCACCAACGCCAATAACTCTTGGGCGTGTTCCTGTGCGGTTACCGACTCGGACTGACCTGAAAGCATCCGAGCTATTTCAACCTTTCGCTCCTCTGGACTCAACGAGAAGACATCTGAGTTACTTATTGAGCCTGATTCACTCTTTTTGACGACTAAATGATTATTTGCCCAGACGGCAACCTGGGCTAAGTGCGTAACAACAATCACTTGAGCGCTATCGGCAAGTTGTGAAAGGCGTCTGCCAACTTCCATGGCCGCTTTTCCGCCTACGCCCGCATCCACCTCATCGAAGATATAAGTCCGAAGCGGCGTCTCTTCAGCTAGAACAACTTCGATGGCAAGCATCACACGTGAGAGTTCGCCACCACTTGCAACTTTGTTTAATGGTAAGGGGGCTGCGCCAACGTGACTAGTGAAAAGTAATGAAATCTCATCAAGCCCATTAACTGAATAATCGGAAAAAACTTCTCCTTGGGCAGATTGAATGTCGATGACTAGCTGAGCACTTGGCATCGAAAGGGCTTGAATCTCAACTGTGATCTTTGCTGCAAGGTCCTTTGCAACACTCATTCTGCGTGTTGAGAGCTCATGTGCCTTTTCTTTCAGGATCCTAAATGCTCTCCCTAGTTCATTTTCAAGCTCAACAATCCGCCCCTCGCCACCTTGAAGATCTTCAATACGACTTTCAGCCGACCTCGCTCTTTCAATGAGTTCTACAAATGCTCCTTCGCGATCACTACCCTGGCCGTATTTCTTGATGAGAGAATTAATCGAACTTTTTCTCTGCTGTAGAAATTCAAGTTTGGTTGGGTCGGCATCCAACTTGGACAGATAACGGTTAAGAGCGCTGCTCACCTCTTGAATGGCGAATATCGCATCTCCATATTGAGTGCTCAAAGAATCCAGCTCTGGATCTTTGCCGCCGGCGTGATCAAGTGACTTTTTTGATGAATTGAGGGCAGATTGGACAGAGATTTCCTCGGGCTCGAGAAAATTTAGACTTGCTGAAACCGCTTGTTGCAGTTCGTCAACGCTTGAAAGTCTGAGAAGTTCTGATTCAATTTCCTGAAGGTCTCCCACCTTAGGATTTATTGCATTAAAAGCCTTCAAAAATTCCTGAATATTCGCGATCTCATCACTCCGGTTTGATTGATCAGCCTGGAGAGCCTTAATACGGGCGGACAACTCCGTGTGGTCGTTATACGCATCTGCTACTTCTTTCGACAACACTTCATTTTTAGCAAAGGAATCAAGTATTTGCCTGACATACGCCGGCTTGGTCAATCTCTGTGTGCTTGATTGAGCGTGAACTTCTACAAGCAAAGATCCGATATCTGAAGCTTTTGCTACAGTCGAACTCTCTCCCCCAATGT
>DAIQAR010000041.1:0-11223 GCA_036781605.1 Candidatus Nanopelagicaceae bacterium
TTAGGGGCTTAGAATGTCACCAATCTTTGTCAGTTTTACACCTTCAAGCGCACTTTCTGTCTCAATCCAAAGGGCACCGTGTAAGACATTTGCACCTGTACCGTAATTGGCAGCACATCGGTTTTCGCCAATCCGATCGTTCGGGTTCGTACTCTATGACCAGTTTCATCTCCTGAGAGACACTCTTAACCCGATAAGTCTTTAAGTCCGCGGGTCTTTAACTAATTTTGACGTCGAGCGGCACCAGCTGAATTTCCTTTAAATTTTAAGATCCGAATAAAGTAGTAAGCAGCAGTTAAACCCGATAAGTAGCCAATGATAAATACCACATCTATCGTATATGGATGATTGCGAAGTTGCCCAATAAAGGTTCCAGTCGCGATTGTAAGGATATAGAACAATGCTTCTACGAACAAGAATGAAGTAAGTGTTGCAAATCCCCACCATCTGTTTCTTCTATATCCAACTACTCCGCATAGGAACCACAAGAGTGTGAACCCAAGCAATATCGATGCTCTGATTGCAGGTAAGGGATGTGAAGAACTGTAGTAGTAGTGAAAAAAGTAGGGAATTTGCGCCGCGTAATTCAATATGGTGATAGAGACGAGCAATCGAAGTGAGACCGTCTGATTGCTCATAAGTTGAAGTTTAGACCTTATGAAACTCTCCTCACAGTTACGTTCTAACCGCCACCGTGTCATTTCCATCCCAATGTATTCAATGCCATTGATACTGTGTTCGCCCTTTTGAGATTTACCGTTGAATCAGGAAGTAACCGCCTTCTATGAATTAAGGGTGTTGCTTACGTTAATTCGCAATTAGACTCAGTTCCTATTAGGTGGAGGTTTCCAAGAATGCGAAAAATTGTCGTATATGAGTTGATGTCCTTAGACGGCGTCGCAGAGAAGCCTAATAATTTCATCATTGATTGGGATGAGATCATGGACAGTAACCTCGCCAATGTGATTGCAAAACAAGACGCTGTGATCTTGGGTCGCCGAAGTTATGACGAGTGGTCCCGATTCTGGCCCGAAAGCAATATCCAACCGTTTTCGACTTTTATCAACTCCACCGTGAAGTATGTCGCGACATCGTCTGCACTCGAATTCGACTGGTCCAACTCAACCGTGATTGACGGGCTTCTAGTCGACTTTGTTCGAGATATGAAGAATCGATCAGGAGGAGATATCGGGGTACACGCAAGTATCTCCGTAGTGCAGGCACTTCTGCAGGCTGGTCTTGTGGACGAAATTCACCTCGTGATCGCACGTGGGATAGCCGGCTCGGGACGGAGACTCTTTGAGGGATTGCCTTCCATACGGCTGACTCTGATTCAAAGCTTAATTTCTCCCACGGGTTACTTGTTACTCACGTACGAGGTCAACCACTAGCTCTGGTAAGAAATTAACCCCTTTCCTCAGACTCTGAATAAAATTTAGCCACCGCATTAAACACTTCTTTCGGCTCCCAAGTCATATCTGGGTAAGTTGTTCCATGCCTTCCACCTTCGAAGTACTTCACGAGACTCGAGGATGACCGGTCCACGTCGTATTTTGGATTTTCGCTATACGGCTTGAGTGGAAAAATGAATTGATCTATAAAAGTTCCGCTAAATCCGGCGTGGGCGAGCAATTTAAGGTTATCGATCAAGCGTTTAGCCTGGAGTGCCTCATCACGTTCATGAATGACTTTGAGCTTAGGCTTAATAAATCGTCCTATGACAGGAAATTGATGTAGTACGACAGAGGGTTCGTTACCAATTGTTGAGAGCATCCCCGTGACAGGTTCTGTGGTGGTGTTAAAGCCAAATCCTGTGTTGATAACGGGCTTGCCGTACGAAAACAAAGGCATAACTAGATCTATGTATTGGTCCTTGATCTGCTCCGCCCAGTAGTGGTCTACGCCGATAATATCGAAGACACTCCAATCGACTTTTTCCCAAACCAAAGAGCGATACATTATCTGCCCAGCAAATACCTTGCGCACTTCTGCCACAGCATTAATTAGAAAATCATTGAGCGGCTTATTGTGTCTACCTTCCGCGATACCGCCCTTACTCAGGTTCTTTGCTCTAGACATAAAGGTCTTACCCTCGATTATGCCTTGCATGAAGAGAGTGAACTCAGAACCAACACTAAATACCACCTTGCCTGGGTAGCGCTCATGTAAAAGTTGGGCTGCGCTTGCGGCTTCTAAAATGTAATTGAGGGTAGCCTCTGGCGATTTGTTATTCCAATCTGCCGGATTAAGCCAAGCATCAATCCCTTGGCTTAGGGCCCCCTCAGCAGTCAGAACTACTCTGTCGATGTTCTTTCCGCTAATACCGACAGCGTTGCAGTGCAAGTCCTGCTTTATAATTTCCAATTCTCTGAGGACGGTGACCGGGTTGTAGTCAGGACGCCAGTTGACACCCATTTCTGTGCCGACGTCATAATTAACACCCTTTACTATCATAAGTTTAATTTACCCTTAAAATAATGTGACATTGTTTCATCCCACGAGGCGCACGTTTCTTGCTCGAGCGGCGCTACTTCTACTAATTTCTAGTCTTTCTTAGATTGTTTCCAGGTGATCTTTTTTCCTTTAACGGTGAACTTTGAGAAAGGTGGAACTCCATCTTTTGCTTCTTGAAATCGCATTTTCTGCTCTTCTTGCTCAATGATTCGGTGCTCGCTACCAGGTTTAAGAATTACATCCAAAAGATTCATCCCCGCACTCGAGCTTCCGGGCCGCTTCTTACCAGTCCATTTAGAGCGTAACAATTGAATTACCCCTAGAACAATAATCACAATAACTAAGCCTGGGAGACTCAAAGCGAAAAAGATTGCCATCTATTCAGCGTAGCAAGGGCGAATGCCGTTTCCCAGTGCCCAGTTTCATCCCACTTGGGGCACTTTAACAGCCGATTTACTGGCCATGCACCGCACCACTAAATATTCCTCTTTCGATCGCCTGTTGAGATAGCAGGTACACCCCAAGAATTGGGATCAACATTAAGACCCCCACTATCGCAGTTCCACTTCCATACAAAAGTTCAAGTCCCATAGGTAGCGTGTAATGGCGTGGATCGTTGAGCAGGACCTTAGGCAATTGATAGCTATTCCAAAGGTTTAGGAACGAGAAGAAAATTACAACAGACCACAGTGAGCGCGAAAGCGGAATTCCAAGATGCCAGAAGAGCCCCCAATCACCCAATCCATCAATGCGCCCCATGCCTATTAAGTCTCCAGGCATTGCAGATACGAAATATAGATACGAGAGGAATGTGCCGAAGGGGTAGTAGGAACTGGCAATTATCAGTCCCCAAATGTTGTCAGTTAAATGAATCTTGTCCACCAGCACATAAAGCGGAAGAGCCATGGCGGTTATAGGAATCAACATAGTTACAAGTGTTATGAAAAGTAAGAATTTGCGAAACGGTATTTGCAGGATTGCCAAAACAAATCCGGCTGTAACGCTACTGATCACTGATATTGCAAGTGCAGTCAAGGAAAACAGGAGCGAATTCTTTAGCCAAGCAAGCACAATTCCATTTTGATTCATAAAGACAAATCTGGTGCTAAGTACGTATTGAGGTCCCGCTTGTCTGATCAACCATATAAAAGGTAGCAACACCAAAATTGTAAGTGCCCACAGCGTCAGGTTAATTAGTATGGAATTGCGCCTATCGATTCGATTACTCATTAATAAGCACTTCGCTTTAGGAAGTCGGTTTTGCGGATAAAGATGATGGCGATGATAACGCTGGGAATCAGCATATCGAGCGAGAGTGCCGTCCCGGCAGCAAAGTCACCCGCCTGAAATGCGTAGCTATACGCCACTTGATTAAGAGACCACCAGTTTGAAGGTAATCCAATTTTCGTTAGTAGTGCCGGTTCGCTATAGATTTGAATCGCAGAAGCAGTCAACAAAATGCCCATGTACCCGATATATCTACTGATCATCGGAATTTTTATTTTGGTTGCCAACTCCCATCGATTACAACCGTCTACCCGAGCTGCCTCTAAAATTTCATGTGGGATAGATCGAAGCGAACCATATTGAATTACGACCCAACTTCCTGCGCCGGAAGAGAATGCAACTCCGGCAATAATCCAAGCTTCATTATTTAGGTTCCAGTTCACATGATTGCCGATGAAAAACATCCAAATAAATACCGAGATTCCGCCGGAGACAATTCCTGGTAATAAAAAAACCAACCTCATGAATGTATTTCCTGGAACATGCGTTGAGTCCAGCAATAGTGAAAGTGCTAAGACTGAGACAATTGTGATGGGTACATATACAACCAATAGAAAAATAGAGTGGCCCAAATCTGGGATCACTCTAAAATCTCCAAGAATCTTATAAATAGTGCTGAAGCTACCGTTCAAATTTTTCCATGATGGCTTGGATACTTCATCAATTGCATATATAAGAGGGATAAATCCGCAAAACAACATCAATGCAAGATATGGAGAGATCATCAACAGGGGCGCTGCACGATATTTCTTCTTAAACGCCATATGAAGAATCCTATACGATTTATCCTTAAGAATTAGTGCAAAGCCTTATCTGGCTCCGTCCAATTTAAAGATGTAAACAGAATCTCTAATCCTGCACGAGTTGGACTCGCACAGAAGAGCCCCACTCTCCAAGTACGCGTTGGGTCTAATGGAGCTAGCCGGACCAATCGCCAATCATCATCACATTTGGCTCTAATTGTGAGTGCGTCACCGGTGCGCGAGAATCTTATGGAGACCTCTTTATTCATCCACTCTGGAACCGGCGCCACAGACCAGTCTGAGTTCTTGATAGTTACTACAGCTCCTAATTGTGGAAAGCCATCTGCAAACTCGACTCCGGCCTTAATCCAGTTCTCGTCATCGCTGTATGCAATTAAACCGGCCTGATCGAATTGCTGTGTGTAGTTGAGCTTCCACGTGAGTTCGAGAGCGGAATCTTCCGGAAAAGGGTTGAGCAAGGCATGTCCATTTGAATGAGTGAATCCATAAGAAGTCTTCTGCCAAAAGTCAGATTGCTCCTTGGCCAATACGGATAGACCTTCATCCGTCAGATTCGCGTGTAGCGGAGGATTCAGCCATTCACCGGAATTGAATTCATTCATAAGTGGATCCTATTGAGCGGTCGTCATCTGGATTCCAATATTTATGGTTAGGTTTAGCCGTGACTTTTGCCGAGCAGACTCAGAAGAGCCGATTACCCGCTGGCTTATACGCAATTGGACTCGGTGGGGTTGCCATTGGCTTAACGGAATTCGCCATCGCTGGTTTGTTACCTATCGTGGCTCATGATTTTCATGTTTCTACTGCCAAGTCGGGTGTTCTTGTATCTGGCTATGCAGCAACGGTAGCAGTGGGTGGAGTATTCCTCACCGGATTGTTAACAAAACTTGATCGCAAGAAGACATTGATTGGTGTGATGTTCTTCTTTGTTCTGGGAAACCTGCTGTCTGCGCTCGCTCATTCATTCGCATTGATGCTCTTGGGGCGTTGTATCTCTGCCCTCTGTCACGGAGCATTCTTCGGCATTGGCGCAGTTGTGGCAGTTAACTTGGTTTCGCGAGAACGTAGAAGTACCGCGATATCGATTATGTTCGGCGGAATCACCGTTGCAAATGTATTGGGTGTCCCTTTTGGAGCGTGGATCGGGCAGCGGTATGGATGGCGTGCTGCATTGATGTCGATTGTCGTGATCGGGCTCTGCGCCCTTGTCGGCTTGGCTTGGTTCCTACCGAACAAACTGGGGCACGGCGATTCCTCGCACAAGATCCCACTTAAAACCGAGCTCCTTGTATTTCGCAATAAGCAGGTCTGGCTATCACTTGCGATGACAGTCTTTGGCTTTGGGGGAATGTTTGGCGCTTATACCTACATCGTCTTCACTCTAGAAGATGTTTCGAAGTTCGCCGTCAGCACCGTTCCATCACTGCTCTTACTCTTTGGAGTAGGAGTTTTTGTCGGTAATTTCTTTGGTGGAAAGTTAGCTGATTGGAAACTCAATCGTGCTCTCTCTATAGAGATGTTGCTTCTTACGATTGTTTTGTTTGGATTTAGTTTGACTGCTCACAACAAGATTTGCACTGTCATCGCGCTCTTCTTAATGGGTGCACTTGGCTTTGCGCAGTCAGCAGCCTTACAAATGCGTGTGATGCACTATGCGGGAGAGGCTCCAGCGATCGCATCAGGAGCCAACATCACGTCATTTAATTTAGGAAATGCTCTCGGAGCTTGGCTGGGTGGATGGCTCATCTCGTTAAATCTCGGGTATTCATCTCCCCTGTGGGGCGGCGGAATAATTACCGGGATTGCTCTTCTAGCCTTTGGGTTGTCGTTCATTACTGGACGACATCACAATTCGTGGTTGGAATAACAATAAATAGAGCAGTTATCACTTCTTTATTTAGCGAGCTCCCATAGGTGTCCATCGGGATCTGCAAATAATAAAGTTCGAATTCCCCATGGACGATCCATAGGACCATTTATTAATGGAACACCCAATTCGGCAAGGCGTACGGCCTGAGCATCAACGTCATCAACTTGGATGGTGAATTGAGATCGAGCTCCGCTCTCCTGTGGCGCGACGGGAGCTGGAGCAATCAAACCGGGAGCTTCGGTATCAGCCAAGAGGTTGATCATGGTTTCTCCGAATTTAAAGACGACTGAGTTTTCATCTTCGAAGATTGGATTCTTTTCAAAAACCCGCTCATAGAACGATTTAGCTACATCTTTATCCGCTACAAAGAGTGTGGTGGCGAAAATTTGGTTGGCAAAGCTCATGCACCTAGCCTAATTAATGGGGGAGTGAAAGCAACGATAAGTACTTTATAGTTCAGTATGACCTCAGCCTCGACCCCTCGATCAAAGTTTCTCGCACTCAATATCTCTGTGTCCCAAGACGGGTTTATGGCTGGGCCTAATCAATCTGAAGAGAATCCACTTGGCGAAAATGGAACCAAGCTTCATGAGTGGGTCTTTAAAACTCAGGCTTTTAGAGAGTGGATCGGACTTCCCGGTGGTGAAACTGGGCTCGACAATGATTATGCCGCTAGGGGATTCGAGAATATTGGCGCCACAATCATGGGTCGGAATATGTTTGCACCAAGTAGAGGTGGCTGGACTGAAGATGGTTGGCAAGGTTGGTGGGGCCCCGAACCTAAATTTCAACATCCTGTCTTTATCCTGACTCATTTTGCGCGGCCTGCGCTTGATATGGGAAATGGAACAGTCTTTCACTTTGTGACTGATGGAATTGAGGCAGCCGTTGATCTAGCGGCAAATGCCGCGCAAGGAAAAGTTGTTCGAGTTGGTGGTGGAGCACACGTTCTACATCAATTCCTCGAGGCGGGATTGCTCGATGAGATTCACACCGTTGTAGCCCCCGTAGAACTTGGTTCCGGTGAGCTTCTCTTTTCAAATCCGCGGGAGCAACTCAAGAATTACGAGGCACAAGAGCCAATTATTTCGGGCGAAGTAAAGCATCAGACGTATAAGAGGCGTTAGAACCCCGATTATTCAGTTGCCTTGAAATTCCAGTTATTATCAACTCCATGGATGGATCTTCGTTGCTCCAAAGAATTCGTGATGGGGTAATCGGTGACGATCAGGTTATGCATGGTCCGTATGGAGCCCGTCGCGTAACTTATGCAGATTACACAGCTAGCGGAAGATCACTTGCCTTTATCGAAGATTTCATTCGCGATGAGGTAATGCCGCGTTACGCAAATACTCATACGGAGTCGAGCGGTACTGGATTGCAAACATCTAGATTCCGCGAAGATGCCAGAAATATTATTCGCAAGTCTGTGGGCGCTACCGAGGATGACGCGGTTATCTTTGCTGGATCTGGCAGTACCGGTGCAATCGATAAATTGATAGGAATACTTAATATTCGCATTCCGGCTGATTTGGATAAGACCTGGAAATTATCTGATCAAATACCGATGGATCAAAGACCTGTTGTTTTCATTGGGCCTTATGAACATCACAGTAATGAGGTCTCGTGGCGCGAAACGATCGCTCATGTTGTGACGATTTCAGAAGATGCCGATGGCCATATTGATATCGAAGATCTCAAGCGAGCTTTGGTTGCACACAGTAACCACCCCTTGAAGATTGGATCGTTCTCCGCGGCTAGTAACGTCACCGGCATCATCTCGGAGACCGATGAGATCACTCGCCTTCTACACGAACATGGAGCGTTGGCTTTTTGGGATTACGCCGCTTCTGCACCTTATGTAGAAATTAATATGCACCCGAGTGATCCAATGGCGCGTAAAGATGGGATCTTCTTTAGCCCTCACAAATTTATAGGTGGCCCAGGTACCCCTGGAGTTCTCGTTATTAACAAGGCAATCGCTCATAACTCGGTTCCAGTCGTTCCTGGCGGAGGAACTGTGGCCTATGTAAATAGCGATGAACACATGTATCTGCAGGATATAGAGCACCGCGAAGAGGGTGGAACGCCTGCAATCATTGAATCCATACGGGCTGGATTGGTCTTTCAATTAAAAGAGGCCGTAGGAGTTCCCTCTATTCAGGCCCTCGAGGCCAAGTTCTTATCCCGCGCCTTTGAGGCTTTTGCTGCTGAACCTAATATAGAAGTACTTGGCAATCTGAATTCGGAGCGCTTATCTATCGTCTCATTCGTGGTTAAGGGCCCTTCGGGAAAATATCTTCATCACAACTTTGTTGTTGCCCTGCTTAACGACCTCTTCGGGATTCAATCACGTGGTGGTTGTTCGTGCGCAGGACCTTACGGGCATCGCCTTTTAGGAATTGATTTAGAGACCAGTTATGAGTTCGAGGCACAAATCGGCGGAGGATGTGAAGGAATCAAGCCGGGCTGGGTGCGCGTTAACTTCAACTACTTCCTCTCTGATGCCGTTGCCGATCACATCATTGAGAGCGTTCGATTCATAGCAAGAAGCGGACATCTCTTTCTGAGTGATTACCTCTTTGATCCCGCATCGGGGATGTGGCGACATAAGGCTGGCCCTGTTGAACCACCGCTGCGATTGACAGATATTTCGTATTCTGCCGATGGAGAGATGCGCTATCCGATTCGGGAAGATCGCGCACCAGAGAGTGCACTCAAGGATTATCTAAGCGTGGCGATGGCACTAGCTTCCAAAAAAATTGCCGCTACAACTCCAGATGAAGCTGAACTGATTGAACTCGTGGGAGCGAGATTCGAAGGCTTGCGCTGGTTTGAATTACCTACAGATTCTCTCAAAATTTAATTCCCGAACCTCTAGGTTGCTAAGGTAATCCCGTGACCAATAGCGAATTAAAAGTAGATCCAGCCACCTCAATGCTCTTGCTGATGGATTTCCAAAATGGAATTTTGGCTAACTATCCAGATGTTGCTCCATATTTGCTTGCAAAGGCGCTTGATGTCTTAACACTCGCTCGCGAGCAAGGTATTAGTGTTGGGTTTGTCCGCGTGGCATTCGAAGATTCAGATTACGAATCAGTTCCACCCACTATTAAGACCTTCTCTACTTTTGCAGCAGCACGTCGCTTTCCCGCTGCAGCACCTGAAAGTCAAGTTGCTACCGCTATAGCTCCTATTGAAGGTGAAAAGACATATCGCAAAATTAGAGTCGGAGCTATGTCAACAACCGATCTCGAGTCCGACTTAAAAGCAAAGGGAATCAAGACGTTAATTTTGGCTGGCATTGCAACCGGTGGCGTTGTCTTATCAACTGTAAGAGATGCTGCGGATAAGGATTATCGAATTATCGTTTTGAAAGATGCTTGCACCGATGCAGACCCTCAGATACATGAGGTGTTGGTGGAGAAACTCTTTCCGCGTCAGGCGACTGTCGTCACAGTTGAGGAATTTATTGCAGCGCAACAGAATTAGTTTTAGTTGTATTTGCAAATTAACCTGCAAAAAATAGACAGTGATTCCAGATTTTTTGCCACAATAAATTTTGGTCTGAGCGTGACTAATAAATTTCTATTTCTATTTTAAGGGAACTCTAAACTTTTAGAGCGCGACAAACTGCATACTAGTTTGTCATTACTTATAGGAGGACAATTAGGCGATTAAGCCAGATCCTTGCTGGAAGCACACTGCTGTGTAAAAGGGGGGAATACGCAACTGGGTAAAGTCAGCAGAACCACATACGTGCTCTCGTTGCTCGTTGTCTTTTTTCTGCCGCCTGCCCTCTTTGCTGGTCTTGGTGTTCAGCTGCATACAGTAACAACTGGAAGTATGCGCCCTGCAATTCAACCTGGTGCTGTAGTCCTCACCAGATTAGTTAAGGCCGAAGATATTAAAAAGGGCCATGTAATTCTCTACTTCGATACTCAGACCGATAATCCAGTTTCGCACCGAGTGATTGCAGTAAATCACTTGGGTAATCAAGTCAGCATCACAACCAAAGGTGATGCGAACGCCAAGGCAGACCCCACAATTTTGGAGCCGAACTCTGTACCAATAGCGACGGTGATCGGTGTCCTACCCGGAGTCGGATTTATCGTCTCGGCCCTGCATTCAACCCCAGCGAAAGTTGGTTTGGGTTTCTTGCTTGCCATATTGATAGCTCTCTCTTTCTTCTATGAACGACATAGAAAGGCTCTGCACCAAGCGCACATCGAGATTTCTGATGAAGAGGTCGCTGAAATCGAGCCGGAGTTTCCTGTTGAGAGTCAGGTTGAGGTTGTTGAAAATCAGGTTGAGGTTGACGAGGAAGATCTTCAGATTGAAATGGAGCCAACCCCACCCGATCTCATTGAGGAAGAAGTTCTAGTTGAGGACGAGAGTGAATTGAGCGAAGAGCCTCAACCTATTGAACTCTCCGAACCTGCTGAAATTTTTGAGGAAGAGAACTCCGAAGAGGAAGTTGTATCGGTTGAAGTGCAACCAGTTGTGCAGGAAGAGTTCTGGATCAGCGAGCTAACAAGTTCCGAGACAGAGATCAGCCATCAACTCAATGAAGTTTTACTAGCTCAAAGAGATCTTGACTTGGAACTAACTCGGCTGGAGGCGCAATTCCATGAAGAGATCTCTCCCTTTGTCGAAGTAGCAGAGATCCAAAAAAAGAAGCACAAGGACGCTAAGAACAAGGACGATAAGAAAAAGAAGAAGAATAAAAAGAAGAAAGAAGCAAAGTAAACAAAGGAAAAGAAAAAAAGTAAGAAAAAGGAGTATGAGGAAGCAAGGAAAGGCGAATGAGACTCATCCAGAGATCTCTCCCGCAGCATCCCCTAAAAG
>DAIQAR010000042.1:0-10871 GCA_036781605.1 Candidatus Nanopelagicaceae bacterium
GCACTTTTAAAGTGCGTTGTGAGGGACTCGAACCCCCGACCCGGTGATTAAGAGTTAGCGGACAAATTCTCGCTAGCGGGTCTGTATGTAATTTTATGAGTACCCTACACGCTCAAACATCGAATTTCGACCCCTTTTAGAGATTTGCGTTGCTCTTCTGTTGCTCCTTGAGGGACTGTCAGTGGAGCTTGCTTTAATTCACACAATGGAGAGGACTGATCAGTTTGATGCCCGGAATAGGTTTGAGCATCAAGTAGTCCTGAAGGCGGGGCGCTGTCAGCCCTTAACAATAAGTTTGTGTCATGAGATCAAATATCTGTCCCCAGGATCAACATTTTCATGTGGTATTTGAACGTGTGGGAGGAATATTGAGGCCTTGCCGGACTGTGATTGCTTCAACACCTCACGAAGCATTGGAAGCCTTAATTTTTTATCTGCCGAAGGGATGGCGTGGGGGAGTCTCCGTATACGATGACGCAGCAGGGCATGAGGACGAGATGCCAATTCTGCATGCTTATGTGGGTAACTTATGACAAAAATACTCCCCGATTGCGAGAACTGTGGTACACAAAATGGGATCAGAAAAATTATCTGGGGTTTACCAGCTTACGAGCCTGATCTAAATGTGTTCCTAATTGGCGGTTGCATTCCAGATGAAAATCCCGCATCCATAAAATGTATCGAGTGTGGCTGGGAAGACAAACAATTCTTATAGCGCCGTTATATTCATAAATCATTTCATGGACCCAAAACTCTTCACCGCTGAAGTTACAGTTCATTTGGATCGCAGAATAGCCTGTTATCCTCGTTTTCCCTCATGCTCGTGAATCTTGCCGGAATCACAAGTCGAGGAAAATTCTCAGATTTAAAAGTTAAATGCGAAAATGTAGAGTTATGTCAGTCAGGTTGCGTAGAGTTACACCATGAGCCAGCCTAAAGGATTCCAAGACAAGGTCAGCCTAATTTGGTCTGTCGCTGACATACTCAGAGGAGATTTCAAGCCGCACGAGTACGGACAGACTATCCTCCCATTTGTTGTTTTAAGGCGACTTGAATGTGCTTTAGAGAAGACAAAAGACCAGGTGATTGCAAAGTCTAAATCTTTAGAAGGCAAGATTAATGACCTCGAAACCATCCTAAACAAAGAATCTGGTCACAATTTTTACAATACCTCCCCGCTATCGCTAACTAGGATTCTTCAGGACCCGGACAAAGTCGCATCAAACCTCAATTCCTACATCCGTGCATTTTCACCAAGCGCATCCGAAGTTCTCGACAAGTATGGGTTCCCTGACAAGATCAAGAAGCTGGAAGAGCAGGGCTTGCTCTATCAAATCATCGGAAAGTTTGCAGACTTAGATCTATCGGAAGAAACGGTCTCAAATGAGGCAATGGGTTATGTGTTTGAAGAGCTACTTCGCAAGTTCTCGGAAATGTCGAATGAAACTGCCGGAGAGCATTACACCCCACGTGAGGTAATCCGCCTCATGGTCAACCTCCTCTTTATCGAGGATTCAAAAGCACTAGCAGGGCAGAAACCAATTCGCAGTATTTATGACCCTGCATGTGGAACCGGTGGAATGCTCTCAATTGCAGAAGAGTATCTTCATGATCTTAATCCGAACATAAAACTGAATGTATTTGGTCAGGAACTTAATCCCGAGACTTGGGCAATTGCACGTTCTGACATGATGATTAAGGGGCAAGACCCTGCGAGGATTACTTTAGGCAATAGTTTGACGAATGAAGATGGCCATATGGGAAAGCAATTTGATTATTGCATTTCCAATCCACCGTATGGTGTCGATTGGAAGAAGTACCAGGAGCCAATAGAAAAGGAAAGTAAATCTAAAGGTTTTAGTGGTCGCTACGGGGCCGGGCTTCCTCGAGTCAGCGATGGATCCTTCTTATTCATCCAACACATGATTAGCAAGATGAAACCTGTTGCCGATAAGCCAGAAACAAAGGACCTTGTTGAAGGTGGATCACGAATTGCAATAATCCTCTCAGGTTCTCCTTTGTTTTCTGGACAAGCCGGGTCTGGAGAATCAGAAATACGTAAGTGGATAATTGAAAACGATTGGCTTGAAGGAATCGTGGCCATGCCTGATCAGATGTTCTATAACACTGGCATTGGCACTTACATATGGATAATCAGCAATCGAAAGAGCCCTTCTGCACGAGGGCTTGTAAGACTAATTGATGCCCGTGACATGGGGTCCAAAATGTCCAAGTCACTTGGTGATAAGCGAAAAGAGATTACAAACGAATCTATCGCAGAAATTACAAGGCTATATTCTGAATCTTTAATTGGTTCGGATGATAGCCGTGTAAAAGTTATGAAGAATGAAGAGTTCGGATTTGCAAGAGTTTGCGTTGAGCGACCTCTGCGCAGGATTTGGCGAATTGATGAAGAAGTTTTACTGCGTGCGCCAAAACCTCTGGCGGATAAGTTACGCACCCTAGGAGAAATAGTTTTTAGAGACTCTGAATCAGTGTTGAAGACTCTCGCTTCTCTGAACCTAGAAGCTCGGGAAATTAAGAGCTGCATGAAGCTAATTGCGACCACGGATGAAACGGCAGATCCCATGCCAAGTAAAAATGGGAGCTTTGAACCAGATCCCGACTTGAGAGAAAGTGAAAATATCCCTCTTCCAGATGGTTACATTGGGATGAGTCAGGAGAATAAGATTAAGAGTTTGATTCAGAGCGCTGATAATCATTTAAAAGCAAACATTCATCCTTACGTCAATGATGCCTGGATTGACCATGCCAAAACAAAGATAGGTTATGAAATTCCTTTTACTCGACAATTCTATGTTTATACGCCACCAAGACCGGTCGAAGATATTCACAGTGAAATTCAGGTATTAGAGGTGGAAATCAAAAATCTGATGAAAGATTTATTCTGATGAGAGACTTACCATTTGAGGTTGCTCCTCCTCATTGGAAAATAGAGAGATTGGATCGTCTCTTTAGGGTTATAAAGGAGCCCGCCCATTTGGATGATGCTCCTGTAAGCGCATTTATTGATGGAGTCGTTACCTTAAGATCTAATCGACCTGATGCAATTATTAAGGGGTCAGGGCAGGAGATAGGTTATAAGCATTTGGAAAAAGGTGACCTGGTCATTAGCGGGATGAATGCTCACCTTGGAGGCTTAGGCATTTCTGACAGTTCCGGCAAATGCACTCCTGTTTACACGATTCTGCGAAAAATAGTTGAATTAGATGAGCGTTATATCTCCTACTACTTATGGCATGCTGCTCAGACCGGTTATGTTAAGTCACTGGTAAATGCGGTCAGATACAACTCTGCTGATTTCGGCCCAGAAACTGTAAAAAAATTTCAGGTATTGGTTCCTCCAATTAACGAGCAAATTGAAATCGCAACATATCTCGACGAAAAGGTCTCAAAGTTAGATAAGCTAATAAGAAACTATCAAACTGAATTGCTTTTGATCAACCAGGCAAGGAATTCATATCTAACAAACTTGATTCTAGGCTTTCCCGCTAGATCACCGCTAAAAGAAATAGAGAATCCCGAAAAGGACTTGGCAAAGTTAATTCCATCCTCTTGGACTTTGCTGCCGTTGAAACATTTGGTGAATTGTGACAATACGGGAATCTGGGGGGAAGAACCCGGTGCGCTTGACGTCGACATCCCAATTTCAACCACGGCGCATCTGACTCGCAATAATGAGTTTCTCTACGATGCGATGCCTATTCGGAGTCTGAGTCTGTCAGATTGGCATAAATACAGGTGCAACCCCGGAGACATAATTGTGGTTAAATCGAGTGGAAGTGCAGATAACATTATGTCTGGCAAAGCTTCACTAGTTACTGAGGGAAATCCTCACTTCGCTTTCAGTAATTTTTTGCTTCGACTACGTCCAAAAAATTTGGCGATGGCACCATTCCTGCAAACCTTCTTAACGTCGAACATCACTGTTGAGCGTATAAAGAAGATGGTTTCTACAACAACCTATCCAAACTTAAAAGTGGAAGAGTATCTAAACGCTTTGATTCCAGTTCCACCTGAAACAGAGGCGGCGAGGATTTCTCGAGAAGTTTTAGAATATGAATCCATGTTCAGTCTCCTATATTCTAAATCCGAGAGGCAGATATCGAATTTGCTTGAGTTAAAAACTTCCTTGATATCTGGATCAGTTACTGGCGTAGAGGCAATTGACAAGTTTAGGAGCAAAGTTTGATGACTGATCTATCTCATTACGAGAGCACGCTTGAAAAGCTTATTTGCGAACATTTAACTGCAAATCAATGGCACCAGGGTGATGCAAGTAACTATTCAAGGGAGCTAGGACTTGATCTCGAGGAATTGAAGAGTTTTATTTATGAAACTCAACCATCTTCTTGGCAGAGATTGGTTACTTTGCATGGGAGTGAAGAGCAAGCATCAAAAAAGTTTTCCGAAAGGCTTGCGAAAGAGATTGATCATCGAGGAACTATTGATGTGCTTCGTAAAGGAATCACAGATTTAGGAGTCAAATTTAATATTGCTTACTTCGTGCCAGCCCATGATTTAACGCCAGCTAATCGAAAACTTTACGACCAGAATCGAGCGACAGTTACCCGACAAATTAAGATGTCTGAATCAAATGTGGAAGACAGTATTGATTTAGTCCTTTTTCTTAACGGCCTCCCTGTTGCGACAGCCGAATTAAAGGCGCAAACTGCGGGGCAAAATGTAAAGCATGCCATCAGGCAATTTAGAGTTGACCGGAAGCCGAGCGACCTAATTTTCAGAAGCAGATCTTTAGTGAATTTTGCGCTTGACGAAAACGATGTATTTATGACCACGCAGTTAAAGGGGGTCAGCACAACATTCCTCCCCTTTAATAAGGGATCCGCAGGTGCGGGTAAAGCAGGCGGCATGGGAAATCCTGTTGATCCTGCAGGTGAGAGGACCAGATATTTTTGGCACGAGGTGTTGCAACGTGACAATTGGCTGAGAATCTTAGGCTCGTACATTCACGTTTCCTACAAAGTTGATGAAGCTACTGGCAAAAAAACAGGCGAGAAAATAGTAATTTTTCCAAGGTTTCATCAGTGGCATGCCGTCGAAGCGATGGTGCAAGCAACTAGCGCTTCTGGCCCAGGGGTCAATCGACTTGCTCAGCACTCCGCAGGAAGTGGAAAGTCCAACACAATAAGTTGGCTTGCGCATCGATTATCAGTTTTGCACACGCCGGCATCAATTGCTTCAGAAAGTCCTCTTTCGGCGAAAGGGATCGGTCCTAATGAACCACTTTACGACAAGGTCATTGTCGTTACTGATCGACGAGTTCTCGATCAGCAACTAAGAGATACTGTCGCATCTTTCGATCATCAACCTGGGTCAATAGTTTCAGTGCGAGAAGATGCCGGAAGCAAGAATTTGCAACTACGCAAGGCACTTGAAACAAAAGCTACACGAATTGTAATAACGACGATTCAAACATTCCCAGTAGTTGCTAAATCCGCAATGGAACTAGCGGGAACAAGGTTTGCAATCATTGTAGATGAAGCCCATTCTGGACAGTCAGGCGATACCGCTAAAGATCTAAAGCTAGTCCTAAGCGGCCAAAACACCTCGGACGCACTCTTGGCTGCAGAAGAATTCGACGCTTTAAACGGCACTGTCAGCGATAGCTTTGACGATTTGCTTGAAAAATCCGTTTCAGCACGGGGCAAGACTGACAACGTCACTTTCTTTGCATTCACTGCAACTCCTAAGTCTAAGACTCTTGAACTCTTTGGGGAAAAGATTATTTCCATTACCGGTGAGCCGGTGTATGTGGCTTTTCATCAATATTCAATGAGGCAGGCCATCGAGGAGCAATATATTCTTGATGTCTTAAAGAATTACACGACCTATAAAACCTATTACAAGCTGGCCAATAATTTGGCAGAATCAGATCTTGAGGTTCCCAAAGGGAAAGCGGCATCTGCGCTCGCTCGCTATGCATCCCTTCATCCAACAAACCTTGCACAAAAGGCAGAAATTATTGTTGAGCACTTCAGGGCAAATACTTCAAAGAAAATAGATGGTTCTGCCAAAGCAATGGTTGTGACAAGATCACGACTTCATGCAGTTCGATACAAGCAGGCCATTGATGCTTACATTGCAGAAAAGAATTATAAGGACGTGCGCACTTTAGTAGCTTTCTCAGGCACGGTTTACGACCCAGATTCTGTGGGTTCCGAATATACCGAGTACCTGATGAATTCCATCAAGAGTTCGGCTATTCCAGAAGAATTCGCTAAGTCATACCAGGTCCTTGTGGTTGCTGAAAAGTATCAGACAGGGTTTGATCAGCCCCTACTCCACACAATGTATGTTGACAAGAAGTTGAGTGGAATCTCAGCGGTGCAGACTTTGTCACGTCTGAATCGAATTCATCCCGACAAAGAAGACACATTTGTACTCGATTTTGTGAATGACGCTGAGGACATTCAAGAGGCCTTTAGACCTTATTACGAAGTGACGACCTCTGTACCCACAGATCCAAATATCCTGTACAACCTGCAGCATCGATTAATGTCTGCCAACATCCTCCACAAAGATGAAATGCGGCTTGCAGTAGAAGGAATTTTAAAGGCGACAACAGCCGGAAGCTCTGCCTTAAAGGCGAATACAGATACAGCGGTAGAGCGCTGGAAATTGCTTGATGATGAGTCAAAGGCAGATTTCAAGAGTTTATGCCGAAATTATATTTCAGCCTATGCTTTTCTTGCGCAAATTGTCCCCTTCAAGGATCCTGAACTTGAAGAGTTGTATTACTACTCGAAGATGTTAGAACGTCGCTTATTACTTGACAATGGAGGCGGCACTGTTGATATCGATGATTCAGTCGTACTGACTCATCTTCGCACACAGATAATTTCCCAGAATGAGGACCTCTCTTTAGCTACTGGAACCGAAGATCCCATGGATCCAGCAGTTAGTGAAAGCACAGGAGGAAAGAATGAGGATGAAACAGAGTTGCTATCACGATTGATTGCAGACTTGAATGAGCGGTTTGGACTGAACCTTACAGATGCGGACCGTATTTGGTTTGAGCAACAGCAGCAGCATTATGCAAATGACCCAGACCTTATGGAAGTGGCAAGAGCAAATGATTACGATAATTTTGAAATGCACTTTGTACCTCTTGTGGCCGATGGATTAATTGAACGTCATGAGGCCAACGAAGATCTGTTCAAAGCATTTTTTAACCAGCCGGATTTTCAAAGAATGATGACGAGGGCGCTCTCTATGTCGCTTTACAACCATTTCAATCCACCAAAAGATGGTGTAATCAAAGGTAAGACTCATCGTCTTCCGGATGGATCAAGGGTGCCTACACTCTAATGAAAATGCGCTTCGGACAAAGTCGGCAAGAATTGCCTATTGAGCTTGTGGCTCTTATTAATTCAGCAGAACGAAACCACGATCAATCGGCAGAATTCCGTAAAGCAATGGCTGAGTTGCAAGCAAGGACAGCATGGGGTCTTCACCGGGCTACAGCTCGCCTTAATATTGCTACTTGGGTTTTGGCCTTTGCAACAATCGCCCTGTGTTTAATTACCTTTTATAGGAGGTAGCGAGCGCAGTCAGAGCTCCTTCGCCCTAGTTGCGAGGGCATGGTGGGCCAGAAGTTCGAAATCGTGACTATTTTGACTTTTGAGGCGCTGAAATCTGTTGGGGTATGTTTCGATATTCGAACATCTGTTCGAACGGCTTCTAGGGCCTCTGGAGGGCTTTTAAAGGGTATCTGGCTTTTGACCGAGCGGCGTATTTAGAAGTCTGTCCAACTTTGCCACCTGGAACTGCTGTGAAAGGGTCAATGGAATCGGCTTTACCGGTAAGAGTTTTAGCAGTTTCCTCAAAAACAGATTTGCCTCATCATGAGCAAGATTATTTCTCGGATTGTTGGGTTGACGATGATCATTTGTTGGTGACATTTGGGTCACTGCTCGCTTTCGTTTTGTGATCAATTTCCGTAATACCTGCTAAATCAGGGTTATTTTCACTGTTATCAGATAACAGTGACTCAAGCTCAGCCGGCTGTAGCGGAATAATTATTATTTCACCTGATCACTTCTGAGTCTGGGTAAAAGAGTTAGCTTTTGGCCACTGCCTAAATTAAATTTCGTTACAAGTGCGTAAGGGCTGACATGCCATTTAGCTAAACTTCACTTAACCCACCCCCCTCTGCATCAAGCCGGATAAGAGACTAATCCGCCAGCCGTAAGATCTAGATTGCCATAGCTATCTCCCATTTTGCTCATAGTGTTCTTGGTCGACAGCCCATACCTCTCGAGAACCAACTCGATTTCGGCAATCTCGCTTTTTGAATAGTTCATCTCGATTCCTAATCGAACATTGTTTAGATATTGGATTACCTGGGCAGACTCTAAGTCGCTTAATTTAGCCGACAAGTCCCATGAGATTTGCCCTTCCCAAACGAGGGGAGTTGAGTAATTGGAGGCAGCCCAAAAATTTAGCAACATCTTTTCAAGCCTTTCCGGAGTCAGAGCATCTAGAGTGAAGATGTGTCTATCCTTAAGAGACCTTGCTGGCATCTGTACTTCGTATCGGTATGTACCATCCGGAACAGGTAAAAAAACCGCCTTATTCCTTTTTTTACTAGCGAGCGCTTTCTTCCGCTCTTTGCTTTTGTTGTAAATCATGTGGCGAGCAGTCGTCTTGCTCGCAGGGTGTGTCACCGTCTCAATATCTCCATCTTTTGCGTTCACATACAAGGTCACACAACTCATTCTTTGAGGTTTAGTCTGCCTGAGTTGTTCAAGTGAAAATCTAGGATCTGAAATATTCAAATCCCTGGCTAAGTGCAGGCCGTGGACTTTGATATGAGAAGTCCAATTTGAAGGCCAAGGACCCAGTACGTCATGGGGCTGATGTGACATGAAAATTGGTCGACTTCCAGGTTCGCCCAGTAGCAGGACTTCCCTGATCACCATTTCTACATAATGTAATAGCAATACCGGGGGACAAATCTCAAATTGATCTATACGACTGAAATTGCTTGGGTTAAATTCAAGCGTCATGAATTGGTCCCCGTTGTCAGGCCAATGCATATAAATGTCTGGCTGGCCAGGTAATTTCACCGTACCCCGGACTTTGGAACTCCGAGAGCCCCATATATTCGACAGGAATATAGGTTGTGTGACGCTATTTGGATCCATCAAGAAAGTAATCCGAATTCGGTCTACCCCAAAACTCCCATCCAACATGTACGGAGACAATTGAGACAAGTACCCCTCATCAGCGATATTCGTGTGTTGAATATCTAAATCAGGTTGTAAAAACTTGCTATTAGAGTTTAGAAACATTTTTCCCCCTCGATTCTGGCATGTGGTGGTTTAGACGGATATTTCAACGTTTAGCCCCCTGTTCCAGATCTTGAAGTAAGAGCTCTTGCTCTCGTGAGTGCTGAATTGCAGCAATTTCTTCGGCAGTGGGACGGAAAGCATCTTGGACCCCTGTGGCCCGTTTCATTGATTCGGTTGTGGCGCTCGCATAGTGCTTCATGGTTACCGTTGAAGAGGTGTGTCCAGCGAAAGTTGCCGTAGTTTTTTCATCCACACCATGAGTCACCATATGTGTGACTCCGGTGTGTTTCATTTGGTACCGAACGTAATGTTCCTTAACACCAGATTGCTTAAGGAGCTTTGTCCAATCACGTGTGTCGGCTTTAGGGGATTTTTTACCTCCAACGGAGTTGGGAAAAATTAGCCCCTCATCACGTTTCCAGAAAACTTTAGCCGCAAATTGCGTCAGTTGGTGGACACGCAAGATTTCGATTTGGGCATCGGAAAGTGGAAGAACTAGCGCTTTCTTGTTCTTTCTAGGTTTAAATACGAGGCCGTTCCCAGTTTGCTCTTGAACTTGCCTATCACACACAAGAATTTTTAAATCCCAGTCGATGTCCTTCCACATCAAACCCATCGCTTCACCAGGGCGTAACGGTGTGATCATCCCAAGCTCGACTCGGGCATGATCATAAGGACTCTTAGATGCCTCGGCGTAAATGCGCATTGCGTCGGCTCTTGGAATAGGTGGACGGGTGTTTGTTGCCTTTTTAAGTTTTTCCACCAAAAGCATTGGGTTATTTGGAATTTCGCCCAACCTGACACCTTGATGAAACGCTTTCGACAGAGCCGAATGTACGATGTTCAGAACGCTATTGCTTTTCGTTTTAGCTAGCTCTTGGTAGTGATTCTCAATCATTCTTGGCTTTAAACCGGAAACGAGCACGTTGCCAAGTCCAGGTTTAATCCACTGATTGATAGCAGTCCTGTACGAGCGCATCGTTTCGGGCTCTTTGGAAATAGATTCCAGCCACTTATCCATAAATTCGCCTACACGCATTTTGGGATTTACGGCAAAAGTTGTACCGCCCATACCCTGAGCACGGCGAAATTCGTAGAGAAAAGCTTCAGCTGCTTTCATTGAATTGACCGTAACTCGCCGGCGCTTAATTTCACCATTAGGCAAAACATCGTGAACAGCAACGATGTACTTATTCGTTCCCTTTTTAGGGTAAATAGATCCTTGTCCGTTAGCCCTTTTTTCCTTCTTTTTCTTAGAAATAGAAAGGGTCGACAAATTAGATGCAGTTGACATGTAGTTTCCTTTGATCGAAGTTATTGGTAGTTATGCGCCAATTTGTCTTCGCAAAAGCCCTACCATCCCAGTATACCGGAAAAATTAGAAGTTCGCAGAAGTGCTCGTATAGAGCAAGAAAAGTTACTCACTATGTACATAGATAGAAATTTTGTGCGTAAAAAAATTCTTCTATGATCATAGAGAGAAAATATCTTCACAAACTTTCTAATCTCTTGGAAGAAGAAATATTTCACGTC
>DAIQAR010000043.1:0-3110 GCA_036781605.1 Candidatus Nanopelagicaceae bacterium
CAACTGCTTGCTGCCATGAAGCTGGGTTACCGATGCGAATTGCTGTTGCAATTGTCTCTGGGTTTGGCACTACTTCTCCGCGCACAATAGGCGCAGCTCCTGCTGCTTGGAATCCCCACATTGCAGGCTTCTTGCTGCTCACGCCATCTTTGGCGTATTCGTTATAACCCATCCAATAGGCGGTGATATTTCCGGCGTTACCAACTGGCAGCGCATGAATATCTGGCGCGTCCCCGAGCAGGTCAACAACTTCAAATGCAGCGGTCTTCTGTCCTTGAATGCGGAAAGGGTTTACTGAGTTCACAAGTGCTACCGGATAGTTATCGGCTAGATCTCGTGCAAGAGTTAAACAATCGTCAAAGTTCCCATCTACCTGCAAAAGTGTTGCCCCGTGAGCAATAGCTTGAGCAAGTTTGCCCATAGCAATCTTTCCTTGAGGAACAAGAACAACAGGAGTCATTCCTGCTTTTGTTGCATAGGCGGCAGCTGATGCTGATGTGTTTCCAGTTGAAGCACAGATAACAGCTTTAGCGCCATCTTCGGCAGCCTTAGAGATCGCCATTGTCATTCCACGATCTTTAAATGAACCTGTTGGATTAGTTCCTTCAACTTTGAGCCAAACATCGTTATCTAGCATCTCTGAAAGAACGCATGCATAAACAAGCGGGGTTCCGCCTTCACGCAGAGTAATAACAGGAGTCTTTTTAGAGACAGGCAGACGACTGCGATATTCCTCGATCACACCGAGCCACTGATGAGCGCCCTTCTTTGAACCAAAGATTCCCATTAGGCAACAATTCCTTCAACGCGGATAACAGAGACAACTTTCTTAACAATATCTAATGCACGTAAGTCTTTGACTGTATTGGCAAGTGCATCCTCGCGAGCAACGTGGGTAAGTACAACAAGTTCAGCATCAGCCCCGCGTCCTTCTTGGCGCACAGTCATGATTGACACATCGTTTTTCGCAACAGTGCTGGCAACAGATGCCAATACACCTGGCACATCGGCAACATCCATACGGATCAAATACCTAGTACGGCTTACTCCAATTGGTGCGATATCTAAATCAGCGTAATCAGTCTCTGTGGGTCCAAGTGAACCCTCATTGCGGTTACGCGCAACAGCAACAAGATCTCCCAAAATTGCAGATGCTGTTGGAGTTCCACCGGCGCCTCGGCCATAGAACATCAGATCTCCTGCAGCTTCACACTTCACAAAGACAGCGTTAAATGATTCGCGCACAGCGGCAAGTGGATGAGTATTTGGAATCATTGTTGGGTGCACGCGAACAGAAATTGTCTCTTCTTTACTTCCGTGCAATTCATTCGCTTCAGCAATTGCAAGGAGCTTAATAACAAAACCCATTGCTTTAGCAACGGCAACGTCATCTGCAGTAATGGCGCGAATTCCCTCGCGGTAGACATCCGTGTCAACCACTTGGGTATGGAAAGCAAGACCTGCCAAGATCGCTGCCTTCGCTGCGGCGTCAAAGCCATCAACATCGGCTGTTGGATCAGCTTCAGCAAACCCGAGCTCTTGTGCTTCTTTGAGAGCCGAGTCAAAGCTTGCGCCTGTCTCATGCATCTTGGTCAGAATGTAATTTGTCGTTCCGTTAATAATTCCCATCACGCGCTCAACGTGGTCTCCCACAAGTGATTCAGCGAGTGGGCGCAAAATTGGAATCGCACCTGCCACCGCTGCTTCGTAGTAGAAATCAACATCTGCTTCGTCCGATGCATGAAATAACTCTGCGCCATGTTTAGCAAGAAGCGCCTTGTTTGCGGTCACAACTGCTTTGCCATTCTTCATGGCAGAAAGGATTAATGTACGAGCCGGCTCAATGCCGCCCATTACTTCAATAATCAGATCGATATTTGGATCAGAGACGATTGATTCAGCGTCTGTTGTCAGAAGTTTGGCGTCGATGCCATCACGTTTAATTTTTGTATCGCGCACAGCAATCTTCACAATCTCAAGACCAACACCAGCGCGAGCTGCTAAATCTGTTTGGTTGGCAACCATAAGGCGCGCAACTTCTGCCCCTACGGTTCCAGCACCGAGCAAGCCCACGCGTAATACGCGATCCTGGCTCATCGGTTCACATCCCTAGTTTTATGGTTCCTTATAAATCTATAAGGAGAAGTATCTCAAATTTATTAGAGCTCCAAAGACAATAAATCTTCGGTGCTCTCTCTACGCACGATTACGCGGGTTTTCCCATCAAGAACGGCCACAACGGCAGGTCTGGTGATGTGGTTGTAGTTGCTGGCCATTGAGCGGCCATAAGCACCCGTTGCTGGAACGGCCAAGATATCTCCGGGTCCAACATCTGATGCCAAAGAGATCTGCCTAATGACAATATCTCCTGTTTCACAATGCTTACCAACAATGCGTGTATTTACTTCTGCAGAAGTTGATGTGCGATTAGCAATGATGGCCATGTAGTCAGCGTCATAAAGCGATGGACGGATGTTGTCTGACATGCCCCCATCAACTGAGACATAGCGGCGTACTTTTCCATCTTCTAATGTCACGTCTTTTGTTGTGCCAACCGTATATAAAGTTGTTGTTGTTGGGCCAACAATTGCCCGTCCTGGCTCAATAGAGATTCTTGGTACTGCAATCTTTGCGGCAGCGCATTGGGCTTTAACTACTTTTGCTAAGTCGGCGAGCACGCTGTGTGCATCTAAACTTTTCTCTCCAGCAAGATAAGCAATGCCATATCCCCCACCCAGATCTAGCTCTGGCAGCTCAGCGCCGAATTCATCACGGAATCGAGCAAGTAAACCAATGAGTTTTGTCGCAGCAATTTCAAATCCTTCGCTATCAAAGATCTGCGAGCCAATATGGGAGTGAATGCCGGCAAGATTTAATGATGCGTGTTTGCGCACCTCGTTTATTGCCTCCCACGCAGCACCTGAAGCCAGTGAGAATCCAAACTTCACATCTTCATGAGCCGTTGAGATTGCTTCGTGGGTATGAGCATCAACTCCGGGGGTAATGCGTAAATAAACTTTTTGAACCTTGCCAAGTTCTTCTGCAAGGAGAGCAACCCGCTCGATCTCTTGAAAAGAATCCATCACGATAGTTCCAACGCCGAGTGAAAT
>DAIQAR010000043.1:3210-10500 GCA_036781605.1 Candidatus Nanopelagicaceae bacterium
ATAACAAATAAAGGAGTTCCGTGCTCAGCAGCAATATCTGTAGCAATTGCTCCACCAATATGTAATTGCCCATCACTGATAAGGCTGTGACTCGAGAAAACCTCGGAGGCAAACTTCGTCATTTCTTTCCTTCTCGATTCTTCAACTACATGCGCTCTGGTGCGCTCACACCAAGCAAGGCTAACGAATTAGCGATCACCTGCGCAGTTGCTTTACATAAAGTGGCGCGCGCGGCAGATAGTTCTCCAGCTTTTTCATCCCCAAGAGGCAAGACGCGGCAATCTGCATAGAAGCGGTGATAGACCCCGGCGATCTCTTCGATATAGCGAGCAACCCTGTGGGGTTCGCGCAGCTCGGCCGCCCCGGCAACAATGCGAGGAAACTCTGCAAGTGCGCCAATGAGTTCGCGCTCTCTTTCATGTGTAAGCAGTTCTGGGTGAACATGCTCTTGGCCATAGGCAATACCTAGTTCTTCTGCATTGCGCAGTACTGCGCAGATGCGCGCATGGGCATACTGCACGTAATAAACCGGGTTTTCATTTGTGCGACTACGAAGTAGATCAACATCCATGACCATCGGTGTATCGGTGGGATAGCGAATAAGTGTGTAGCGAGCAGCGTCAACGCCTACCTTCTCAACAAGTTCTTCCAACGTAATGATCGTCCCGGCGCGCTTGCTCAGTTTGAGTTCCTCGCCGTTTTCAATGATCTTCACCATCTGACCAATAAGAATTTCAATGTTGTATTCAGGGTTATCTCCGGCGCATGCCGCAATCGCTTTGAGACGGTTCACATATCCATGGTGATCTGCGCCCAACATATAAATACAGATATCAAAGCCGCGCTCACGCTTGCTGATGTAATAAGCGGTATCTGAAGCAAAGTATGCGAACGTACCGTCAGATTTAATCATGACACGATCTTTATCGTCGCCAAAGTCAGTGGTGCGAAGCCAAATTGCTCCCTCTTGCTCATAGACATGGCCTTGCGCCTTAAGAGCATCTTGGCAATGGCTAAAGAAGTTATTTTCATAAAGTGAGAGTTCAGAGAACCATGTATCAAAGTGCGTGCCAAAAGTGTCTAGAACTCTCTGCTGATCTTTGAGTTGCAGCGCATAGCCCTCATCTCGAAATGCACTGATGCTTGCACTTTCATCTAGCTTGAGTAAATCAGGATCTGCTTTCTTAATCTCCTGCGCAATGTCGCCAATATATTCCCCGTGGTAGCCATCTTCAGGAACACTCTGCCCAAGAGCTGCGGCGCGAAGTGATGCACCAAATAACTCCATCTGATTTCCACGATCATTGATATAAAACTCTCGAGATACTTTTGCTCCGGCGGCGCTCAGCACGCGACCAAGTGCATCTCCTACTGCGGCCCATCTGGTGTGACCAAGATGCAGAGGTCCTGTTGGGTTTGCGCTAATAAATTCAAGATTTACTGATACCCCCTTTAATGCTTCTCCGTGTCCAAACTTTGCGCCTTGCTTAAGGATCTGCGTAATGACTTGTGCTTGCGAGGCACGATCTAATGTGATGTTAATAAAGCCAGGACCTGCAATATCTAAAGCAGAGACGCTCGCTTTAATAAATGAATCGGATTCAAGCTGGGAAATAATTATTTGCGCTACATCACGTGGGTTCAGGCCGGCGCTCTTCGCTAAAGCGAGCGCAACCGATGTGGCGTAATCACCGTGATCGCGGTTCTTGGGTCTTTCTAAAGTGATGGAATCTGGAAGGACTAATCCGGTCGGAAGTGAGCCTGCAGATATGGCAGCAGCAAGGCTGCGCAGAAGCGCGGTTGCTAAGTCATCCTGAATGTCGGCCATTTGTGGCAAGGGTATCGGTCGTACTTCTCTATTACGTTATCTAAGCGTTATAGAGAATGTCCGATTTATCACGATTTCGGATTGGGGGTATCTATCCTCGCTGGGTTAGCCTTTTCCCACCGTTCGCACGACCACGGTCAAAGCAGGTTTGGCCACGTGCGGACTCTTTCGAAAGGTAATAAATGACAACACGTCGTTTCGCAGCAGCAATTGCTGCAGCTTCACTCGTTGTAACAGGTTTTGTTGCAACATCTGCTCACGCAGCAGGAAAAGCACAGATCGGTGTCATCCTTCCAGACTCAGCATCTTCAGCTCGCTGGGAAACAAAGGATCGTCCACTACTTGCAGCAGCATTCAAGGCAGCTGGAATCACTTATGACATTCAAAATGCACAAGGCGACAAGGCAAAGTTTGCAACAATCGCTGACGGCATGCTTACAGAAGGTGTAAAGGTTCTCATTCTTGTTAACCTCGATTCACCATCAGCTGCAGCTGTTGAAGCTAAGGCTAAGAAGCAAGGCGTTGCAACAATTGACTATGACCGCCTAACACTTAAGGGTTCAGCTAGCTACTACGTTTCATTCGACAACGTAGGAGTAGGAAAGCTACAAGGTCAAGGAATCGTTGATTGCCTCAAGGCAAAGATGGTTAAGTCACCACGCGTTGTGTACCTAAACGGTTCACCAACAGATAACAACGCAACACTATTCAAGCAAGGTTACGCTTCAGTTGTTGGTCCATACCTAAAATCAAGCAAGGGAACTCTTGTTGATGACAAGTCTGTTGCTGGTTGGGATAACACTCTCGGCGGAACAATCTTCGAACAACAGCTTACAAAGGCTGGCGGAAAGCTTGATGCAGTTGTATCAGCTAACGAAGGTCTAGGACTTGCTGCTGTTGCTGTTCTTAAGAAGAACAAGCTCAACGGTAAGGTCTGCGTATCTGGACAAGATGCAACTGCAGATGGTCTTGCAGCGATCTTGACAGGCGACCTTTCAAACACTGTTTACAAGCCAATTGCAGTTGAAGCAAATGCAGCGTCATCACTTGCGATCTCATTGATCAAGGGTTCAAAGGCAGCTACAAACGGTTCAACAAACAATGGTGTATCAAACGTACCTTCAGTACTTGGAACTCCAATTGGAATCAACAAGTCAAATGTTTCAAAGGTAATTGCAGATGGTTTCCAGACTCGTGCTGACATCTGTAAGATTGCTGGAGAAGCTGCATGTAAGGCTGCTGGTCTTTAATAGTTAAAATCTATTAGAGCTACTGCTTTATTTAGGTAGTTTGTAGTCAGGCCCCGCGGGTAATCCCCGTGGGGCCTGACTCATTTCTAGAGATAAATGATTTTCACCCAGCGTGATTATTACCCCTACCCTGGGCTACGCTACGAGCCACAGCATTGCCACTCCCTTTACCGGGCGTGGCCCAAATCCCTGACAGGAGTAATACGTGAGCGATCCAATTCTTTCGCTACGAGGAATTAATAAATCTTTCGGCCCGGTACATGTACTTAAAGATGTTGATTTTGATGCATATGCTGGCAAGGTCACCGCACTTGTCGGCGACAATGGTGCCGGCAAGAGCACGCTCATCAAGTGCATTGCTGGTATTTATGTTGCTGAATCAGGAGAAATCACATTCGAAGGTAAAAAAGTAGAAATTGAAAATCCCAGAGATGCCACAGCACTTGGTATTGAGGTCGTGTATCAAGACCTAGCTTTGTGTGACAACTTAGATATTGTTCAAAATATGTTCCTTGGCCGGGAAGAGAGAACAGGAATTGTTCTCAACGAGCCCAGTATGGAAACTCTTGCTGCTAAGACTCTTGATGGACTTTCTGTACGAACAGTTAAATCTATTCGTCAAGTAGTTTCATCTCTTTCTGGTGGACAGCGACAAACCGTTGCCATTGCCCGCGCCGTACTGTGGAATAGCAAACTAGTTATTTTGGACGAACCAACTGCAGCTCTAGGCGTCGCTCAGACGGAGCAAGTGCTCAAGCTCGTACGCCGACTTGCAGATAACGGATTAGCCGTCATTCTCATTAGCCACAATCTCAATGACGTCTTTGCAGTCGCTGACTATATTGCTCCGCTTTATCTAGGAACTATGACTACACAAGTTCAAACTAAGGATGTCAGTGCAAGCCAGGTAGTCGAACTTATTACAACAGGTAAATCAGCAGGAGTGGGGGCATCTAAGTGAGCCACGATCAGGAAATGAATTCAGCAGTTCACGAACTCAGCATGCGTTCGGTAGCAACTGACTACATCGCAAGAGTTAAATCAGGTGACATCGGTGCATTACCGGCAATCCTGGGTTTGCTGGCACTTGGCATCATCTTTAAATTCTCTTCAGATTACTTCTTGACCGATCGCAATCTTGCAAATCTCATCACCCAGTCAGCACCTGTCATGGTTATTGCTATGGGATTGATCTTTGTGTTGCTGCTGGGTGAAATTGATCTTGCGGCAGGCTTCACATCTGGTGTGTGTGGTGCTTCCATGGTGCTTTTGATTAATAATCATAAATTTCCTTGGTATGTAGCATTTATCGTAAGCATGATCGTTGGAACGGCTCTCGGTTTTGCGATGGGGCTACTTCGTGCACGACTTGGTATTCCATCATTCGTTGTTACTTTGTCGGCCTTCTTGGCTTTCCAGGGCGTCTTGCTGCTCATGGCAGGAGAGGGTGGAACAATTCCGCTCCAGGATCGCTTCATTGTTGCAGTCGAAAACAACAACCTCTCCCCAACACAAAGTTGGATTTTCTATGTGGTTGCTATGAGTGCCTATCTTCTTTATGGCTTGCGCCGAGTTATTCGTGGTCGCAAAGCAAACGTAAAGCTAGAACTCTTCAAGGTTTGGTTATTGCGTAATGCAATTCTGACTGTCCTAGCTGGTGCGGCAACCTACATGCTCAATGGTCAGCGCGGAAATCCCCCACAAAGCAGCATCAAGGGAATGCCGATCGTCGTTCTAGTGCTTCTCGGACTTTTGTTTGCTGGAACATTTACGTTACAGAAGACAAAGTTTGGGCGCTATCTCTATGCCGTTGGCGGTAACGCTGAAGCAGCGCGTCGTGCAGGTATCAATGTCACCTATATCCGCACTATGGCCTTTGTGATCTGTTCTGGATTTGCTGCAATCGCAGGAATGCTTTTTGCATCTCGTTCAAATTCGATCTCTCCAACAACTGGTGGCGGAACGACTCTTCTCTACGCAGTAGGCGCAGCAGTTATCGGTGGAACATCTCTCTTTGGTGGCCGCGGAAAGATGCGCGATGCTGTACTCGGCGGGCTTGTAGTTGCAACAATCGATAACGGAATGGGACTTCTTGGCTTTAGCTCAGGAACTCAATACCTAGTTACTGGTGGAGTTCTTCTACTCTCAGCTTCAGTTGATGCGATCTCTCGTAAGGGAGCCGCGGTTTAATGCGCCCGGAGAGCAATGAGTAAATCTAAACGGCTGCATCCTGCATGGATTGCAGCCGTTATTACTTTCTTTACCCTTGTTGCAACATCTGGATTTAGAGCAGCGCCCTCTGTATTAATCATCCCTCTCCAACATTCATTTGGTTGGTCAAGAAGTGCAATTAGCTCGGCCGTATCCATCAACGTCCTGGTCTATGGACTCACCGCACCGTTTGCTGCTGCCCTCATGGAACGATTTGGAATTCGCAGAGTCGTCATGTGCGCTTTAACAATTGTGGGAAGTGGTGCGTGGTGCACTCAATACATCTCGCATCCTTGGCACTTGGCAGTTCTTTGGGGACTCATCGTTGGCGGTGGCACCGGAGCGATGGCGCTTGTATTTGCAGCATCTATTGCTAATCGCTGGTTTATCAAGCGCAAAGGATTAGTGGTTGGAATATTAACGGCGGCAAGCGCCGCAGGAAATCTGATTTTTCTTCCTGGACTTTCTTCTCTTGTGACGCGTTTTGGATGGAGATCAGTATCGGTCACCGTTGGATTATGCGCATGGGCGATGGTGCCCGCTATTTATTTCTTCCTCAAAGAAAGTCCTATGCACGCAGCTGTGAAGCCATACGGGGCTCCCGATGACTATGAGTATCCAGAAGTTGTTAAACGCAACGCAGCCCGGGAAGCAATAGATTCACTAGTTGCTGCAACGAAAATCAAAGATTTCTGGTTGCTCTGCGGTTCATTTTTTGTGTGCGGTCTTTCAACCAGCGGATTGATTGGCACTCACTTTATTCCTGCAGCAGTGGATCACGGTATGGCCATGGGCACAGCAGCGAGTCTGCTGGCTCTGGTCGGTGTCTTTGATGTGATTGGAACTATGGGTTCTGGTTGGCTGACAGACCGCGTTGATCCGGTCAAGCTTCTGTTTTTTTACTACGCATTCCGAGGATTCTCACTCTTTCTTCTTCCATCCATACTCTTCCAAAGCGTGCATCCATCAACGCTGGTCTTTGTTATTTTCTACGGACTCGATTGGGTCGCAACCGTTCCGCCAACAGTAATTTTATGTAGGCGCGTACTTGGCCCAACCCGCGCAACAGTGATCTATGGATGGGTATTTGCGTGCCACCAAATTGGCGGATCTATTGCAGCCCTTGGCGGGGCCATCATTCATGACAAGCTCGGAAACTACGCAGCAGCCTTTTATGCCGCAGGAATTCTCTGTCTTGTTGCCTCTATTGCGGTTCTACAAATTTCGCGCAGTGAATCAGCTGAAACTGTAAAAGTTTAAGATTCTTTGGCAAAGCGCATCTGTACTATGCCTTCACGCCGATCAGATGTTCTAGCGCAAGCTGATTGAGCTTTTCATAACCCATTCCGCGAGCACCCGCTGATTCAACATCAAATGAAGGATCTGCAAGATCCTTCCATGTCTCACCCTTAGCAAGAGTTGGCACTTCAAGTTCTGGAACACGAGATTCCTTCATCGCTTCAATCACGCGTGGATCATTGCGATAAGCGATCGCGCGCTCCTTAAGAAGAAGGTATGTGCGCATATTTGATGTTGCTGATTGCCATACGCCTGCATCATCTTCTGTGCGGGCTGGCTTGTAGTCAAAGTGCTTTGGACCTGAATACTTGTAGTGCTCGAGTAGATCAACAAGGAAGAAGGCTGACTTCACATCGCCATGGCCAAAGACAAGGTCTTGGTCAAACTTTGGACCGTGCTGACCATTGAGATCAATATGAAAGAGCTTTCCTTGCCAAAGTGCCTGGGCGATACCGTGAACGAAGTTGAGGTTAGACATCTGTTCGTGTCCTACCTCAGGGTTTAAGCCCACCATCTCAGGGTGATCAAGAGTGTTGATAAATGCCATTGCGTGGCCAATAGTTGGCAAGAAGATATCTCCGCGTGGCTCGTTTGGCTTTGGCTCAATGGCAAATTTAATCTTGTAACCCTTATCGATCACATATTGAGAGAGAAGGTTAAATGCCTCGCGCATACGCTCATGTGCAACATAAGCATCCTTTG
>DAIQAR010000044.1:0-3373 GCA_036781605.1 Candidatus Nanopelagicaceae bacterium
TTGCAGCGCGGTAATAGCCTCAAGGTCCTCATGAAATGAATCGCGCATTTGCGAACTCTACTCGGGGTTTGCCTTGAGGCTCGGGTGATATGTGAACAAGTCCTGAACACCACGTAAAGATTCCAGAATTTATGCGGGGCCCCACCCCTACGGGTAGGTAGGGCTGGACAGAACTCCTACGATGAGGGGGTGACGTGGCTTAAGCGGAAAAATTCACAAGGGCAACTCTCCAATCCCTATGAGATTGATCTAGCGATGAGCGCACTCCTTGAAAATATAGATGCCGAATCCATAGTCCTGTCTCCAGGCGAATTTGTTGTCTATGAATCTGAAAGTGTTGACGCTTTTAATTTGCTGCGAGAGAACAGATTAAATAATGAATCTCTCCTGCAGCTTGTGCGGGCAGTAAGGCGCTCAAAAAAAATGCAAGAGGCAACCATGGAGTTACCACGTGGGCCTTTGGGTGATGGAACACATGACTTACTCGTTCGAGTGATTCCCATCGGTATGGATGGCCTGATCTGCATTTTGATTTTTGATGACTCAGAAATGCGTCGTCTTGATTCTATCCGGCGTGACTTTGTAGCAAATATTTCTCATGAACTAAAAACACCTATTGGTGCGCTTTCAATACTATCTGAAGCTGTACTTGGCGCTGCCGATGATCCAGAATCTATTTCGCGTTTTGCCGGCAAGATGCAAGTTGAAGCAAAAAGATTGAGCGATCTAGTGCAAGAGATTATTAATCTCTCTCGGCTTCAAGATACCGATCCGCTGAAAAACCCTAATGATGTGAACCTTGATGAGATATTGAAAGAAGCAATCGATCAATCACGCCTCAGCGCTGAAAAGCGCAATATAGAGATTGTTTATAGTCAGCAATCTCCTGGAATGATTAAGGGAGATGGCAGGCAAGTAGAGATGGCTGTTTCTAATCTGATTGAAAATGCAATTAATTACAGCGCAGAAGGAACCCGCGTTGCTGTTGCTCTCAAACAAAATGACGCCCTCACGGAAGTTTCTGTTACTGATCAAGGAATCGGAATTCCAGAGAAGGAATTAGAAAGAATATTTGAACGTTTTTATCGGGTTGATCCTGCCCGCTCAAGAGAAACAGGCGGAACGGGACTTGGACTTTCTATTGTTAAGCACGTTGCGACAAACCATGGCGGGGATGTCTCGGTATGGAGCGTTGAAGGAGCAGGAAGTACTTTCACCATTCGTTTTCCCACCACACCACACCTAAGCGCAGTAGAGGATAAATAATGACGAAGATACTTGTTGTCGAAGATGAGCCATCATTTTCAGATGCACTCTCATATCTCTTAGGCCGTGAAGGTTTTGACATCTCTGTTGCCGATACCGGAATCAAAGCTGTTGAGGAGTTTGATCGCCACGGGGCAGATTTAGTCTTGCTCGATCTCATGTTGCCTGGATTATCTGGCACGGAAGTCTGCCGTCAGATCCGCAGCAAATCTAATGTGCCAATCATTATGCTCACTGCAAAAGATACAGAGGTAGATAAAGTTGTTGGGTTAGAACTTGGCGCAGATGATTATGTGACAAAGCCTTACTCAACTCGCGAACTTGTTGCCCGTATCAAAGCGGTATTACGCCGTGTTGCAGAAGGTGATGATCTTCAATCTCCTGATGGCACAGTCACGGCAGGTCCTGTGCGCATGGATGTTGAACGCCACATCGTTACCGTCAATGGTGCGACGCAATCTTTACCGCTAAAAGAATTTGAACTACTTGAATATCTCATGCGCAATTCAGGAAGAGTACTTACTCGCTCTCAGCTCATTGATCGTGTGTGGGGTAGTGATTACTTTGGTGACACCAAAACTCTCGACGTTCACATCAAGCGCCTTCGGGCAAAGATTGAAGCCGACCCAGCAAACCCTGTTTTTATTCAGACTGTGCGAGGTTTGGGATATAAGTTCGAGGGGTAGCGCTAAAACCGGCTAAATTCACCTTGCGTTCACTTTCTAGTCATCCCGTGGGCTTTCACAAAGAGGGCCAGTAGATAAGTATTCTCTCGTGAGTTCAACTTTGACCCAGAAGCCTGTCCTGCCCCCAAAGCGGGAGATCACCACTAAGCCCAGGCTTTCAGACAAGATTTTTCAGCGGGTTGTAACCGGCGGTGGACTTTCATCGCTGCTTATTCTCGGACTCATATTTATCTTCCTTCTTTACCAAGGTTTCCAAACTTTTAAATCTCAAGGTCTTCACTTCATCACCACCAGCAACTGGGTTGCAACGGTGAATGAAGCAAACCAATTAGATATGAAGAATTCGCACTTTGGTTTGGCGGCAATGCTTATAGGAACGCTTATTTGCTCTTTCATCGCAATCCTTGTTGCTGTTCCAATTTCGGTCTTCTCAGCGCTTTTCTTGACTTTCTATGTTCCAAATTCACTCAAGAAGTTCATGGTTGCCGTGATCGACCTCATGGCTGCATTTCCATCCGTCTTGTTTGGACTCTGGGGCTTCTTCGTCCTAGCGCCTATCGGAGTATCTTGGGCAAAGTTGCTTCACCAATATTTAGGGTGGGTTCCATTTTTCAAGATGGAATCTCCATTCTTTGACCGGTCCCCACTCATTGCTGGTCTTGTTCTTGCGATCATGATTATTCCAATCGTGACATCAATCTCTCGTGAAATTTTTGGTCAGACACCACTTGATCGCATTCAAGCTGCATATGCCCTCGGTGCTACTCGCTTTGGAATGATTAAAGCAGTTGCATTCCCATACGCACGTTCTGGAATTGTCGGCGGAGCGATGCTTGGCTTAGGCCGAGCCATGGGTGAGACAGTTGCCGTGTATACAGTGCTCAATATCGTTTACAAGATTAACTGGCATGTCCTTATCGGTGCAGGCGGAAACGTCGCATCTATGATTTTGCTCAAGTTTGGTGAGGCAACGCAAGGTGAAGTGAAGGCGCTGATGGCTGCAGGACTCGTTCTCTTCGTTGTTACTTTGATTGTGAACTCAATTGCAGACTTAATTGTTGCTCGTAGCGGAAAGACAGGCCGATGAGCACAATTGCTACTGCAAAGGGATCAATTCCAACTCCAAATAAGCCATGGAGAGCTACTCCCGCGCAGCGACTCATCACTATTGGAATCTTTGCCGCATCAATTGCCATTTCTGGGGCGTTAGTAGCCATTACCCCTCTTTCGGGTAATTTGGCATATATCGCGGTCTTCTTTATCTCTTACATCGTTATTGATTACGGATATTCAAGAGCCACACAGGGCAAGACAGCAGGAGCAGATTCCATATTCCGTGGATTTGTCATGCTCTCAATCTCAATAGCTGTTATTCCAATTCTCAGCATTCTTTACACAGTCATTGCTCGCGGCTACAAGGG
>DAIQAR010000044.1:3473-5941 GCA_036781605.1 Candidatus Nanopelagicaceae bacterium
TCTGAAGAAGTTCTGCTCCTTGTCCCACAAGATCTTCGTGAGTCAGGTGTTGCACTCGGCGGAACCCAGTGGCGCACGGTTGCTCAGATTGTCCTGCCTGCAGCTCGCAGTGGGCTTGTCACAGCGATGATTTTGGGTATTGCTCGTATTGCCGGTGAAACTGCTCCGATTGTTCTGCTCACTGGCGGCGGAGATACAAAGAACTGGAATATTTTCTCTCACCCAATGGGATCTCTACCTTTCTATATCTGGCGAGGCTTTGGCGCAGGCACACCTGAGTCGATTACCCGGGCATGGGCCGGAATCTTCGTGCTCCTGATTCTTGTGCTCTCTTTGTTTATCGCAGCACGCTTGCTCAGTAATCGGAAGACCAAATAATAGTGAATTCAGAGAACACTTCAGAAAACGATAAGGATAAAGAAATGGACACACGTACATCACCTGCATCTCTTTCAGGAATTGCCGCGAATGCTAAATCGGGCAAGGCACATGGAGGAAAGGCGCTAGGCGTTGGCCTTGAGGCTCGTGGCATTCACGCATGGTTTGATGACAAGCACGTGCTCAATAACGTCTCACTAGATTTCTGGGCCGGTACAGTCACAGCCCTAATTGGTCCTTCTGGTTGCGGTAAGTCAACATTTATTCGCACACTCAATCGCATGCACGAGTTCATTCCGGGCGCTGCGATGGCTGGAGAGGTATTGCTCGATGGCAACGACATTTATGCTCCAGGAACAGATGTCACAAAGATTCGCCTGAAGGTTGGAATGGTTTTCCAGAAGCCAAACCCATTTCCATCTATGACAATTGCTGAGAACGTTCTTGCAGGTCTTAAGCTCGCACAGATCAAGGTAGAGAATAAAGAGGATCTTCTGCAGGAGTGCTTAGAGCGGGCTGGTCTATGGGCTGAGGTAAAGGACCGTTTGAATGCTCATGGTGGATCTCTCTCTGGCGGTCAACAGCAGCGCTTGTGTATCGCGCGTGCGCTCGCGGTTCGACCAGAAGTACTTTTGATGGATGAGCCTTGCTCAGCTCTTGATCCAGGATCAACTCTCAAGGTGGAAGAGACGATCTCTCACCTTTCTTCATCTATGACAATCATTATTGTTACTCACAACATGCAACAGGCAGCGCGCGTCTCTGACTACACAGCCTTCTTCTTATCTGACGGTGGCCCAGGAGAGATGGTTGAGCTTGGACCAACGAGTGAAATCTTCTCCCGTCCGAAAGATACGCGCACAGAAAACTATGTGACAGGTCGTTTTGGTTAACCCTCTGTTCATCTTCTGTTAGCAACTTGTCTAGTTCTAGTCCATAGCCAGTTTCTTGCCGTTCATAGGCTTTCCCTTACAAATCCACATCCATGGATCTATCGGAAGGTTATACATGAAGCTATCTCGTTCACTAAAGATTGCCGCAGCAGCAGCTGCAGTAACTCTTTTCGCAGCACAACCAGCATTCGCTGGTGCTTCAATCACTGGTGCAGGTTCAACATTCGCTGGTTCATTGATCTCAGCATGTACACCAGGATTCCAAAGCGCATCTGGTAACACAGTTTCATATGCAGGTGGCGGTTCAGGCGTAGGACGTAACAACGCAGACCGTGGTATCAACGACTTCGATTTCTCAGATGTTCCTTTCACAGCTGCATCATCAACACTTCTCCATATTCCTGCCGTAGCTGCTCCAATCGCTATTGGATATAACCTCACAGCAGGTTCAGCTAAGTCAGCAACACAACCTCAGCTCTACTTCTCACAGAAGACACTTTCAGACATTTTCGCTGGAAAGATCACAATGTGGAACGATCCTGCGATTGTTGCTGAAAACAATAAGACTGTTTCACACACTGTTGTAACAACAACATTGAAGAAGGACGCTAAGGGCAAGACAATTCTTGATAAGAATAAGAAGCCAGTAAAGGTCACAACTTCAAAGACAGTTACAGAGCCTTCAATCACACTCCCAGCACAGCCAATCCGTGTTGTTTACCGCTCTGATTCATCAGGTACAACACAGAACTTGGTTAACTTCTTCCAAACACAATTCCCAGCAACTTGGGGTGGTAAGGCATCAGGCGGAAACGGACTATTCGTTTCAGGCGTATTCAGTAACGATTTCCCAGGAAATGGTTCTGGCCCAGGAATTATCCCAGCTAGCTACTTGTCAGCAGCTGGATCTTCTGGTGTTGCAGCGCTTGCTGCAAGCACACCTTATTCAATCAACTACGTTGAGTCAGGATATGCAAAGTCAGCTGGTCTTGGACTTGCAAACATCAAGAATGCGTCAGGTGCGTACGTTGCTCCAACAGCGGGTGGCGTTTCATCATTCCTTAGCGCAGCAGCAGTTTCATCAACTGGTGTCTTGACATATAACTTCAACACATCAGATGCAGGTGCATACGTCCTTGGTATCGTTTCATACGGTCTAGTTGATCCTGCAGGATCACCAAGTGCAGCAAATACATC
>DAIQAR010000044.1:6041-10410 GCA_036781605.1 Candidatus Nanopelagicaceae bacterium
CTTCCTGAGGCATTTGCTGAGTCACCAGAGAAGATGACTGGTGTGTTTAAAACAAGCGGGAAAGATGCTGCAGAGAGCTTTGCAGGAATGTTGTTGACTGTAATTCCAGTGAGGGCATCAGCGTTTTGTCCGTGATTGAGGAATGTTCCAACAATTACTGCGCTTCCATCGGGTTGCGCAACTAGAAGTAGATCGCGAACAAGGATCTGCCCTGATTGGCCTTCAACACCATCTGTTACTTGCTTGATGTTTCGGGTGGGCGCATCTGGGCCACTAGCACCACATGCAGAGAGGCTTAATACAGAGACTGTTACAAGTGCGATTTGGGCGCTCTTTTTGATCATGAGTAAAGAATACCTTGACAAAAATAGCCCTTTACCCCTTGGCAAATGTGACCTTGAGAACGCTGGTATGATTAACCCCTTATCCACAAACGCACATCCCCAACCGCGACCAAATGGAGTGAGATTTAATGACATTCAAAGTCGGCGAAACCGTTGTATATCCCCATCATGGAGCAGCGCTCATTGAAGCAATCGAGAAGCGCACCATCAAGGGAGAAGAGAAGATCTACCTCGTTTTGAAGGTAGCTCAAGGAGACCTGACAGTAAGAGTCCCAGCGGAGAACGTTGATTTGGTCGGAGTTCGCGACGTTGTTGATAGCGCAGGCTTGGACCGCGTATTTAATGTTTTGCGCCAGCCGTATACAGAGGAGCCAACAAACTGGTCTCGCCGCTATAAGGCAAACGTTGAGAAGCTTGCATCAGGAGATGTCATTAAGGTTGCTGAAGTAGTTCGTGATCTTTACCGCCGTGATCTAGACCGCGGACTATCTGCTGGTGAGAAGCGCATGCTTGCAAAAGCAAAGCAAATCTTGATTTCAGAGCTTGCTCTGGCCGAGCGCACAGATGAAGAGAAGGCCGGAGTCATTCTTGATGAGGTTCTAGCTTCTTAAAGCTTTTATCGTGAGCGATCTTGTTGCTGTCATTATTCCCGCTGGCGGCAGCGGCGTAAGACTTGGCTCCACACTTCCAAAAGCACTTGTTCAGATTGCTGGCAAAACTCTCGTCGAGCATGCTGTTAATCGTATGGCCCCTATTGCATCCCAAATTATCGTGGCGGCCCCCACAGGTTTTGAAGACGAATTTAGAAAACTCCTCGGTGATGAAATCACCGTTGTCACTGGGGGAATAACTCGAACTGAAAGCGTGAAGGCTGCGCTCAAGCACATTGATGCAACAAATGATTTTGTTCTTGTCCACGACGCTGCCCGCGCTCTTGCTCCCACCTCTCTTGCCATGCGTGTGATTGATTCTCTGCGCGCAGGAGAGAAGGCAGTTGTTCCGGGTATTGCAGTAACTGACACTATAAAACGTATTGATAAGGATAATTACGTAACTAAGACGCCTACTCGATCAAAGCTTCGCGCTATTCAAACCCCACAAGGTTTTAAACGCAAGGTGCTGATTGCCGCTCACAAGAGCAAAGATGAGATGAGCGATGATGCGGGTTTAGTGGAAGAACGTGGCGTGAGCGTGAAGGTTATTTCGGGTGAACCCCAAGCACTAAAAATTACAACACCAGATGATTTAGCACTTGCGCTTAAGTATCTTGTTGGCGAAGTCAACGCAGATATGAGAGCGGGAGTGGGAACTGACGCGCACGCATTTTCAAGTGACTCATCAAGGCCCTTATGGCTTGCCGGAATTAACTGGCCAGGTGAAATTGGTGTGGACGGACATTCCGATGGCGATGTTGCGGCTCATGCAATCTGTGATGCACTTTTATCGGCAACCTCCCTTGGCGATTTGGGAAGCAACTTTGGAACAGATAGACCTGAATACGCGGGTGCATCTGGCGCTCAGTTATTGAAAGAGACCTTGGTAAAAGTTAGTGCTGCTGGTTATTTAATCAATAATGTCAGCGTTCAAATTGTTGGCAACCGACCAAAGATTGGTAGCCGCAGAGCTGAATGCATCTCTGCGCTATCGGATGCCCTTGGCGGGGTAGAGGTATCAGTGTCTGCAACGACAACTGATGGGCTTGGCTTTACTGGCGAGGGCAAAGGATTATCAGCGATTGCAACTGCGCTTATTATCCGCAGCAGCAAGTAGAAATTGAGCAAATTTAACAAGGTAGAATTGCCCAATGAGTGAGCTACATTTATATAACACAGCTACTCGCACCCTTGAAAAATTTAAGCCAATTAACCCTGGCAAAGTAGGAATTTATCTGTGCGGAGCAACCGTGCAAGCACCCCCTCATATTGGTCATATTCGAAGCGGCGTGAACTTCGACATCTTGCGCCGCTGGCTCTTGGCATCAAACTTTGAAGTGAACTTTATTCGCAACGTCACCGATATCGATGACAAGATTTTGCATAAAGCAGTACACGAAGAGATTCCTTGGTGGGCTGTTGCGATGAAGTATGAGCAGGCATTTACGCACGCTTATGCGGCGCTTAATGTTATGGCTCCTACCTATGAGCCAAGAGCCACTGGTCACATCACGCAAATGACCCAGCTCATGCAGATCCTGATTGATAACGGAAGTGCATATGCACCAGGCAATGGCGATGTGTATTTAGAGGTAAGAAAACTTGCCTCTTATTTAACTTTATCTAATCAAAAGCTTGATGACCTGCAACCAGCAGATGATGCAGATTTAACATTCAAAAAAGATCCTCGTGATTTTGCGCTATGGAAAGCAGCAAAACCTGGAGATCCATCATGGCCAACACCATGGGGACCAGGCCGCCCTGGTTGGCACGTTGAGTGCTCAGCAATGGCGCATGCCTACCTTGGTGAATCTTTTGATATTCATGGGGGCGGTTTAGATCTGATCTTCCCTCACCATGAAAATGAAATTGCGCAATCAGAGGCTGCTGGCTGGGGTTTTGCTAATACCTGGATGCATAACGCTTGGGTGACAACTTCTGGTGAGAAGATGTCTAAATCTCTTGGCAATTCGCTGCAAGTAGCTGAAATTCTAAAGCAGGTGCGCGGCATAGAACTACGTTGGTACTTAGGTAGCGCACATTACCGTTCAATGCTTGAGTTTTCTTTTGAGGCTTTAGAGGAAGCAGCGGTGAACTTTCACCGTATTGAAGGTTTCCTTAAGCGCAGCAGTGAGGTACTAGGCAAAAAAGCTGAGCCAGTTATCTCTTCTTCTTTTGCTAATGCGATGAATGATGACCTTGCAGTTCCAACTGCGCTGGCCGGTATCAGCGAATCACTTCGCCAAGGAAATACTGCGCTTACTGCCAATGATAAAAAGGGAATAGAAACAAGCGCATCAGAGATCCGCGGAGCGCTCTCGATTCTTGGTTGCGATCCTTTTGACGCTGCATTTGCGCATGGTGCAAGCGCCGATCAATCGGTGCTAGATGGTTTAGTTGCACTGGCTCTTGACCAAAGAGCAGCGGCAAGAGAACGTAAAGATTTTGCATCAGCAGATGCAATTCGGGATCAAATAGCGGCGCTTGGTGTCATTCTTGAAGACACCCCACAGGGCACCAGATGGAGTCTTTCATAATGCGTCCAGGTAAAAAACGTCGTGAAGCAGAGAGCGTAGGACCACGAGGTCCACGTAAGAGTGCATCATCTGATCGCACTCGCCCTATGGAATCTCGCCGAGAGACAAGACCAAGTGGAGACGCGGTAGCAGGTCGCAATAGCGTTGTTGAAGCACTACGAGCAAAAGTTCCTGCAAAAGAATTACTTATCGCCCAGCGTGCTGAGATTGATGATCGAATGACTGAGGCAATGCGCCTTGCTAAAAATCAGAACCTTCTAATCAAAGAAGTCGCGCGCGGAGTTTTAGATGGTTTGACTGGAACAACGATGCACCAAGGAATCGCGCTTGTCATTAAGCCATATGCTTACACAGCTTTCACTCTTCTTCTTGCGCAAGCAAAGAAGCCGGGGTTACTTGTTGGTTTAGATGGCGTCACAGATCCTCACAACTTAGGAGCGATTGTTCGTTCTGGCGCTGCATTTGGCGCAGATGGTGTTGTTATTCCTGAGCGCCGAACAGCTGCAATGACAGGTTCAGCATGGAAAGCATCTGCAGGTGCTGCGGCGCGCTTACCAATCTCACAAGTGACAAATCTGGTTCGCTCACTAGAAGATGCAAAGAAGGCCGGATATTTTGTTGTTGGTTTAGATGCAGAAGGAGATGAAAGTCTTCCCAAGTTTTCACTTGCAAAAGAATCTGTTTATCTGATTGTTGGAAGTGAAGGAAAAGGTCTTTCACGACTAGTTCGTGAAAAGTGCGATTTGATCCTTTCCATCCCGATGCAATCAGATGTGGAGTCTCTCAACGCAAGCGTGGCTACAGCGATCGTTCTTCAACAGATCGCAGCATCTAG
>DAIQAR010000045.1:0-10237 GCA_036781605.1 Candidatus Nanopelagicaceae bacterium
AGCCACTTTGTGATTGGTTTCATTTGCCCCGACACAAACTGATAGCTATGTCCACCGGTTGCTGTACTTATCACGTAGTTTGCCTTTTTACTTTTAAGTTTTGCGCCCCATGCAGCTGCCTGTCCGTGAATCAGTGCAGTTAGATCTTGTGGCGATTCACCGAGAAACCATCGAATTTGAGAGGCATAATTTAAAAAATGGCTTGGTGTTTGATAAGCCACTTTTGCTGGTTGATCCTGTAACCCGCCATAGGCATTAGTGAGGTCATCAGTCACAAAATATCCTGCAAGCGTGATCACCTGGCTATAGAGATCAGGGTGATGGAGGCCAATAATTGCTGCCCCATATCCCCCCATTGAAAAACCTAAAATTGCGCGGTTGGACTTTGGGCGAATATTTTTACCTTCAACTGCCTGAATTACGTTTTGGGTGAGCCAGGTTTCTACCATCGCCTTACCGTCATAAGAATCTGCCCACTCAGAATCAATATGAGTTAACGCATTTCCATCTGGATAAACGGCGATAAATGGCTTGGCTCCATTTTTAAATTCAGTTGCTAATTCTTTGATAGTTGCCGCCATAATTCCCTTTGGGCTTCCTGGCCAGCCGTGCAACATATATACAACTGGAAGATTTTGAATTTGCGAAGTTGGAACTGGCGGCGTCCAGACGTAGACGGTTCGAATTGGAAAATCAGTTTCTTGGCTTGCAACTTTTAATTCAGTAATGCTCCCGGGGTACTCCTGAGCTTGGGCTGCCCAAATGGGTGAGAAAAGAAGCCCTGTGACTGCGATCACCGCAAGCCAGCGTGCGCTCTTCATCACACGAGCGTAACCGAGTGGGTTTGATACTTAAAATGCCTAAAATTGAACTCGCCCAGGCTTGGATTTAGCACCTAGCGAGTAGGGGTGGCATAATTGCGGTTATGAAACGTAATCGCGCATTGGGACTTTCATGCGTTGCATCATCCCTCTTTATCGTTTCCGGAATTTTAACTTCAGCCTCTGCTAATGCAGCAGCTTCAGCAGCACCTGCTGCTCATGCACCTGCAGCACCAAAAGCAGCGGCACCTGCAGCACCAAAAGCAGCAGCACCTGCTCCTGTAGCTCCTGCACCCGCAGCAGCAACGGTTGGATCTGCTCAAGAAGGTTTACAGCTTGCACTTGCTGACGCAGCAGCGAACAAGGCGCAGGCACTAGCAGCCGCTGGAAATGACGCGGTTGCGAAAAGAGCTGCAATAGCTCAGTACAGAGCACAAATTAAAGCAATCAGGAAAGCGATTGCCGCTACACAAAAGTAATTACTTTTTAGCTTTATCCAATAAGTTCTGAGTTTGCTTCAGCATTTTCATGTGTGCAACTCAAATTAGAGGGCAGTTTTGCGCATGAATCACAGAGCAAAATCAGTGAATGACAAGATGCTGTAGAGCAGTTGCGAAAATCTTTAGTCGCAGACCCACACTTTTCGCACTCTCCGATCACCTTTGTCTTATCGCTGAAGTTGATAGCCATTCTGGAATCAAAGGTGTAGAGAGAACCTTCCCAGTGCCCTTCATCTCCATATTTCTTTCCATAGCGAACGATGCCACCTTCAATTTGATATACCTCTTTAAAGCCACGTTTGACCATAACTGAAGACAATATTTCACACCGAATACCCCCCGTGCAGTACGTAACAATTGTTTTGTCTTTTAAGTGGTCATACTTACCACTTTCGATTTCTTCGACAAAATCTCTACTGGTTGAAACGTCAGGTACAACAGCATTCTTAAAGCGTCCAATCTTGGCTTCAAATGCGTTACGTCCGTCAAAGAAAACGACATCATCTCCTCGAGATTCAACTAACCTATTTACTTCATAAGGTTTAATGTGTTTCCCACCATTTACCACTCCATTTGTATCCACTACTATTTCTTGAGGTGAACCAAAAGCAACCAGCTCAGATTTTGTTTTAATACTCAGGCGAGGAAATTCATTTCCCGTTCCATCCGACCACTTAAAATCGATGTTTTTGAATCCTGGATATTTCTTTGTTGCACTTACATATTTCTTTAGAGAAGGGAGGCTGCCTCCAAGAGTTCCATTAATTCCATGTGGGGCAATAATCACTCGACCACGTAGCCCAAGTGATTCGGCGAGACCCTGTTGCCAAAGTCGAATCGCTTCTGAATCTTCAAGAGGAGTAAAGGCGTAATACAGAATCACTTTCTGTAGATTCTTTCCCCTTGTAAATTCCATGAGGGAATTCTAACTCCGATTACCTTTACGCCCAACCCACGCCGCAATGCTGATGGAGCAGTACGATTGGTGAATGAGAAGTAAGCGTGAGACTTTCTGGGAGAGAGTCTTGGCAAGCACCGTAGTTATCTATACCTTCTGTGCCACATTTGTTGTCTATAAGGAACTCCGGCAATACGGTACAAATTGGATCTTGTATTTTATTATTGATGTGCCAACCTCATGGTTTTATGGGATAGCAGCCGCTCGACTTGTTGGATCTTTTGTAAAAAAACGTTGGAATCAAGTTCAAAAATGGGCATGGCTTGCTGCAATTAATTTTGCTATTCCACAACTTTATATTTTACTAAGTGCCAGGAAAGCGCCACATAGTGTTTATGTCATCATTTACTCAGTGATTGCAATTTTGGCCTTATTTGCAGTAGGGGGTGTCATCTCTCAAATAAGAATTGCCAAAAGGGAACCAAAGAGTGAGTGAAAATAGAATTAAAAACTGGAGTGGGAATATCGAATATAACCCCTCAAATATTGCAAGGCCATCAAATCTTTCAGAATTGCAGAAAGTTGTCTCGGATTCAAGCAAAGTGCGCGCCTATGGGAGTGGACATTCATTTAATACTTTAGCTGACACTGAAGGCACGATGATTGCATTTTCTGATTTTGATAAAAATATTGAAATAGATTCTTCGAAGATGGTTGTGAGAGTTCCAGCAGGTGTTAGGTACGGTGAAGTCGCACCGGCTCTCCAGGCAAAAGGCTTCGCACTCAAAAACATGGGATCACTTCCTCACATAACCGTTGTTGGTGCTACTTCAACTGGGACGCATGGTTCAGGAGTGGGAAATAAAAACTTATCTGGGTCAATTTGCGGTATTGAGTTAATAACTGCGACCGGAGACGCTGTTGTGCTTGATGAAAGTGAATTACCTGCGGCTCGAGTCGGCCTAGGCTCACTAGGAATTATTCACCACGTAACGCTAGATATTGTCCCTACTTATGATGTTGCACAGACTGTTTATTTTGATCTTCCGTTTGAGCAGCTTTTAAGTAATTTAGATGAGATTATGAGTGCGGGTTATAGTGTGAGTGTCTTGAGTATGTGGGGGGATGAATTTGCAGATCAAGTCTGGGTGAAATCTAAAATTGGAACTAATCCAGTGCTCACTCAGAAAGAGTGGTTTAGTGCAAAAATCGCAACTAGAAAGTCCAATCCGATTAGGGAAGCCGACAGCGCGGCAGCAACGGAACAGTTTGGCCTTCCAGGGCCTTGGTTTGAACGCTTGCCTCATTTTAAATTAGATTTCACGCCGAGTTTTGGTGAAGAGTTGCAAACTGAATATTTTATTGGCAGGAAAGATGCACCGGCTGCATTGAATGCAATATATAAGATTCGTAAAGAGCTAACGGACCTCATTATGGTTTGTGAGATGCGAACAGTTGCACAGGATGAGAATTGGCTCAGCGAAGCATATGGAAGAGAGACTTTTGTATTCCACTTCACTTGGAGGCCAAATATCCCGGCAGTCGAGCAACTTCTTCCAAAGATTGAAGCTTGCCTTGAGCCCTTTAAGGCAAGGCCTCATTGGGGTAAAGTTTTCACAAATACCGCTTTTGATTTTTCATCTTTGTACCCAAAATTTAATGATTTTCGCACCTACAGAGAGAGATGGGACCCATCACGTAAATTCATAAATAAATTGCTAGGAACCTGGGGTTTTTAAATACTAGGGGAGTGCCCCTATGTATTTCTTATAACCTGATTCCCAATTAATCATAAAAACTGACTGTGCGGTTTTGAGTGTCACTTGTCCGGAACAAAGTAAGTCATGCATTCGGTTTTCAAGCTGATCTTTAACCGCCGCACCGAGGCGAATATTTCTAGGCTCTGGCCACAAGTTTTGAGCACTTGTGGGACTTCCTCCAACTTCAAGAGGAACTTGGTGATCTTCTTCGTAGTCTTTGAGCGACATATCACTATCTAGGTTGTAGCCGCTGTGAAGCTGGGAATATTTCAATTGGTTCGTGTAAGTAACTGGAGGCCTAACTGTTCTGGTCCAACCACTTACGCAGATATTGCTATGAATATTTGCTTGTGTTACTGCAGGATTTATCGCCCCGGGTGTAAGCAACCTATTAGGTAGTCCACTAGCTTCGGTATACGGTCCAGCAGCACAAGCCGCTAAACCAACTGTGGCTACCGTAATAACGCCTCCAACAACTGAGGCCATCAGTTTTGATGTGCGTCTTTTGATATTTGATTCGTAAATACTCGTTCTTATATCTCTTTTAACTCTCATTAAGGACACTTAAATCCAAACTCACTCTCAACTTCAACAGGCACTTTGCCACATCCTACATTGGCCGTTCCAAAATCTGTTATGACCCAATGCTTCTTACCTACGGTAGCAAAACCATACGCGTTGTCTGTGACTGGCAGATATGAAACTGTGGAAAAAATTAACCACTGTGGATTGATTTTTGAACTGCGAACTCCAGTTACTGCAGCAAAGTATTCATCGCCTTGCATCTGTGAATTTTGTATAACAGTCGTTAGGTCACCAACTGTTGTTTGAGGTACTAAATTACCTCCGGGGTATGTATAACCTGCTGGCTGCGGATTGTTTGGGTATTGCCCCAGCAAAGTCCACGGAACATAAACTTGACTGAGCTCACCTGGCCTTGGATCGCTCCATTTCAAGAACCACCCTGCATCCGTACTGACACCAGCAGGAAGTTTAAGTTTAAGCTGATTTTTAACTGCGTCAGTCTTCCAGTTAATTAATTTTGGATGATTTTTTGCAAAGGTATTGAGAAGTAGGTTAATACCATTCACTAGGTTCGAGTCACTCGGCCTTGCATCTCCGGAAGCAGGACCACATGCGCTGAGCAGTAGAACTAACAACAAGCTAGGAATGAGCATCAATTTCTTAGGACTTCTTACTTTATTTATGTGAGTGGTACCCATAAGCAATAGTTCAGGCACACTCTTCATTCTCAAATACTACGCTAGAAACTAACTTTAGAAATTTTTCGTATCCACAGGAGAAGTTATCCCCACCTGAGGGAGTCCTAAAATACCCTGAATGGTGAAAAGTACTTTGCTATCGCTATGGAATTTGGTCCGCTTAATGCGCTGATGAAAGACCCCTCTGTTGAAGAGGTTTGGATTAATTCACCACACCGAATTTTCATTGCACGTGCAGGAGTTAGCGAATTAACAAATCTAGTGCTCAGCACTCAAGAGGTGCAGGACTTAGTGGAGCGTTTACTCATGTGGGGAGGACGGCGCCTTGATCTATCTCATCCTTTTGTGGATGCCAGGCTGCCAGACGGCAGCAGATTACATGTAGCTATTCCTGAAGTTACAGCCGCTCATTGGGCAGTAAATATTCGTAAACATCTTATTAGAGGAAAATCACTACAGGATTTAGCCTCATTAGGGGTAATGACAGAACCGATAGCCATCTATTTGGAAAGCGCAGTAGCTAGCGGACTAAATATATTAGTCAGTGGTTCAACTCAAGCCGGTAAGACAACGCTACTAAACGCACTGGTCAGCGCGACACCACTTCATAATCGCGTTATTACTATCGAAGAGGTATTTGAGCTCAAGCCAAAATTACCCGATTGCGTCGCTCTGCAAACGAGACCCGCAAATTTGCAAGGAGAGGGAGAGATTCCACTTCGCAAGCTCATAAAAGAAGCATTGAGAATGAGACCCTCACACCTGGTAGTTGGAGAAATTCGAGAAGCCGAAGCCCTGGATCTACTCATTGCACTGAACTCAGGATTGCCAGGGATGGCGACAATTCATGCAAATTCTGCAAGAGATGCCATCGCAAAATTGCAAACACTACCTTTGCTTGCTGGTGAAAATATTTCTCATAAGTTTGTCGCCCCGATTGTTGCCTCGACCATTGACTTAGTTGTGCATACAACAATTTTGCGAGATAGCGGTGAAAGACGAATCGTTGAAATTGCTCACGTAACTGGACGAGTGGAAGCTGACAGGGCTGAAATAGAGCCACTTTTTACCTATGAAAATGGACGTTATCTAGTAGGACTGGGAGATCCAGATCGAATTCTTGGGGATAAAAGGTTTGCCACAGATTATTTAGTGACGAGCGACCGCCACGATAGCAAGAGTATGAAATTACGGTCTGACAAATGACGATACATAAAAACTCTTCTTTGGAGTTGGCAAAATTCCCACAAAAAGAAGTATTCAAATTTCTCACAATTTATACAGCTTTAACGGCACTCTTAGGGTTCTTATTTGCATTTGTGGTCATGGGTTCAAGAACACTTGCATACCCATTTGCAATTTTAGGAATGGCTTTCCCGTATTTGTATGGACGAAGAAAATTAGATCGTGAAAAAGCAGCTCTAGGCGTAATTTGGCCGGAGCTACTCGATCATATGATTTCGGGCTTACGCTCAGGTCTTTCCATAGCTGAAACCCTGATTGGGTTGGGTTACAGGGGACCTGAAATTTCTCGGTCGATCTTTCTTGAATGTGAAAAGTTTCTTCGAAGCGGAGGAGATGTAGGAGCTATTTTTGAATTCATCAAAAGAAGTTTTGATGATCCAATAGCTGATCAGGTATGTGAAGTATTGGATTTTGCTAGAGGAACTGGAAGTCGGGACACAGCTCTTACATTGCGGACTCTAGGCGATTTTATTCGCAGCGATATGGCAGTTCGCGGGGAAATAAATGCGAAGCTTGGATGGGTAAAGAATTCAGCGCTTGTTGCTGCCATCGCTCCATGGATTTTGTTAGCAATTCTTTCTGCTCAGCCAAGTACTGTTTTGGCATTCTCCACTCCTACTGGTTTCCTCATCCTTGGAGCGGGTGTAATGATGAGTGTTATTGCCTATTTTTGGATGGGGAAAGTTGGTCGTATTCAAGAGATTCCAAGAATATTTTCATATGCAATAGCTAAAGGCAATTCATCAAAGAAAATGTATTTATGAGAGCGCTCCTACTTCTTATAGTTCTTGGTCCTGTATCTGTTTATGCTTCCTCAGTTTTATGGACGGAATTCAGAGAAGAAATCATCACAGGATTCAATGGAATCACCTATAAGACAGAATCAAAAAAGGCTCGTGAACTTATTGAACTGGAATTCCCTTCAGTTGTTGAGCTTTTTGCGATTCTCCTCGCAGGAAGCATGAGCCCGGCAACCGCGCTACTGAGAATAAGTGAGCGGACAACAGGGGAATTTGCCTCTATGCTTCGAGACTCGGTTTCAGAAATTCAAGATGGAGCAAATTTTTCACAAGCTCTTGATGTTGTAAGTAGCCGTGTTAAATCTCCAATGGTGAGGCGCTTTTGTGATTCTCTTACGATTGCGATTGAGCGAGGATCCCCTCTCCTGGACGTCGTACATCGACAGGTAGAAGAGGTGCGTCAACAGCAGCGAAGTAAGTTACTTGAATCTGCTGGCAAAGCAGAGATTGGCTTAATGATCCCTGTCGTATTTCTCATTCTGCCTGTTTCCGTTCTCTTTGCACTTTGGCCCTCCTACTTCGCTCTCGGAAGAACTGTTGGCCTCTAACCATTGAGCTTTAATTTTCAAATTCAGAAACCCTAGGACAGGAGAAATATGCGAATAGAGACGAAAGATACAGTGAACAAGAGAGTGAAAATATTTGTACTGAGCAGATACTTACAAGCAAGAGAAGTCTCAGCCCAATTTCTCACCAATGAACGTGGCGATGTACCAGGCTGGGTACTTGTTGTTCTCATGACCACTGGGTTAGTTACAGGAATTTGGACCTTAGCAGCACCAAGAATTCAAAGTATCCTTCGAAATTCACTTGATTCCATGAATGGAATACAAGGATGAAAAAGTACTTTTTCGACGAAACAGGTAACGTAGAAAGTGCACTGACGCTAATTCCACTAATGATTCTATTTTTAGGTGTCCTTCAGCTTGGAATCGGTGTATATAGTCGGATGGCAATTGAACAAAGTGTTCAAAGTTTTGTAGCAGTGTCTGCGATGGGACTAGTTCCAGATAGTGCTCCGATCAATAGGGACGTAATGAGTATCCCACTTCCAGGAGGAGGCTCGCTTTTATCGGGGACAAACCAAACCCGAATTCCTTCAATAACTCCTCTGCTACCAAGCGGTGATCAAATTAAAAGCACCGGAGTTGCAGTGCAAGAATGACAAGAACGTGGACTGGACAATTTTTATCTGACGAAAAGGGAAGCGCAGTTATTGAGATAGTGATTCTCGCCTTGCCTCTTTTTCTCCCGATCATAATTTATTTTGGTGCTGTGGGGCATTCATCGATGATTTCTGCAGATATTCATGAAATAGCACAACAAAGTGCACGCGCGTATATAACAAGCCCAAGCCAAGACTTTGAGGATGCCAGACTACAAACTGTAATAAATACATTTTCGCAATCGGTGCTTATCCCAGACGGGATTCATGAGATTCCAACCGTCTCTGTTACTTGCTCGTCGAATCCATGCCTTACTCCTGAGAGTCGGGTCGAGGTAACTATTCAGCTGAGTCAGCCTGCCAGAAATATGTCTGGAATATTTCGCTTTATAAGTGTGGGACCGCAAATATACAGAGCTAGCGATACTCAGATCGTCGATGCGTGGAGATGATGAGAGACATCAAACAATCTATCTATGAGGAGCGAGGCTCGCTTTCAATTTTGATCATGACACTTTTCTTACTATTACTGGTCTTCTCATTCACAATTATTGATATTTCTGATGCTTACCTCGCAAAACGTCAGTTAACTGAAATTGGTGATGTAGCTATTACCAAGGCGGCACATGCAATTTCACTTTCTCGATATTACTCTGGTGACCGTACGCTTGATAGTAATAATCCAGATGGTTCTAGTTACAGAGTTCCACTCGATTGCAACATAGCAGAAATATATTTTCAGAATGAAATTTCTCTATCGAGGCTTCGAACTTCTGGAATTTCTATGCAATCTTGGAGCTGCGCGAGTGACCAGGTAGAGGCAATTATTGTGGCAACGATCCCACCTCTCATTGAACTGCCTCTAGGGATTGGCTACGCAACCAATGAAATTCATTCCAAGATAGGTGCCACTTCAATTATTGGTGGATCCCGTTAGCCATTAGTCTTCTCTCATGGCCGCTCGCGAGTACTTACAGGAGGTAAAGGCTCTCGACGCGACCCTTGTTAGCATCGAAAAAGTCTTAAACCTCCCTAAATTGCATGCAGATGCAGTGTCTCTTGAGGCAGAAGCCAGCGCGCCGAATCTTTGGGATGATCCTGAAAAGGCACAAGTAGTAACAAGCAAACTCTCTCGTGTTCAAGCAACCCTTAATCGGGTGACAACCATTCGGCGTCGACTTGAAGATGTACCCATACTGCTCGAGCTTGCTCAAAACGAGAAAGATTCGAAAGCTATTACCGATGCTGGCAACGAACTTGATGATGTAACGAAAGCGATTAGAGATTTAGAGGTTCACACCTTACTGAGTGGTGAATATGACGAACGGGATGCACTTGTGACAATCCGTTCTGAAGCTGGTGGCGTTGAGGCTGCTGATTGGGCTGAAATGCTTATGCGTATGTACTTACGCTATTGTGAAAGACACGTATACAAAGTTGATGTACTTGAAACATCTTATGCCGAAGAAGCCGGAATTAAATCAACAACTTTCCGCGTGAGCGCTCCATATGCTTATGGAACACTTTCAGTTGAGCAAGGAACGCATCGACTAGTTCGTATTTCCCCTTTCGATAGCCAAAGCCGCAGACATACTTCTTTTGCAGGAGTTGAAGTTGTTCCGGTAGTAGAGCAATCTGATCATATTGATATTGACGAAAAGGAAATTCGAGTTGATGTTTATCGCTCATCCGGACCAGGTGGCCAGGGGGTTAATACAACTGATTCAGCTGTAAGAATTACTCACATATCAACAGGGATCGTTGTTTCATGCCAAAACGAACGATCTCAAATTCAAAATAAAGCTACCGCCATGGCTGTCTTGCA
>DAIQAR010000046.1:0-9148 GCA_036781605.1 Candidatus Nanopelagicaceae bacterium
AGCAGTGGCTGCGCGCGATGAATCAGGCGGACTTATTGATTCAGTAACTGATGATGAAATTTTGGCGGCATATCGCCTCGTTGCAGCGAAAGAAGGCATATTTGTTGAGCCATCAAGTGCTGCAGGTATTGCAGGTTTGATTAAGAAGCAAGGCCAAGGCGTTTTGCCTAAGGGTAAGAAGATTGTTATTACTGTGACAGGAAATGGCTTGAAAGATGTGCAGTGGGTTTTAGACGGAGCACCTACTCCTATCTTGATTCCTGTTGATCTTGAAAAAGCAGCAGCTGCAATGGGTTTGAAGTAAAGTAGAAGCGATATGGCCGCTAATCGTCTGACCTTTAAAGCCACTATGGCTCAAGTGAGTGTTCCTGCAACGAGCGCCAATCTTGGATCTGGTTTTGACACATTTGGTTTAGCCCTTGATCTTCGTGATCGATATGCCGCGCAAATCCTTGATGATGTCGCATTCGATGTTGATGTAACAGGTGAAGGCGCGGATGAAGTTAAGAAGGATAAAAACAATCTTGTTATTAAATCAATGCTCGCAGGTTTTGATTTCATGGGGCAAAAGCCTCGTGGTCTAGCGCTGCGTGCTTTAAACGTCACCCCACATGGACGCGGTCTTGGTTCATCTGCCTCTGCCATTGTTGGTGGATTAGCGCTAGCCAGAGAATTAGTACTTGGCGGAGATCAGATTATGTCTCTTGAAGAGATGATGGCACTTGCCACACAATTAGAAGGACATCCTGACAATGTTGCCGCAGCAATCCATGGCGGGGCTGCAATTGCTTGGATGGAAGATGTTTATGGTGTTCAAACAGGACGCGCAGTGAGCATTCCTGTGAATCCAAATATTAAAGCAGCGCTCTTTATTCCAGAGGCCCATCTTTCAACCAAGAAGGCTCGAGCCCTTCTTCCAGAGACGATTCCTCATAAGGATGCAGTACTTAATTCTTCACATACTGCTCTCTTAACTGTTGCCTTATCAACACGTCCTGACTTATTGCTCACTGCAACAGAAGATTATTTGCATCAGTCATATCGCGCGGAAGCATTTCCTAAGTCAATGGCGCTTGTTGAAAAACTTCGTAAAGCAGGTGTTGCAGCAGTTATTAGCGGAGCAGGTCCATCTGTTCTGGTACTTCATACTGCCTCTGGCACCGAGCTTGAGGAGATCATCAAGGCTGGGGGAGCTGGCTTTGAGGCTAAAAATCTGGAGATTTCCCGCACGGGAGTTGAGTAGTCCAAGCCTTTGTGCTACTTTTTACCTGTCTGAAGGGCGCAGTTCTTTATCTTAAGAACGAAAAGCGCGAATAAAAATCAAAAAACAAGCAATCAGACTCTTTCTCATATTCACGAGTAAGAACACTTAACCCCAATTAATAAGGACACATGAGCGATACAACAACAGAAGACCGCCCAGCAAAAGCTGCCGGTGAACTATCCGCAATGCTTCTTCCAGAACTTAAGAAAGTCGCTGGATCACTAGGCATTGAAGGCGCCGCAAAGATGAGCAAGGGTGATTTAGTTCAAGCCATTGCCGATTTGCAGGCAGCAAATAGAGAGTCAGCAAAAGCTGAGCGCGAAGCCCGTCGCCTAGAGCGACAAGAGGCACGCAATAAGAAAAACAACCGGAGCTCATCTGCCAAGGCAGACTCCGATGAGGAAAGTGACGATATGCAAGATTCACCAGAGCAAGAATCAAATTCAGGCAGCGAAAGCAGCGAATCACAACGCCGTGACTACAACGAGCGCAATGGTGGCGGCAATGACCGTGACCGTGGACGTGGTGGTCGCAATGACCGACGTGATCGTGGACGCTTCCGTGACCGCGGAGAACGCGGTGAGCGCCAAGAGCGCGAAATTCAGATTTCAGAAGATGATGTATTAGTTCCAGTTGGCGGGTTACTCGACATCTTGGATTCATATGCATTCATCCGCACACAAGGCTATTTAGCAGGACCAAACGATGTTTATGTTTCGCTGCAGCAGATCCGCAAGAACGGATTGCGCAAGGGAGATGTCATCACAGGCCAGGTGCGCCAACCTCGCGAAGGCGAGCGTAAAGAAAAGTTCAATGCACTTGTACGTCTAGATACAGTCAACGGACTTGAGCCAGAAGCATCCCGTGACCGCGTTGATTTCGCAAAGCTTGTTCCACTTTATCCTCAAGATCGTCTGCGCTTGGAGACTGAACCAAACATTTTGACCACTCGTGTTATTGATCTTGTTGCACCTATTGGAAAGGGCCAACGTGGTCTGATCGTTTCTCCTCCCAAGGCCGGTAAGACCATGGTCTTGCAGTCAATTGCTAATGCGATCACAACAAATAACCCAGAGGTTCACTTGATGGTTGTGCTTGTTGATGAGCGCCCAGAAGAAGTGACGGATATGCAGCGAAGCGTGAAGGGTGAAGTTATTGCTTCGACCTTCGATCGCCCAGCTGATGATCACACCAGTGTTGCCGAGCTAGCTATCGAGCGCGCAAAGCGTTTAGTTGAGATGGGCCACGACGTGGTTGTGCTCCTTGACTCAATTACTCGTCTTGGACGTGCCTATAACATCGCAGCCCCTGCATCAGGAAGAATTCTTTCTGGTGGTGTTGATTCAGCAGCGCTCTACCCACCAAAGAAGTTCTTTGGTGCGGCTCGTAACATTGAAAACGGCGGATCACTCACCATTCTTGCAACCGCACTTGTTGAAACCGGTTCAAAGATGGATGAAGTTATTTTCGAAGAGTTCAAGGGCACAGGAAACATGGAACTTAAACTCGATCGTCGTTTTGCAGATAAGCGTATTTTCCCAGCCGTTGATGTTGATGCTTCCGGTACTCGTAAGGAAGAAATCCTTATGGGCAAAGAAGAGCTCAATATCGTCTGGCGTCTTCGCCGAGTACTTCATGCTCTTGAGTCCCAACAGGCACTTGAGCTGCTTCTAGACAAGATGAAGGGCACCAAGAGCAACGTGGAGTTCCTCATGCAGATCCAGAAGACCACGATCACTGAGTCTGAGGCGATTTCCACCACCAACGGTGGCTGAGGTAGATTTACCCCACTGGTTCACGGGATTTCCGACCCAGTACGTTCAATATAAGAAATGGTAAAAAAATGAAGCCAGAGATTCACCCAGAGTATTTCGACACCACTGTTACCTGTGGTTGCGGCAAAGTTTTCACAACTCGCTCAACCAAGCCATCTGGCTCAATTTATGTTGAAGTATGTTCTGAATGCCACCCTTTCTATACCGGCAAGCAACGTATCTTGGATACTGGCGGCCGCGTAGCAGCATTCGAAAAGCGTTTTGGAAAGTCAACAGACGCAAAGTAGCTTTCTTTAAAAGACCGCGAACGGTGCCCCATGGGCGCCCGCGGTCTTTTTTATTTCACAAAAGTTTTATCTAGCGAAAGGAGAATCAGATGAGTGACAAATTCGGCAATGTCTCAGACTTGCTCATTGAATACGTTGAACTTGAAAAAGAACTCGCTGATCCTTCTATTCACAGCGATCAAGGTAAAGCTCGCAAACTTGGTAAGCGCTATGCCCAACTCGGCCCTGTTATTGCAGGCTACCGGGCATGGAAATCTGCAACAGATGATTTAGCTGCGGGTAAAGAGATGGCAGCAGAAGACGCAGCATTTGAAAGCGAGCTTCCTGCGCTCACCGCAAAGGTCGCTGAGACCGAAGAGAAACTTGAAGAGCTTCTATTGCCTCGCGACCCTAACGATGACCGCGATGTCATTATGGAAATTAAAGCAGGTGTGGGTGGCGATGAATCGGCGATCTTTGCTGGAGATCTACTGCGCATGTATCAGCGTTATGCGGAAAAAAATGGCTGGAAGACAGAGATTATTGATGCAACCGACTCTGAAATGGGCGGATATAAAGATATTTCTATGGCGATTAAATCCAAGGGAACAGCAGAACCCGGCCACACTCCTTACGCCAAGTTAAAGTTTGAAGGCGGAGTGCACCGTGTGCAGAGAGTTCCAGAAACTGAATCACAGGGACGTATTCACACATCTGCGGCGGGAGTATTGATCTTGGCTGAAGCAGATGAAGTAGATGTTGAAATTCGCCAGCAAGACTTACGTATCGATGTGTACCGCTCATCTGGTCCAGGCGGACAATCCGTGAACACCACAGATTCTGCCGTGCGCATTACCCATATTCCAACAGGCATTGTTGTCTCATGTCAGAACGAGAAGTCGCAGCTGCAAAATAAGGAATCAGCCCTTCGTATCTTGCGTGCTCGCATGCTTGCCGCAGCCCAAGAGGAGGCAGACAGAATTGCATCTGAGGCACGTAAGGAACAGGTGAAGTCTGTCGATCGCTCCGAGCGCATTCGCACATATAACTATCCAGAGAACCGCCTCAGTGATCACCGCGTGAACTTTAAGGCGAATAATCTTGATGCTGTAATGAACGGTGATCTAGATGATGTTATTAACGCCCTGCTTGAAGCAGATAAAGCTGCCAAGCTCGCATCTGGTGATCATTAACGCTCATGATCGCTAAGGATCTGCTGCGCATTACGCAGGATTACTTTAAAGCTCAGAACATTCCCACAGTAGAAGCAGATTTACTTCTTGCTCATTTGCTTGGCTGCAAGAAGAGTGAAGTTCAGCTCACGCTTATGAAACAAAGCGAAGAGAAGATCGATGAGATTAACCGAGAGCTGCGCCGCATGGTGCTGCGCCGTCAAAACGGTGAACCGCTTCAATACATTATCGGTAGCGCTCCATTTCGTTATTTGGAGTACGCAGTTGGCCCAGGGGTGCTTATTCCTCGCCCTGAAACAGAGAGTCTTGTGCAACTAGTACTTGATAGAAACCCACAAGGGGCTGTTATTGATTTAGGTTCAGGAAGTGGTTGCGTAGCAATCTCACTTGCAAAAGAATCAAAGCAAGCCCTCACAGTTACCGCTGTTGAGAAGTCTGCTGAAGCAGTTATCTGGCTAAAGAAAAATATTGCCCAGCATGGTGTAAATGTGCGCGTAGTTGAATCAGATGTTCAGGATGCATGTGTGGGTGAGTTATTTGATGTGGTTGTTGCAAACCCGCCATATATTCCAACAACGCAAATCCTTCCTATCGATGTCAGATATGAACCAGAGATGGCTCTCTACGGTGGCACGGGGGATGGGATGGATATTCCCAGCGCCTTCATCCAAGCTGCCATCAGACTTTTTCATAGTGGTGGCTTTTTCGCCATTGAACATCATGAAGATCAAGAAGAAGCGATTGTGAAAGCACTTGCCGAAAACTTCACAGAGATTACAAGTCACCGAGATCTGACTGGCCGCCCACGGTTTACAACCGCGATCAGACGGTAAAGAAATGAAGCGCCTACTGATTGGCCTAATTAAAGCATCACACTTTGGACCGACAGTACTAGTTGTCACCATCTCCTTCCTACTCTCTCTGTCGCAGTACTCGACCCTTGAGTCCCTACAAATTGCCTGCGCAATTCTTGCCGGGCAGTGTGTTGTTGGCTGGACAAATGATTTGCTGGATTACACACTTGATCAGAGTGCAGGTCGGAAAAATAAGCCACTGGTTGCGGCAGATATAACTCAGAGTTTTTTGAAGAATTCGATCTTCATGGCGCTACTTGCTGCCGTACTTCTCTCACTCATCAGCCCACTTGGTCTGAAGGGGAGCGCCATTCACCTTCTCGGTATTGCAAGTGCTACTACTTACAACTTTGGACTCAAGAAGACGATCTTATCTCCGATTCCATACATCATCTCTTTTGGAGCGATGCCTTGGGCTGTATATGTATCAAACGATAAAACACCACCAACCTGGCTCTATCTTGGCTTTATTGCTTTTGCCAGCGCGTTTCACTTTCTCAATGTCCTTAAAGACTTGAGCTGGGATATCTCTCAGGGAGTTCTCGGATTACCTCAGCGTCTTGGAAAAAGAAAAAGTATTGCAATCGCTACGTGCTTAGTCGTGGGGGGTCTTTTTGACATTGCGGTGAGATAATTAAGTCATGAAGCATATTCAGAAGCTTCCTATCTATCTCACAGTAATTACTTTAATAGGCTGTACTTACGCATGGACGATGGCGATGATCAGAGGTTTTTCTAATCAAAGACTTGTCTGTTTGGGAATAAAGCACGATGGTTCTTGCTCAGTACTTACCAAGGTGTATTGGACGGATAATACCCTTGCTTGGCTTGTTCCATACATTCTGATAATACTTCTTTCTGTTTGGCTGGGGGTTGCAAAAATTATCCCTAAAAATACCCCACCAATTTTAATCACATTGATATTCATCATGAGCTTTGTGCTTATCTTTGCTTTTGCATTAAGCCAAGACAATCAGAAGCGGCCTCACATGATTCAGAGGCCCCACCTAATGAGAGTTCGGTCATAGTCATGAATAAATTCTTAAGCTCTCATTGGCCTGATCCGTGGTGGCTCACTTTTCGATACTTTACCTTTGCAACCTCGGCGGCAACGCTCACACTCGTGCTGTTTGTCTTCTACTTTCACAAACCATGGATGAACATGCTGAAGGCATCGATAGTTCTAAATATTATTGGGTATATATTTGTTGTAGGGCGCGGGATTCAACTGCGTTACAGGGGAATTTAGCGCGCTGTAACGTAGGTTTGTCGCTCACTACGCCTGCGCATAACATTTTGCAGCAAGTTTAGATGCCCAGATCTAAATCCAGCAGCAGATGAAAGTAAGTAGTAATTCCACATCCGCTTAAATCTTTCATCATAAGAAGGAATTTCTCTCCACTTTGCGTTGATGTTCTTATGCCAAGCCATCAGCGTTTTATCATAATCAGGACCAAAGTTATGGACATCTTCGATCAGCCACTTCTTCTCAGTGGCTAAGGCGATCTGAGCAAGAGAGGGAAGTACTCCTCCTGGGAAGATATACCTATCAAAGAAAGGATCGGTCACTTGCTTAGTTTCATTAGAGGCGATTGTGTGGTGAAGCATCATTCCACTAGGGGCTAAGAGCTCATCACACTTAGAAAAGAAGGTTTTATAGTTCTTCGGACCCACATGTTCCATCATTCCAACCGAGACAATCCGATCAAATTGTCCAGTCAAATCTCGATAATCTTGTTGAATAAATTTAATGCCGAGGCCTTTTGACCTCTCTTTAGCAAGTTTTATCTGATTATCTGCCGGTGAGATACCGACTGCCTCTACTCGATATTTCTTTACCGCATAGCGCAGGAAGCCACCCCAACCACTTCCTATATCTAAAACTCTCATTCCTGGTTTAAGTCCAAGTTTTCTGGCGATCAAATCAAACTTTGCAATCTGTGCTGCAGGCAAAGTCTTTGCTTTTGCCCAGTAACCGCAGGAATATGCCATCTCAGGATCGAGCATGCGTGTATATAGATCATTACCAATGTTGTAGTGATGCTTTGCATTCTGTGCTGCTCTCTGTTTTGTTTGATTATTGCGCACACGACTACGGATCGCGTGGGCGGCAAGAGAGGGTGACGGACGAAGGAGCGTGAGAATATCTATTGCAAGCAGTTTGGTAAGCATTTGATCTATTGCCTGGCAATCCCACCAGCCGTCCATATAGCTTTCAGCTAGACCAAGTTGCTTTTGTGCTAGCACTCTGTCCCAAAGTTTAGGGTTGTGCACATGAATCGAATGGGCTTCTGGACCATTCACGCTTATCCCCGCACGGGAAAGTAGCCCCATCGCTACGGTTTGGCTCGACATTTCTGAATTTTCCTACAGTTTAAACGAACTATCAAGATGGTTATTCAATTACTCTTCACTAGTGATCAACGTGGATGGCCAACCCCTAGACATTTTGCATAAGCGCACCAGCGCTAAGTGGACGGGTTCGCCCAGCGATATCTTGCCGATGCCAGTTGCTGAGATGGATTTTGAGATTGATCCTGCGATCAAAGCGCGCTTGCATGCTTTAGTGGATGCTTCCGATACTGGTTATGCCGGAAACAATGTGGAACTGCGAATGAATTTAGCTGGCTTTGCAAAGAAGGCATGGAATTGGGAGTTAGACCCTGAGCAGATTTCCACATGCGGGGATGTTGGCGTTGGAATGGTTGAAGTGGGAAGAGCGGTAACAAAGCCAGGTGAGAAAGTCATGATCAATACACCTGTCTATTTGAATATGCGCAATTGGGCTGATCGTCTAAATCTTGAGGTAGTAGATGCTCAGATGCATAAAGATGGAATGCACTACACATTGGACTTTGATGCGATCGAGGCTGGTTATAAATCAGGAGTCAAAGCACATTTCCTCTGTAATCCACATAACCCCACAGGAACTGTCTTCACTAAAGAAGAGCTCGGCCGTCTTGCAGATCTTGCTAAAAAATATGGCGTAATGGTTCTTAGCGATGAGATTCATGCTCCTATTACCTATGAGAAGGGTGCATTCGTACCATTTCTTAGCGTGAGTGAAACTGCGCGCGAAGTGGGAATCTGCGTGACATCAGCGAGTAAGGCATGGAATCTTGCCGGTCTTAAGTGCGCTCAAATCATTACCCAGCACGAGAAGACAAAGGCAATCATTGACGCGATGCCTATGGGTGTGCGTTTTGGAGCCTCACACTTTGGTGTGCACGCAGGAGCAGTAGCTTTCACTTGCACAGATTGGCTTGAAGGAGCCCTTAAAACTCTTGATCGAAATCGCAAGCTTCTGGCATCACTTCTTGCTGAAAAGCTTCCGCAGGTTCACTACAGAGTCCCTGATTGTTCTTATCTTGCTTGGTTAGATGTCACCGAACTGGGATTAGGAGAAGATCCATCGAAGACGATCTTTGATCTAGGAAAGCTCTATGTGAACAGTGGAATTCTCTTTGGACCGCAATCGGCGAACTTTGTGCGAATGAACTTTGGAACGAGCGCAGAGATCATCACTGAGGGTGTCAATCGCTTAGTGAAAGCAGCGCAGAAGTAAAAAGATGCTTGGCGGAATAAATAACGGCTTATTTGTAGTGAGCTTTGCTGGTTTTTTAATTGTGGCCCTACTTGCGATCTTTCTTCGTTGGGCTTTCTCACACGGCCACTCCATTATTGAAAAGCCAAAAAGGATTGGCACGAAAGATGAATATGGCTTATTGCGCTCAGTGCATTCACCTAAGAATCACATTGAAGGAGAGATGCTGCGCCAAAAGCTTATTGAGGCTGG
>DAIQAR010000047.1:0-8986 GCA_036781605.1 Candidatus Nanopelagicaceae bacterium
AATTACAGTCCGGACAAGTACTTTCCCATTGTTTGTAGTTTTCCCACGCACTAAAGATGTAGCTGGGTTGTTTTATCGTCATATTTCCACCACCTTTCGCAGGAGCGGTACTCCCACTACTTCTAAAGTAGCGGGCGCCACTGACAAGCTCCTATTCGAGGGAGCCGCCACAATGCTTTGCGTTGAGTGGAAGGTCGCTATATGAAAGGAGGAGTGATCCCTGTTTTGGAGGGATTGGACTCCGCTCCGATGATTAAGAGTTAGCGGAAGTAAGGTCTTACGCACTACTAAGCACGCACACTACCGCATTTAATAAGCCTAGTAAACGCTCAATTATCGAATTTCGCATCCAAATGACTATCCGCGTTGCTACCTCGTTGCTACTCGGAGAGCTTGTCAGGCTATTGGAAGGGTAAACCGGTAATCAATCGGAGTTAGAGAGTCTGCATCAGGATTCCAATCCCACCAAAATCTTTCACGTCCGCCAGAAGTCTTGTATTCGACGCCATCCTTAGTGCAAGTAATTTGGTCCACCACATACAGAAGCGAACGGAATTCTTCGCCTGCAATTTGGGCATATTCAACCTCAGCAGTCGTAACAGCAACCTCTATTCGAGACATGATGCTTGCCTTAACCTCGACCCCAACAACCTCATCGCCTCTTACGGCTCTTAAGTCGTACCCCAGTCGCTTTTGAGAACTAACATCCTCAACGCTATAACCCAACTTTTCTAGATAACTAGTGGCGAGCGCCATTCCTCGCAACTCTGTGGCCTTCTTTTTCTTTTCGTCAGTTTGAATTCCATAGGAAGATTCAGCTGGCGGCTTTGGACTTGTAGGTTTGTAAGTTGCCAACTTTGATGTAATTGGTGCCTTAATGTGTGAAATCTCCGGTGCAATATCTTGTCCAAGTTGTTGAACAGCGGCAGGAAATAAATCAACGAGCGCTTTAGGCATTTTGCTTAGGTAGGCGCCTTGTGCCGGCTGAATTACCTTTTCTTTTGGAATTTGAAATGGGAAATAAATGGATTTACCGTCGTACTTCTTGTCCAAGGCTGACTTAATGGTTCGTATCGACTCCTGCTTATCTTGGATTTCTTTCAAGGTGATGGGTTCATCAAGCTCTGTGTAATTGATGAGGTCAATTTTGTAGGCAGGACTAATCTCTGACTTCTTTCTATCAGGCCAGCGAATCTCACCAATTTTTGGGAATCCTTTTGCGACCGAGAATGCAACAATAGATTTTGTTGGCTGGTAATAATGGAAGACAACATCTCCATCTTCCACAAAAGCGACCAGCTTCTGGCCAGCATGAGTGCTAATAGGCGCTAGAAGGTTTCTACCGATGTCCGTTCTATCTGTTGATTCCACCCAGAATTTCTCTTCCAAACTGCTTTCCCACCAACTGTGAGTGTTTTTGAGATTCTCATTGTTAAAAGGATTCAGCATTGCAGCCCAGTTGTAGCCAAATATGCGCTGGTACTCCTTCTCCAACTGGGAATCATCCAAGTTGTTGCCAGCCCCAGGAACTCCAGTAGTTGAGTTAACGACCAGGGCGGTTAGATGAGGAAGTTTGTTGGTTTGGCAATACTCCTGGATAACTTCTAAAGCATGTCGTAGGGCTCGATGATGAACGTTTACCTCCTCAGACAGGGACTTATAGGTAAGAGTCTTATTTTCCACCGCTCGGGCGGCAAGGACTTCCCATATAGCTGCTGCTCTTCCGTGCTGGAGCTCCTCATTCATACTTGAAGATTACTCAGAGTCACCGACAAGTAGAAGATAATTACGGAGAGTAGTTTGGGCTACTGCCTTATTTGTGAAAGATTCAGCGCCAGCGCCACCAGGTTTTCCAAACCTTGCAAGGTTTATAAATAAAAGTGGAAATTCTAGAAATATCGAAAACATGCATTTAAGGGCCACTTTTGATGGTTTTTGGAGGTCTCGACTCTCAAAAAAGCTACTGCCTCAAGCCTTGGCCCTTGGGTACGGCTACAGGGTGGTGGCCTTCCTCTAAATCTTGCCCTTTAACCCCCACCCTCTTCTTGTCAGTGACTCTCTGTAGTTTGAAGGCATGAAGAAATGCCCAGTCTGTAATTCACTCGATGGTGTTCGTGAGTTTATTTATGGAATGCCAAGTCAAGAACCAGATGCATCTAAATATGTATTAGATGGCTGCACCATCTCTGATGACATGCCAGATTACAGATGTATAAATTGCGCAACAGACTTTTATAAAGGTAATAATAAATTCCATAATAGATTTATCTCAGATGGTTCTGGAATAAGTTTCTTGTGCAAAGGATGTAAGGAATGGATTCCAGCTCTTGCAGAAATAGATTGGCACACCTGCCAAGCGGAAGTTAGCCCTTAATATGTCAAATAAGGGCCGAATTAGCTTTATGACCGCTGCAACTGCCCTAATTTCTGTTCATTTACCGTGAGCTTGGTTATCTTTAGCTTATGTTTGCGAGCTTAAACCCTGAGGAACAAGCCAGAGTCCTCATAGATGAGCAGCTCGTTGCGGCTGGATGGGTTGTACAAGACCGAGAAGCCATCGACCTTGTAAATCATGTTGGTGTTGCCGTTCGTGAAGTAATCATGGAGAAATGGGCAGGGCGCGCAGATTACGTCTTGTACCTTAACCGCAAAATGGTTGGAGTCATTGAAGCAAAACCACAGGGCACAACGCTTATGGCAGTGCAGTGGCAGTCACACAGATACTCCAAGGGATTAACAGAAACCCAATCTAAGAGTGCGGTATTGGTGGATGGGGAGCTTCCCTTTATCTATGAAGCGTCAGGCAGCGAAACTAACTTTACAAATGTGTATGACCCTGAACCCCGTGCGAGACATATCTTTAATTTCCAAAAGCCTGAAACTCTTGCACGCATTATTCGTGAATCTGAAACCCAAGAAAGTGCCACTTGGCGAGGTCGCGTTCAATCACTTCCCGATACCGAAGGCTACGACCTTCGACCCGCATCTCGCCGTGCAGTTATTGCAATTGAAAAGTCGCTCAAAGACAACCAGCATTCTCGCTCTCTCGTACAGATGGCGACAGGTGCAGGTAAAACACGTATGGCTGTTACTGAGTCATACAGACTCCTTAAACATGGCGGCTTTACTCGAGTTCTATTTCTTGTCGACCGCAATAATTTAGGCGACCAGACTCTTCGCGAGTTCCGTGACTTCACAACTCCAGATGATGGACGAAAATTCACTGACCTTTATAACGTCGATAAGTTAACTGGAAGTGGGATGGTCGGTTCGTCGGCTGTCGTTATCTCCACCATCCAAAGAGTCTTCTCCGTACTAAAAGGTCAAACAGTTACGGAGAACGATGACCCAAATCTTGATGGCTATGTTCCTGACGCGCCAGTAGAAGTTCAGTACAACCCAGATTTGCCACCCGAGGCATTTGATTTGGTGATTGTGGATGAATGCCACCGCTCCATCTATGGACTTTGGCGCGGGGTAATTGAGTACTTTGATGCACACGTTGTTGGCCTGACGGCAACACCTACTAAGCAGACTTTGGGTTTCTTTCAACAAAACCTTGTATCGGAGTATACGTTTCCGCAATCTGTCGCGGATAAAGTAAACGTAGATTTCGAGGTCTACCGAATAAAGACGAAAATGTCGGAAGAAGGTGGAACAATCGAAGCTGGGACCGTAGTTCCAGTTCTCGACAAGCGAACTAGAGATCAGCGCCTTGAGATTCTTGACGAGGAAATTTCCTACAATGCTAGTGAACTCGACCGTAGTGTGGTGAGCAAGAGCCAGATACGAACAGTCCTAGAAACTTACCGGGACCGCTTATTCACAGAAATCTTTCCTGGTCGCAAGGTAGTTCCTAAGACGTTGATATTTGGAAAAGATGATAACCATGCCGAAGAAATCGTCACTCAGGTGATGCAAGTATTCGGCAAAGGGAATGACTTCGCTGCCAAGATTACGTACAATGCAAAAGACCCAAAGAAGTTATTGCAGGATTTCCGCAACTCTCCAACTCTTCGTATTGCCGTAACCGTCGACATGATTGCAACAGGTACTGACGTTAAAGCAATCGAGTGTGTCTTCTTCATGCGTGATGTTCGCTCAGGTACCTACTTTGAGCAGATGAAGGGCCGTGGCGCTCGTAGCATGGATGATGCTTCCTTCACTTCGCTCACTCCAGATGCCACGCATAAAGAGCGGTTTGTCATTGTGGACGCGGTCGGAGTCACAGAGCATGACTTTGTCGACGCCGCCCCACTTGAGCGTACAAAGACAGTAAACCTTAAAACACTTCTTGAAAAGGCAGCAACCTTCACAATTACTGCGGATGAAACTGCATCTCTTGCCTCACGCCTTGCCCGTCTAAGCCGAGAGCTCACACCTAGTGAAAATGCAGAACTCACTGCACTTGCAGGAACTCCTTTACAGGAAATCACTCAACAACTTGTAAAGATTGCCGACCCCGATACTTTGGCTGGAGTTATCGAGAATGCTCCACTTGATAAAGACGGAAAAAAGGATACAAAGAAGGCGATGTCTGATTTCATTGCTCAAATAATCACGCCAATTGCATCTAACCCTCAGCTTCGTCAGCGCATTCTCGAAATCCGGCTGTCACATGACCTGATATTTGACGAGGGAAATAAAGATGAGCTTCTTGATGCCAGGGGAGTTGTAGACATTTCAAAGGCCAAGAGTTTGGTTGAATCCTGGATTGAGTACATTGAAGATAATAAGAATGAAATTACTGCCATCCAGATGCTTTATTCCAAGCCTAAGAATGTCAGCATCACCTATAAGGAAATCAAGGAACTTGCTGAGCGCATCAGACGCCCTCACCCAACTTGGACCGTTGATGTTCTCTGGAATGCCTACCTGGCTCTGGAGCCTACAAAGGTCCGTAAATCTGCTGTTCACACGACTACTGATTTAGTGTCACTGGTCAGGTTTACTCTCGGTCAAATGAACGAACTTGTGCCTTATGCCCAGCTGGTGGAGGAGCGGTATGCGGGCTGGTTACTGCAGCAGGAAAACTTAGGCGTTAAATTCACCGATAGTCAAAAGTGGTGGCTAGACCGTATTAAAGATGCAATCTCGCAGAGCGCACACTTCGATGTTAAGGACTTAGAGATGTCTCCCTTCACGGAGCGTGGTGGAACTGATGGCGTGCTGGCTGAACTAGGTAATTCAGTTACTGAACTGATTGAAAGCATGAATATGGAACTCGCCTCATGACCGAACTTCCAGACGGATGGCAACTTTCTACAATTGGTGAAGTTGCAGAAATTGTTAGAGGAGTGACTTACTCCAAAGCTGACACGCTGTCGGCAAACGATATAGATGCGGTCCCCCTACTTAGGGCAACAAATTTGGAAGTTGATTCGATAGATTTTGATGATATGGTCTATGTGCCAAAGCGAGTTGTAAAAACTCAGCAATACTTAAAACTTAACGACATATTTCTAGCTGCTTCAAGCGGTTCAATAACAGTTGTCGGAAAGAGTGCGCAAGTTGTCAAAACAAATGGTGCGACTTTTGGTGCTTTCTGCGCAGTTATACGCCCCAAGGCAATCCATCCAAAGTATCTTTCGTACTTGGTTCAAAGTCCAGAGATTCGGGACCACTGGTCTGCGACCGCAAAAGGTACGAATATTAACAATTTGAAGCCGAGTGATATCTCAGGAACTAAAATCCCCATCCCACCCATGGCAGAACAACATAAAATTGTTGAACTCCTTGAAGACCACTTATCGCGCCTAGATGCCGCATTGGCTGATGTAAAGCAAGCGAAAATTAAGTCTTCACAATTCCGTAGGTCGCTTCTGCAGGCTGCATTTTCTGGGAATCTCAACTCGAATGGAACTTTCCTTAAACCGGATATCCCTGGAGAATGGCGAGAAGAGAGATTCGGTGATATTTTCAAAGTAAAATACGGCAAAGCGATTGATAAATCCTTGCGACTGGAATTTGCAGAGTTTCCAGTTGTTGGGTCCGCCGGCATAATGACTTACACCAAGACTCCGCTCACGTCAGAACCTACAATCGTTATCGGGCGTAAGGGCAATGTCGGTTCAATTCAGATTTTCAAAGAAGGTTGCTATCCGATTGATACAACTTACTATATGCCGACTATAAGTGATTTCGATATTGATTTCTTAACATACCAACTTACTTCACTTGAACTTGTTAAGTTGGACAGTTCCACTGCAACTCCAAGTTTAAGACGTGAAGATTTAGAAAATGTTCAGGTAGTTATCCCACCGATGGAGGAGCAACTGGAGATTGTCGCGCAAATCGAAAATCACCTGTCTCTACTTGATGCTGCAGTCGATACTGCCGACGCCATGGAAAAGCAGTCGAATGGATTAAGGCGCTCTCTTCTTCAAGCAGCATTCACTGGCCAACTAACAAAAGGGGTAGTAAGTGTCTGATTCATCCGCATTGGTAAATAAACTGTGGGCTTTCTGTAACGTGCTCAGGGATGATGGCGTGGGAACACTTGATTACACAGAACAACTCACTTATTTGCTGTTTCTTAAAATGGCGCATGAACGTGAAACGCGAGCACTTAACCCAGAAAAGATTGTTCCAAACGACTGTTCTTGGCAACTCCTTCTAGACGCTGAAGGTGAGCAGCTGGAAAAAACTTATAAGAAGATTTTGGATAGTTTGGCGAAGCAACAAGGGGTCCTAGGCGTAATCTTTCGTAAGGCTCAAAACAAAATTCAAGACCCAGCTAAATTGAAGAGATTAATTGTTGATTTAATAGACAAAGAGAATTGGTCTGCTTCTGGTGTTGATATCAAAGGCGATGCCTATGAAGGCCTTTTGTCGAAAGGTGCTGAGGACATTAAATCCGGCGCAGGTCAATATTTCACTCCCCGCCCACTCATCACCGCGATAGTGGATGCTGTTAGACCTACAGCAAAAGACACAGTTCACGACCCTGCTTGTGGAACAGGTGGATTCCTCCTCGCTGCCTATGAGTACGCCGCACATCAGGAAAATTTATCGCCGACGGACAGGAAGCATTTACAAACGCATTTTGTAAGTGGCGTCGAATTAGTGCCGGAGACTGCAAGATTAGCGGCCATGAATATGCTTTTGCACGGAATTATCTCTCCTAAAAGCGAAAGTCCAATCGAATCTGGTTCCAGTGCGTTGATTTCAGACCCAGGTACTAGATATTCTGTGATTCTTGCCAATCCACCTTTTGGAACGCATTCATCAGGTTCAATAATGGGCGCAGATGGGAAAGTTTCAAAAGTCGATAGCGATATTGTTCGAGATGATTTTTGGGTTACAACATCAAATAAGCAATTGAATTTTGTTCAACACATTAAGACGATTATGGAGATAAATGGCCGAGCAGCCGTCGTTCTCCCAGATAATGTCTTGTTTGAGGGAGGTGTTGGAGAATCCCTACGACGACGTCTTTTAATTGAGTTTGAAGTTCATACACTGGTCCGACTTCCAACAGGTATTTTCTACAAGCCAGGCGTGAAAGCTAATGTCCTCTTTTTTGACAAGAGGCCAGCCGCCGAGAAGCCATGGACTTCTAAATTATGGGTCTATGACTTCCGGACAAATCAGCACTTCACGTTAAAACAGTCGCCGCTTACCAGGTCCCACTTGGATGATTTTGTTGCTTGCTATAACCCGGAAAACCGAAGTGAGCGCAAAGAGTCTGAGCGCTTTAGGGTATATACATACGAAGATTTGATGGCGAGAGACAAGGTAAATCTCGACCTTATCTGGCTTAAGGATGACTCATTGGAAGATGCTGCCAATCTTCCAGCACCAGAAGTGATTGCGCGGGAGATTATGGAGAATCTAGAGTCTGCTCTTACAGAGTTTTCAGCAATCGTTGAAGCACTAGAAGCGGGGAAGCCAGAATGACACAGCTTGGCAAATTGCAAAAAGTTGACCTTCGCAGTGTTTGGAAGCATGAGGCGACAGACTTCAGTGCATGGCTAGTACAGCCAGAAAACTTGGATGTGCTTGCCGAGCAATTAGGTATTGAAATTGAACCAATCGGAACCGAAGTTTCAGTAGGACGATTCAAAATAGATATCCTGGCTAAAGAGCCAAACACCAATGAGCAGATAATCATCGAAAATCAGCTAGAACCCACAAATCATGACCACTTGGGAAAAGTGATTACATATGCAGCAGGAATTGATGCACGGTACTTAATTTGGATAGTAAAAGATGTCTTGCCTGAGCATTTGAAAGCAATTGAATGGTTAAACGAGCACCTAGACGATGAGATTCGCTGCTTCCTAATCCGTATTGAGGTCTGGCAAATCGGAGATTCTAAGCCAGCACCGAGGTTTGAGGTCATAAGTGTCAAGAATGACTGGGTTGCTTCAATTAAGAAGGCGACAAGTAGTAACGGGTTGAGCCCACTTCAAGTCAAACAATTCGATTTTTGGACATCTTTCAGTGATTACTTGACTACAAAAGACCCTGCGCTCAAGCACCATAAAGCCGCAGCGCAACATTGGATGACTTTTACCATGGGGGAATATCTTGCTCATATATCGGTCACTATCAACACAGTTAAGAACCGCCTGGCGACAGAGCTTTACATTTCAGATAATAAATTTTTCTGTGCTTTTCTCCGCGATAAGGAAGATGAGTTAATTTCGGCTTTCGGCACCCAGCTGGATTGGTTCGAAGCAAACATAGCCTCCGGGTTTAGAGTTTTTAATCCAGTGGATGACGTCTTCAATGAATCACGCAAAATTGAATATTTTGAGTGGTTCTACGAAAGTATCCTCAAGTTCAAAGATGTTCTCGCTCCATTTATTCAAGAATTTAAAAATAGTTCAAGCGGGGAGTAGGGCGCTGACAGAGCATTGATCGGAGGGCGTCTCAGAGGTATTACCAGTTGGGCGGGTGATTGAAATGGGAGTGCCAGATGGATCTAAATCTAAGTGCGTTGTGAGGGACTCGAACCCCCGACCCGGTGATTAAGAGTCAC
>DAIQAR010000048.1:0-8677 GCA_036781605.1 Candidatus Nanopelagicaceae bacterium
CTTAGCGCCAGTTTCATAAATGTATTTTGCAATCGGAGTTGAGCCAACAAAAGAAATGGCAGCGACATCAGGGCTAGTCAGTAAACCATAACGGCTTCTTTATCACCGTTCAGTACAGTGAAGACACCATCTGGAAGACCTGCTTCCTTAAGTAGTTTTGCCATCCATATCGCCGCTGTCGGATCCTTCTCTGATGGTTTAAGGATTACGCAGTTACCAGCTGCCAGTGCAATTGGATAGAACCACATTGGCACCATTGCGGGAAAGTTAAATGGGCTGATGACGCCCACGACACCGAGTGCTTGTCTTGTTGAGTAGACATCCACATTAGTTGATGCGTTCTCTGAATAAAAACCTTTTAATAGGTGGGGGATACCACAAGCGAATTCAACAACTTCTTGTCCCCGAGAAATTTCACCCATTGCATCAGATAATACTTTTCCATGTTCACTTGTGATGATCTCGGCCAGCTCAGGTTTACGCGCATTAAGTAATTCACGGAATTTAAACAAAATTGCCTGCCTGCCAGCGATAGATAGATCACGCCATGCAGGAAATGCCTTCTTTGCTGAGGATATTGCGGCTTGAATTTCAGCGGAGTTTGCTAACGCTACTTCTTTTGTTTGCACACCAAGAGCTGGGTCATAAACGGGAGATGTGCGTCCTGATTTACTTGCATATTCAGCACCATCGATCCAGTGTTGAACAATTGGCAAATTAGACATAATGCTCCCTTTTCTCGTGCGCTAACTTATCAGTAGTGTCAACGGCACCGTTTGGGTCCACAAATGCCACGAAAACCACTTTGCCATTACTTTCCAGCATATTTTTCTTTGAGAATAGCGTTTACCTCTGCGGTAGTTGGCATTGCTGTCGAGCATTCCAATCGGGTAGCAACGATTGCACCTGCAATGTTTGCAAATCGCAACATCTCTTCCAAACTCAACCCGTTGAGAAGCCCATAGCAAAGCGCCCCACCAAATCCATCACCCGCGCCGAGGCCATTGAGCACTTCAACATGATGAGGGGCAACTTCAACCATTTCATCTCGAGTTTTTGCCATGACACCCTTTGGACCCTGTTTAACAATCGCTAATTCAACGCCACGTTCAAGGAGGGCATCTGCTGCGCGCTCTGGAACGCTTTCTCCAACAGCAACTTCACATTCTTCTTTATTTCCAACTGCAACAGTGACATATTGCAGCGCTTGAGCTATTTGCTCAGATGCTTGTGCTGGGCTTCCCCAAAACATTGGTCGGTAATCCAAATCTAAAACTGTGTGGCTTTTCTTGCCACGCGCTTTCCAAGCAGCAAAGTGAGCACTTCGACTTGGCTCTTCAGACAAACCAGTAACAGTTGACCAGTAAATCTTTGCATCAGCAATAGCTGCAAGATCCAATTCGTCAACATTGATCACAAGATCAGGAGCCTTTGGTTTGCGGTAAAAATAAAGTGGGAAATTATCTGGGGGAAAGATCTCGCAAAAAACCACAGGAGTAAGAAGCTCAGGAACTGATGAGACATATCGGTCATCTACGCCAAGGCGTTTGAGTTCCTTGTGAATATATTTTCCAAAAGGGTCGTTACCAGTTCTGGTGATAAGAGCTGATTTAAGACCATGCCTTGCCGCAGCAATAGAAACATTTGTGGCGCTTCCTCCGAGAAATTTTTGGAATGTTTGAACATCTTCAAGTCCAACTCCATATTGCAGAGGGTAGATATCAACACTTGTTCGCCCAATTGCGATCAGGTCGTAGGCGCTAGATGACATTGCTTGTTATTCGGTACCAAGTTGCCATGCGCGAACGCCGCCAGTGATACCAGCAGAGTTAGGAACGATAACAACGTCATCTCCCATGCGCTCAATATCGATAGGTTTAATGCAGCGAGAATTTCCGCCACCAATGTAAACGCGGTCCCATAGGAATACAGGCCGGAATTCTTCAATCATTGTGCGAATACGGCGTGACCAGAATGTATTTCCTAAACGACGACGCTCATGCTCACCTATCCACATGTCATATGTTGTAGAGCGACGGACAATTGAATGTGAAAATTCAATATGTGAAGCAAGCTTTCCACCATCAAAAATTGAACTACCAAGCCCAGTACCAAGTGTGAAAACAACTTCATATCCAGAACCGGATACAACGCCGGCCCCGTGAACTTCTGAATCATTGAGAACTAATGCCGGTTGATTAAATTTCTTTTCAACTGCGGTCTTCATATCAAAACCTTGCCAAGCTGCCTTCAACTCTGGATCTGGTTTTGTGCGGGGACCTTTGATATTGATGTAGTGAGGGGTTGCAACTACAACACCATGTCGGATCATTCCTGGAATACCAATAGTAATTCGATTGCTCTTTGGAAGTCTTTCAGCCATCTCTTCAAAGACTTCAAGAAGGCGCTGCGGTGAAAGTGGATAGGGTGTTGGTACGACTATTGGCTGTGCGTGCATCGTCCCCTGATCATCAAGGACTGAAGCTTTTATGCCAAGGCCTCCGCAATCAATGCAAAGGGTCATGTTCTCCATGCGCTAAATCTACGGCTCATTATGAGAAAGAGAAAATCACCCTCTTATCTCCTACTTCCAGCGGGGGTTTATTACCTCTAGAGCCACACCTGCAAATTCAGCAGCACCCATAGCCCCTGGCTCTGCTTTATCCGCAACCCTAAATGATCCATATTCTTTTTCTTTAGCCGCTCTTACCATTGGATTATGAATCCATCCACCGCCAATAACTACTTGATGATATTTACCAACTTCCTTAGAAATTGCATTTAATGTGTTGTCATAAAGTTCAGTAAGGTCTTCAACAGCTGCGCGCCAGAGATGTGCTGGAGTCAAACCATCAGTTACGCCCGTGATGTTGAGGCGGGGATATGAGCCGTCAACTTTGAGTTCATGGCGACTGCGATCCGCTTGTGTTGCAGCTGTGCCAAGAGCGCTTCTTGCCTCTAGCGTTGTTGCGCCAAGCATCGTGCTCATACGCTCAAGTGAAATTCCTGTTGGAAGCCCCGCAAGAATCATCTGGTGATCAGGGATGACGGTCCAGCCAACATTTACACCATGCTTTGCTAATCGCGACATCGATTCTTTAGAAACCACCCCTTTGTATGTGCGCACAATTGCTTCAGCGGTTCCCATCGAATCAAATAAGGCAGCATCTTCTATTGCGCCCAAATAATAAGCAGCAGTCTGATGATCATGCCCTGCAATTGTCAGAACAGCCCCACGCAAGTTTGCAGGCGCTGAATCATTTGCTTTTCCAATAACCTCACCAGCACCGACTAAACGGGCTAAGAAGTCAGGGCCACCACCCACTAAATCAACAGATTCTTTCCAGGGAGCCTTTGCTGCAATATCTAAAAATCCAGTTCGGCTGACAATTGATAGTTCGTTAGTGAGATCGGCGCCAAGAGTAAACATGATGTACTCAGGTGCGCCAACAAAATATTTTGCCTTCTTTGCTTGAGGATAGTTCTGTTGCTGCCACAAAACTTTTGCAACACTGACAACTGAGGTTATTTGCGCAGCGACAGTGCTTTCAAAGTTTTCTTTGCCAATAACCCGCTCTATCGTTTCTAAATTTCCACGGGGGTCATGCCAAGCAAAGCCATGGACAAGTGGCTTGCAGTCAGCATCTAGAAGAGCCCCACATTCTGCAATCCCTGTAATACCTATTGCCACCGCTTGGCCATTTGCTTTGCTCACAGCATCTGATGCGATTTTTATTGTCGCCTGAGCAAGTAAGTCCATATCGATATCTGAAAGATTATTGTCATGAACCCAGGGAGTTGGGATAGCAGCTTCTGCAAGTAAGTTGAGTTTAAGGTCGGTAACAACAGCTTTAATACGTGTTGTTCCTACATCAATTCCAACAAGTACATCAAGCAAGTTTTAATCCCCTTTATATGGCCAGGCTTGCAAATTGTGCATCAGGAGGCCTACATACGATTCCACTGGCACCATTTAAGGTCCAGTTACCGTTCGCATGTGGAATTACGATTGCATCGCCCTTAGTGATGTCCATTTTTTCAGCGCCATCAAATGTGAGTGTGCCTGAGCCATCTAAGATAAGAAGAATTCCAAAACCGGCCTCAATTTTGCTTGCTTTACCGGTTAGGTAATCTGCACGGAAATATGGATTAGCAGCTTGTGTGAAGACAGCTGCGTCAGATTGTCCAAATAGACGTTGTGGTGTGACGAGTTTTTGTGCTTCATCGTTTTCAATCGGTGTATAGCGAAGTGCATCAAGAACTGTGTCAAAACCTAAACCAAGGTGCCCATCTTTTACGCCATCAACAGCGAAGTCGTTCCATTCAAGAAGCGCTGACATATCAGTTGGCTCTTGCAACTCTAAAACAAATATCCCAGCACCAATGGCGTGAGGAACTCCTGCTGGCACCAAGATTGCATCTCCTGGTTTTGCAGGGAACTTTTGAAGTGAGGCAAGAAGTCCATCTGAATCCCTAGCGTCAACCATCGCCGCAACTTCTTTTTTAGTTTTTTCTTCACTAAAACCTAAACCAACGTAAGCATCTGAAGGAGCTTCTAAAATAATCCACGCTTCAGTTTTACCGTGTTTAAGTGAGAGATGTTCCTTAGCAAATTTGCGATTTGGGTGATAATGAACAGGAAGGCGTTGGTCTGGATCTAAGAGCTTGACCAAAAGTTCTGTGCTCACGCCATACGTTGCAAGATGCTCACTTCCTAGCCACTCTTCTGGATTTGCTTTAAGTGCATCGATCAGCAACTCGCCTGTCGGAAGAGTTGAGAGACCTATGCGAGGCTCACCAAATCTGGTTGTAATAGAACCGATCCACTCTTCTGGTCGCATTGGCCCGCCGGGTCCATGACGCAGGGCGCCGATTCGGTTACCACCTTTGTAGAAATGATCGAATTGGTTGGAAGGCAGTTTGTATGCGGGCATGAGGCAACTATACGTTGCCTGCCAGAATTGGAATAGACTTCACCGATAACTCATATAGAGAAAGAGAAGCCTTATGTCAGATGCATCGATTCGACTCTCACGTTTATTTAACAAAGGTCGATGCCTAGATATCGCAGTTGACCACGGCTTTTTTGGTGAGGGTTCATTTCTTGCGGGTATCGAGAATATGCAGGCCGCTGTGAACACTTTGGTCGCCGCTGCTCCTGATGCCATTCAGCTCACAATTGGCCAAGCAAGGCTCCTGCAGGAAATTGACCAAAAGGATCGCCCAAGCCTTGTTCTGCGCACAGATGTCGCGAATGTTTATGGCAAACAACTTCCAGACCACATGTTTAGCATTTCAATCAATGATCCAGTGCTCACCGCAGTCCGTCTAGATGCGGCAATTGTTGTTGTGAATCTTCTTGACCTTCCATCGAGGCCAGAGATGCGGGAAGCATGTATCCGAAACATTGTTGCCCTACGGGCGCAGTGTGATCACTATGGAATGCCGCTTATGGTTGAGCCACTTGTTATGAAAGAAGTAAATGGTGGTGGGTACACATCTGATGGAAACCTCGAGAAAGTTGTGCCTCTTGTTCGCCAAGCGGTTGAACTAGGAGCCGATGTCATTAAAGCCGATCCAACAGATGACCCTAAAGATTATGTTCATGTAATTAAGACTGCAGGTAAGATCCCTGTTCTTGTCCGTGGCGGAGGCCGTGTTGCCGATAAGGAACTATTGGAGAGAACTTTTGAAGTGTTACAGATGGGCGCCGCCGGAATTGTTTATGGCCGCAACATCATTCAACACGCAACCCCTGCGAATATGACTCGCGCACTGATGGCGATGCTTCACGAGGGTGCATCTGTCGACACTGCGCTCGCTATTTTGAAGTAGCAACAAGTATGAGTAATCAGGAGAGCGTCAAAGTAGGCATTATCGGTGGCGGTCTTATGGGCAAAGAGCTTGTTGCTGCAACCAGGCGCTGGGATGCACTTGTTGATCACCCTGTACGTCCAGATGTAATTGCCGTTGCTGACCCATCACCTGATGTCCAAGGGTGGTTTAAAAACGCCAATATCCCACATATCTACAGCGACTATAAAGAACTTCTGGCTAATTCTGAGATTGATGTTGTTTATATTGCCGTTCCACATAATCTTCATGAAGAGATTTATCTAGCTGCGATTGCAGCTGGCAAGGATTTCTTAGGAGAGAAGCCTTTTGGAATTGATCTAGGTGCATCTGAAAGAATTGTTAGAGCTGTAAAAGCAAGCGAGAGTTTTGTTCGCGTATCAAGTGAAATGCCTTTTTATCCAGGTGCTCAAGCTGCGATTAACTTTGTGAAATCAGGAGCGTTGGGTGAGATTGTTGAAATCAGATCAGGATTCCTGCATTCCTCTGATTTAGATACAAGCAAACCAACAAATTGGAAGCGTCAGGTGAAGTTCTGCGGTGAAATCGGGGTCATGGGCGATCTTGGAATGCATGTAGCGCATGTGCCTTTGCGCCTAGGTCTTAATCCTAAAAAGGTCTACTCACTTCTTGATGACATTGTTAAAACACGTAAAGACAACAAAGGAAATGAAGTTCCTTGTGACACATTTGATAATGCGGTCCTTGCAATTAAGGGAACAACAAGTACAGATGCTCGTGAGTTCCCAATGATTTGGGAGATGAAGCGAATCGCACCAGGTGAGAGCAATACATGGTTCTTTAGTGCAATGGGTATGAAAGGTGGAGTACATTTTTCAACTCGTACCCCAGCCACCTATAACCGTTTTTCTTATTTAAACGGTGAGCAAATATGGAGTGAGCTACAGCCAGGACATAAGACAAATTGGCCAGTTATCACAGGGGGAATATTTGAATTTGGTTTCCCTGATTCCTTATTGCAAATGTGGGCTGCCTACTTCGCTGAACGTGCGGGCAAACTTGGAGACAAATTTAGTTGCGCCACAGTTGATGAAGTACTCATGTCCCATAAAGTTTTCGCTGCTGCACTAAAATCACACTCGTCATACTCAGAAGAGCAAGTTAACTAAAGGTATAAATTACGACAGAATTACAATTTTAGAAGCGTATTTCTTAGTAGATTCAACAATCTCTGCATTTTTCTCATCTGAGCCAAGCGCCCACTCGCGTGCAGCATCTTTGCTCTTGCCATAATTTTCGTGACGGGAAATTAAGCGCACTTGACGGATTGAATCACTGGGAGCTAAGTACCAACTCTCGTCCAGCAGAGGGCGGACTCCTGCCCATTCTGGGGTATCTAGCAGTAGATAGTTACCTTCCGTTAGAACTAATTTGGTTCCAGCAGGAATTACACCCTCCGCTGCATAAGATTCTTCCAATTCACGATGGAATATTGGAAAATAAATATTTTTATCGGTTTCGTTTTTAATTCGCCCTAAGAGTGACGTGAAGGCGGAAGCATCAAAAGTGTCCGGTGCACCTTTTCGATCTCTGCGTCCTAGATCCACCAATACCTGATTGCTCAGGTGATAACCATCCATAGGAAACAAGGCCACCGACTTGCCACCCAGATATTCCATAATCTTGCTGGTAATTGTGGATTTACCAGCTCCAGGCTTACCGACAATACCCAGGATGGTCCGATCTTTACCCTTTGATAATAGGCGATCAATCTCGAGAGCAATCTCCTCGAATGAACTGATATTCGTCTGCACGGCACTAATGTTATTCCAAAGGGCTGCATTCCTACATAGAATCTAGACATGGACTTTCGCTCAGATTTAGTTGGTTGTTTTTCAGTCGGCTCTAATGGCAATCCTTCTGTGGAAATGGTTGAAGCAGCATTTCGCCATCACGACATAAACTTCCGTTATATCAATTGCGAAGTGACCCCCGAGAATTTAGGTGCAGCTGTTGCAGGGGCAAAGGCGATGGGCTGGATTGGTTTTAATTGCTCAATTCCTCACAAGATTGAAGTCATTAAATACCTAGATGGTCTTGGTGAATCTGCAAAAATAATCGGCGCAGTTAACTGCACCGTATTGCGCGACGGGAAATTCATTGGTGAAAATACCGATGGGAAAGGATTCTTAGCATCCCTACAAGCAGTAACAAACCCAACAGGAAAATCTGTTGTGATTTTTGGAGCAGGTGGGGCAGCGCGTGCGGTAGCAGTCGAAGTCGCTCTCGCAGGAGCTAAATCTATCGTGATCGTCAATCGTGATTTCAAACGTGGGCAAGAGTTAGCAGAGCTCATAAATTCAAAAACCAAGAGTCACGCGACACATGTACATTGGACTAATACATTTAAAATTCCTGAAAGTACAGATATCGTTGTGAATGCTACTTCGATTGGAATGAGTCCAAACCGTTCAGCCCGCCTAGAACTTGATACCAATTCGCTTCAACCAAACATGATTGTTGCTGATGTTGTGATAGATCCACCATTGACCCATTTAATTCAAGATGCTCAGGCGAAAGGATGCACTGTGCTTAATGGATTTGGGATGCTGGTCAATCAAGGAATTCTTGGAATAAAGTATTGGACTGGAATTGACGTAGATCCTGAACCCATGCACGAACGTTTACGTCAGCTTGTCTAATAGGACTCATGCACTTTTATCGCCCTGCCTTCCGGCGTTCCAGAATCGGATTACGTCAACTAGCCTGCATGCAGTAATCTCAGCTTGCTGCGTTGAAAGAAGACCTTGGCGGGTTGCCCGAGCGGCCAATGGGAGGGGACTGTAAATCCCCCGGCTCTGCC
>DAIQAR010000049.1:0-8569 GCA_036781605.1 Candidatus Nanopelagicaceae bacterium
TGCTAGTTCACTTCATGGAGCCGTAGATTGTGAAAGCTGCCCATTTCGTGGAGGAATTCATTCACCTGTAGAACTTGGGTTGCCTGAAAAGCGCATCGTGGTGACTCAAACGGGCTCCTTGCCCACAAAAGCTGCTCAAGCTTGGGCTGCAACCTATGTAACCAATGAACCCCCAAAGCTCTTTCGCAATAGCGCTGGGATTTTGCGCATCAATGCGGAACAAGCGGGGTGGAACATCCTGAATGCCAAGTCCGCTCGTCATGAGTTCGCGAGAAGTGCGGATTGGATGAAGCCTACAAAGTCGGGTTCATTAATCCCATCGGACCCCGCGGATGCGGTCGTCGAAGATATGTTGCAGACAATCAAACCTCCGCTACCAGAATTGAAGAAGGTTACTTCAATTCCAGTAATTACCGCGGATGGTCGACTCGTTCAAGACTTTGGCTACGATGAAACTTCACAAATTTATCGTATCCGTGATGTGAGCCTTGGTAACACTAAGTTTGGCACAGGTAAGAACTTTGCAACAGCTCAAGATGCTGTGAAGTTTATCCTTGAGGAATGTTTGGTGGATTTCCCCTTCGGCTCAGCTCAAGACAGTGCCCACGCTCTGGCTCTCATGTTGCATGACTTTGCCCGAAACTTATTTGGCGGTGTTTCGCCTCTGTTCCTCTTGGATAAACCCCTTGCAGGTTCAGGTGCCTCGCTCCTCTCAATGACACTTCTATATCCATCCCTCGGATTTGAGGTACCCATGAAGGTCTTTTCTAAGTCCGAGGAAGAACGTCGCAAGCAGATTACAACTCACTTGTATAGCGGGGGTGGTCCCTATGTATTAGACAACGTGAGCGGTGACAATATTGATTCCGATGTCCTAGCATCGGTTCTCACCTCGGTTACGTTTTCTGACCGCTTACTCGGCGGAAATAACGCGCCGAAGCTGCCTAATCTTGGTCCATGGGTTGCTACGGGAAATAATCCCCGCTTCTCAGGTCAACTGAATCGACGCTTTATTGAGGTGCGATTAGTTCCCAAAACTGAGGCGCCACATCTTCGCGATGGTTTTCGCCACTACCCACTGATGCCATGGGTGAAGGAAAATCGTGCACTCTTAATTGATGCGTGCATCACCATTGTTATGGCTTATGTTGAGGCTGGACGACCCGCCTGGATAGGTACCCCTCTTGGTAGCTTCGAGGAGTTTTCCAAAGTCATGGGTGGAATTTTGCAGAACGCAGGAGTTGAAGGCTTCATGTCCGATATGAGCACGCAGCGTGACAATGTGGATATCGAGAATCTGCAACTTCACGATTTTGTTGATGTCTGGTGGGACGCTCATGGTGAGAAGCCCGTGCATATCAAGGAGTTGATGAGCCTTGCTCACAACCACGACCTGGAAGTTCAAGAGCATTGGGTCGAACCTGGTCAGTATCACGAGCCTACCCGTTCAGAATCCACGAGAGCGGGCAACTATGTAGGAAATAAGAAGCAGCGTTACTTCGCCCTGGAGCGCGATGGTGTGACTATTCGAGTTCAACTACTTAAGTCAGACCGCCGTAGTTCATACATGCTCCGATTGGAATAAATAGCTGCAACCTTTGCAACCTTTGCAACTTCGACCACCTAGTCACCTAAAACAGGTTACCGAAGTTGCAAAGATGCAGGTTTACCCTTACAGAAGCAAGATTGACTGTCATCCTTATACATAACCCCAGCAGATTGGAGAGATTATGGAAATTCCTAGCCTTTACACACCAAATGAAGTCGCTGACTACCTACACGTATCTCGAGGCACCATTTATAGCTTGGTCTCACGCAAGGAGATTGACAGCATAAAAGTAGGAAGGAATCGTCGCTTCACAGCACAACAAGTAAAGGAATATATTTCCCGACGCCAACAAGTTGTAGTAGTTGATTGCTAGTCTTTTATCATGATAGCAAGATTGAAATGAGAAGCTGAAAAAGCGGAAAATCATCTTGCATAAGTGATTTTCTGCAAGATTGATTGCCTTAGTTAATCTGAAATCATTCGTATTAAGCACCAACTCACCAAAACCCCATGGAAACCTGGTCACGCGTATGAAAACCCGAGGGTTACATCGCGCAGTAGCCGAACGAAAAACCTAAGAAGGACATATGAATACCGACATAACGCAATTTAAATCTCAAAGCCAAAGAACTCCCCTGGAAGCCGCTGCGCTGAAAGCCGTGCGTTCAAAGCGGCAAAAGCAGATTAACATGCACCATGCTTCGACTATTGACGAGCAACTTAAATACGCCAAACTTTTTAGGATGCTGGCGTCACCTGGGGAAAGTGGAAAGGTCCCTAAGGACTAGAGGGCTAATTTTCGGCTGTCATACCAGGAGAGTAATCTGCGGGTATGGAAGAGAAGACCTGTCCCGAATTACCTCACTTTCATATCGTTTATGAACAAGTGGGCTCCTTTAAACGCCCTGTAAAAACTGTTGTGGCTGCGACTGCCGATGAGGCGCTCGCTTCCTTTCTGCCAACTCTTCCTGAATCCTGGCGAGGTGGAGTATCAGTATTTGATGATTCAAATGGTCATGAAGACGAAATGCCGTTACTGCATGCTTATTTGTAAGAGTTATTTTGAGTTGGTAGGCTTTAGCTTAAAGTTGATTTCATAACGATAAAACTCAACGCTCGGAATCATAGTAATTGCATTTCTTAGCCTTAGGTCATCTTCAAGCGCAATAATAATTCCGCGCACGTTTTCTCCATTAACGGCAAGTTCATTTTTTACGAAACCCATATACCGCAAAATTTGTCCGACCACAACATCCGATGCACGTCCTTTTTTTAGTTCTATAACTAGGTACTCTTTCTTATCTTTGCTAATGACTAAAATGTCGATTGGACCTGTATCAGATTGATACTGTTGAGCTACGACTTCACCCTCATCTGTGAGTAGGTCATAATCTTTTGCCAAATCAGTATTAGCCCAGTTATATATCAGAAAGTCCTCAAGGTGCTTTTCAATAGCAAAGGCTGATGGGTCCTCGACATTTACATCTTTAGTAAAGAGTACGTCGGCTGGGCGGCTATCGATAATTGATTCAACTTCTGATGCAAATTTTGAGATATCTATAAGAGTATTTGTGCTCTTGATTGAGTTCTGCATAGATTCCGACAAATCAGTACGAGGTATAACTGTTGGAAACCACTCGACTTTACGACGGTGAGGCAATATTCCGCCAGGCACGTATTCATAATCACCGACTACGATTCCTGCTTTAAGTTCCTTGGTACTGAGTGGAGAAAGAACAATATCGCCGACTTCTAGCCAAGACCCAAAGCTGGAAAGTGCGCCAGTGGACAATCCAAGGCCAACTGGAGTTTTGTTAGGGTTATATTTGCTAAAAGCTTCTTTGAGAGAATCTTTGTGTTCGGACCATGTACCAACTATGTACGGCTTCAATGATTCGTTGAATCCAAAATCTATTCCTACAAAATTATGTTCTAAGCATTCTTGGGCATATTTACTCCCGCTACCAAGCATCACTCGAAAGTACTTTTTCACTTCTCTACCCCATTCAATCAGCATTTCTTGAAAAAATTTCCAAAACGATGTGACAAGGACTTCATAGTAATAGAAGCTGCCGACATTGAATTACTTTCGTGACTCTATATTGCGCCCATCGTGCATGAAGGTTGGGTAAAAGTAGGAGTTGGACCTAAAAAATGGGCATTTGTCGGGTAGCTTCGGTATCTTCTACCCATGGCACTGACATCCGACCAGCTCAAGAAGTACTGGGATACAGCCAATCTGCTTCGCAAGAATTTGGATGCCGCAGAATATAAGCACATCGTTTTGGGGTTGGTCTTTCTCAAATATGTCTCAGATTCATTTGTTGAGCGTCGGTCTGAACTTGAAAAGCAGTTTTCCGACCCGAGGAGCGACACCTTCAAGAAGGATGAAAAGCGTCGCGCCGATGCCCTGAATGAGCGGGATTACTACAAGGCAGTAAACGTTTTCTGGGTTCCCGAAATTTCTCGATGGTCATCTATTCAGGAGAACTCGAAGCAGCCAGATATTGCCCAGCGAATTGATAATGCTCTATACGAAGTTGAACAGGAAAATCCAAAGCTTGAAGGCATTGTTGAACGTCGTTACGCCGATGCAAAGCTCCCAGCTTCGGATTTAGGGGCTGTAGTCGACCTTATTGGGTCCATTAGCTTTGGTCAGAATAAGCATGAAGCCTCCGACATTCTTGGGCAGGTATACGAGTATTTCTTGGGCATGTTCGCATCGGCTGAGGGCAAGCTAGGTGGTCAGTTTTATACGACTCCTTCAATCGTTAAGACCCTCGTTGAGGTACTTCAACCGACCAATGGTCGCGTTTATGACCCTTGCTGTGGTTCTGGAGGAATGTTTGTTCAAAGCGAGAAATTCGTCGAAGCCCATGGGGGCAAACTGGGCAACATCTCCATCTATGGGCAAGAGTCCAATCCAACTACACGTCGCCTCTGCGCAATGAATCTGGCAATTCGGGGAATTGATTTTGATTTAGGCAAATCCCACGGGGATACATTTACCGAAGACCAGCACCCAGATATGCGCTTCGACTACATCTTGATGAATCCTCCATTCGGTAGCAATGCTAGTTATCCAAAGGAACAGCTATCTGGTGATGTGCGTTGGAAAAAGTATGGGGTTCCACGCGAACGTCCTGCTAACTACGCATGGATGAGCCATGCAGTTCATCATCTTGCCCCAAAGGGTCGGGCGGGTATTGTGATGCCGCGTGGCACACTAACTTCAACTCAAGGCGGCGATGACCTTATCCGCAAAGCCTTTTTGGACGATGACATTATTGAGTGCATTATTGACTTACCTGGTCAGCTTTTTTTTAATACTCAAATTCCAAGCTCGTTGTGGTTTTTTAATAAGGATAAGAGCAAGTGGAAAACTAATCGCAATAACCAAGTCCTCTTTATAGATGCCCGCAAACTAGGAACTGCAATCTCAAGAACACAGATTGAATTTAGTGAAGAAGAAGTCGCTCGCATTGCCGACACTTTCAATAATTGGTGTGAAGGCAAATACACAGACATTGATGGATTCTGCAAGTCTGTGTATCGTGATGAAATAGCAAAAAATAGTGACTCACTTTCGCCTGGTCGATATATCGGCACCGAGGAAATTGAGTCCGAGAATGATGAAGATTTTGCAACTCGCATGCAGATTTTAACTAATCAGCTCTCAGAACAGCTTGAGGAGTCTCATAGACTTGAAGCAGTAATATCTAAACAGCTTAAAGGTTTTGGATATGACTTATAAAACTACATCCCTGGAAACATTTATAACATTACAACGTGGGTTCGACCTTCCCGCCCACGAGCGTATCCCAGGTGAAATACCGATAATTGCGGCGAATGGCCCAGTTGGATTTCACAATGAAGCCAAAGTGGAGACCGAATGTGTAGTTCTCGGGCGAAGCGGGTCGATAGGAACCCCCCAACTGATTACAAGACCATTTTGGCCCTTGAATACAACCCTCTTTGTAAAAGATTTTCATGGAAACTCACCTACGTTTGTCTACTATGTTTTGAAGACTATCGACTTCAAATCATTTAATGCTGGTGGCACAGTTCCAACCCTCAACAGAAATCACCTAACTCAGATAAAGGTTCCCCTTCTAGATTTAGCTATTCAAGAGAAAATAGGCTGGGCACTTCGAAACTTAGATTCGAAGATTTCAACGAACAATGCTGTGTGCAAGACCTTAGAGGACATCGCGCAAACCATCTTCAAATCCTGGTTTATAGATTTCGACCCAGTAAAGGCAAAGATGGCGGGGGAGAAACCAGCTGGCATGGATGCTGCGACTTCGGCGCTTTTCCCTAACTCTATGGAGGAATCGGAGCTCGGGTTAATTCCTAAAGGCTGGAGCATCCGTTCTATAGGGGACTCAGTTATTAAACAAAAAGTTGGAAAGCTCTTTGACTCTAAAACTTCATTCCCTTCGGGTTCTGTTCCAGTACTAGACCAAGGAAAATCTGGCGTGGTTGGTTTCCATGATGAAGAACCTGGAGTTTTTGCATCCCCAGAGATGCCACTCGTAGTCTTTGCAAATCACACATGTTCCTTGCGTCTTATTAGCTATCCATTTTCGGTAATACAAAACGTCTTTCCACTCTTAGGAAACAAGGTTGATGTCATGTGGTTGTATTTTGCCGTGGAAGGTAAACAGCAGTTTGATTCCTATAAAGGTCATTGGCCTGATTTTGTACTTCACAAGATTATTCAACCAACAGAAAAGGCAACGCAAGCCTTTCGCGCGACAGTTGAGCCATTACTAAAGCAAAAGTGGCTACTCGAAGAACAATCCAAGATTCTGGGGAATTTACGAGATTCGTTACTCCCTCGTTTGATATCAGGTGAACTTAAAATACCTGAGGATAAGTTGGCATCATGAAGTTCACTGGCGAAGATGCGTATGAGGTCCAGTTTCTAGAGTGGCTACCCGAGGCGTGGGAGTACATGCATGGACCTGAGATTGCCCCCGATGGTTCTGCTCCCGAACGTGAAAACTACAAGGAAGTCATCCTCGGTAGCCGCGTGGAGGAAGCGTTAGCGCGAATTAATCCAGGTCTTCCAAAAGAGGCGATTCGTACTTTGCGTCAGAAATTGGCGTCACCTGGAGAGACCGATATCTTGCGTGCCAATCAGCTCATCTCTACTTGGATGACAGAAGGCATGCCTATCTCTGTTCGCGAGACCAATGGTGAGGAATCAACAAAACTAGCCTGGATAGTGGATTTCAATAAACCAGAAAATAATGAGTGGCTTGCCGTCAACCAATTCAGTGTAACTCATGACTCTGATGCAGGTAGCCGCAGACCTGACGTAGTCCTATTTCTCAATGGTTTACCAATTGTTGTCATTGAGCTAAAGAGTCCAGATAACGAAGATGAAAATGTCTGGAAAGGGTTTAACCAGATACAGACCTACAAAGAACAGATATCTCGTTTGTTTTACTACAACGTCGCCCTTGTCATAGCCGATGGCTCGGATGCTTTGGTGGGAAGTCTGACAGCCGACAAGGAAAGATTTACTAAATGGCGTTCTGCAGATGGAGTAGAGCGGGACCCTCATGGAGCATTTGGACAAACACAAACTCTTGTTGAAGGATTCTTGAACCCCCATACTTTGCTCGAAGTTATTCAGCACTTCTCCATTTTTGTTACGGGCAAGAACACTTATAAGATGCTTCCTGCCTATCACCAGTTCTACGCCGTGGAGAAGGCGTATCAGAGGGCATTAACGGCGAGTGCCGAAAATGGTGATGGTCGCGGCGGGCTCATGTGGCACACCCAAGGTTCAGGTAAAAGCTATGAAATGTCTTGCCTAGCGGGAATGCTAACCACCAGCAAAGTATTGAAGAATCCGACTGTCGTTGTGGTTACCGACAGAAATAATCTCGACCACCAACTATTTGATATTTTTATGGATGCTAAAGCACTGATGCGGCAAACACCTGAGCAGGCTGACTCCCGTCAGGATTTGCGTGACAAAATCGCTAATCGAGCTTCAGGCGGGGTTATATTCACGACCATTCAGAAATTTGCTCCTGATGAAGACGAGGACAAGTTCCCAGTGCTCACTGAGCGTCGAAATGTCTTCGTATTTACTGACGAAGCTCATCGCTCACAATATGGGTTCTCCGCACGAATATCGGGAGATAAGTTTAAAGTTGGATACGCCCAGCATCTGAGAGATGCACTTCCTAACGCAACATTCCTTGCCTTTACGGGAACGCCAGTGGCAGCCGCTGACCGAAACACTCGACAGGTCTTTGGCGATGAAATCGATGTGTATGACATGCTTCAGGCCAACGAAGACGGGGCTACCGTTCCCATTTATTATGAGAGCCGCTTGGTTTCTCTAGAGCTTCCAGAAGCGGCTAAAAAGGAATTAAATGAGCTTGCCGAAGATTTGTTGGAGGACGAGGACGAGATAGCTCAATCCAGTTTAAAACAGCGGTGGGCTGCAATTGAGCAAATAGTTGGTGCTGCGCCAAGAATTGAAAAGATAGCTGAGGACATCGTTAAGCATTTTGAGGATAGGTGCTCATCGCCGTTAATGAAAGACGGCAAAGCGATGATTGTAGGCATGAGTCGAAATATCTGCGTGGACTTATACAACCAGATAATCAAAATTCGACCTGAATGGCACGATAATGATTTTCGTAAAGGCGCAATAAAAATCATTTTTCATTCCTCGGCATCCGACGATGAGAAGATTCGCCCACATGCCTACACAAAGCCACAGAAAGAAGAGCTTGAGGAGCGGTTTAAAGACCCAGAAGACCCGCTAAAGATTGTCATCGTTCGAGATATGTGGCTAACTGGGTATGACTCCCCGCCTTGTCACACCATGTACGTCGACAAGCCCATGAAGGGTGCAAACTTGATGCAAGCAATTGCACGAGTGAACCGTGTCTTTAAGGACAAGCCTGGCGGTCTTGTCGTTGACTACATAGGAATAGCAACTGAGCTCAAAGAGGCTTTGAAAGATTACACAGCCAGTAGCAAAACCAAAGC
>DAIQAR010000050.1:0-4964 GCA_036781605.1 Candidatus Nanopelagicaceae bacterium
GCATTTGATCTGGCTTTTACCAATTCTTTATTGCGCTCGTAATAACGTCGTCCAGCTTCTTTAGCGGCTTCAGACTTTGGCTTCTCCTTGCGCTTTTCATTATCAATTACCCAGTCCTCTTTCATACACTCTACACATGATCCCTTGGTCTTGCGTAAAGCAATGTGCCCGCGAATACACGCTACTCCCGTAAAGTAATGCGTTGCCCCTATACGTTTTGCCTCAGCCCTGTTGTCTGGATACTCCATATCATACTCCTGTTATACGATACGAGTAATTATACAACAAAAGAAAAGGGACTACAAGAGTCCCTTCCAATCTAGCTAAGTGCTTGATTTAATTAGTAAGAACCATAGATTCCCAATGGATCTGACCAACCGAATGAGTAACGCTCTCTGGCTTTGTAGCGAACGTTCCCTGTATCAAAGTCTCCATCCATTGAATTCTGTAGCGGTGTGCGTACAAAATGCTTTAGACCATTTGGTACATCGGTAGTCAAGAACCATGCGTTAGTTGCGGTCAAGAAGTGATTAATGGTGTAACCCTCGGGGATCGAACCATTGTTCTCGATAGCATTAACGTCATTGTTGTTTGTACCAACGCGCAATTTAGTATCGAGCAAACGGGTTGCAACGAACTGTAGTGCTGGAGGAACAATCAACTTCTTGGGCTTAGCGGCGATTAAAAGGCCACGCTCGTCTGTCCAGGCAGCGATCTGAATGACGGCATTCTCAAGAGAAGTCTCATTCAAGTCAGCAGCTACGGAAGGAGTGTTAGCGTTGGTACCACCATTGACCAATGGGTGAGCAGAGTTCAACAAAGATACGCCATCACCGCCAACATAAGCGGCATTGTAAGCGTTGTTCAAAACTGCTGCGGCTTTAACCTGTTTGGTATAAGCCATGGCACGGGCCAAGCCTTTGGTGTAACGTGCAGACAAAGAGTCATACAAGTTATCTTCAATCGCTTCTTCAGTGATTGAAAAACCCAAAGCAATGGTTTCGTGGTTATAACGAGTTGTCCATGCTTCCTGTGCATTATCATAGGAAATGGCTGTGCCCTCGCCTTTGACTGGTGCAGCAGAGAAACCAGACAATTTGGTCTCTTCTTCGAATGAACGCTCAGAGGTCTCTGTTTCATAGATCTCTTTGTGCTCTTCGCCATAACGTGCATACTCTAGACCGAACAATGCGTTCAATCCTGGGAGCAGCTCTTTCAATAGTTGTGCGCGTGAAATAGCCATGATTTAGCTCCTTAATTAAACGCCAGCAGTATTGGTCATACCTTGGAATGTTGCATTCCAGGTTACCAACACTTCAGGGAAACCGACAAAAGAAAGTTGTGTGCCTGTGGGCACTGCAATGCTGGAACCTAGAGTCACGGTTGTACCGTTCACATTGGTTACAGAAATGTAGTTACCTTGAGCAACACCACTTACGCCTTGAGCAATCAATTGCATTCCGGGTTGGATAGCAGTGTTTGCAGCTGTCAAAGTAATAGTAGTACCAGAGGTATTTGCATTACCACCAGTAGCTGTTACCACAACGGCTGTGTCTTGCACCATGCTAACAACACGGAAAGGTAGCAATGTAGCAACACGAGTGTTACCAGATGTACCTGAGCTAATAACACCGCCAGAAACGGCCATTGCTGAGTCACCAGTATTGGTGTTACCTGCAGTACCTGTTACGGCATACACGTTAGTACCAATAAAAGTAGCGTTAGCATAGCCAACTGTTGATGCTGTGTTGGACAAGGAAGTACCTTGTGCAACCATGACTGCTTTGAACACAGTACGGGGATCATCCACAACGTATGCTACTGCATAGTCGGAAACTGTACTTGCAGGCCAGTATTGACCACGAACAGTTTGCTTGGATGAGTTAACGTACTCAGCGCCAAGGAAAATGCCCAATGTACCAGCTACAGGAGTAGCGGGAGATGAGGCTGCAGACATAGTTGTAGCTACAACTGTACCGCCAGATAGTTGAACAATGTCGCCATTGAACAAATTAGTGCTATAACCAGTAGCAATGGGATACATACGGGTTGAACCTGAATAGGCCAAACCGCCGAACTCACTGACTGGCTTAAACCCGTATGCTGCGGGAATGATTGGATAAGCCATTTAGGACTCCTTGATTAATTACGACCAATTGTTACCTCGCTACGTCTGTCTTTAAACAAAGGCATACGAGGATCACTGTTTTTCATAAACGTATTATCAACAGATTCCATTTGAGCTTGGTTTTGCTTGTTGTAGTAAGCATTACGTTGATCAATGAACTCTGCAGGAATACGACACAATAACAATCCACCAACTTCAATATTGCCTTTGAATCGGCCTTCTTGAGTGGCGTGCATCATCATTTCGGGGTATTCTTCTGCTTTGCAGGGCTCATAACCCTCACGAAACTTAGAAGAAATATTAGCAGGATCGGATGTACCAATCATACTAATACGAACCCATCGATGAGCCCAACCGGGTCTTTCATTCGGTTCAGGTAGAACTTCTGGCGGCCTCCAGGATTCTGGACGCTGCATCATTTCTCTTGAATCCGCTTCTCTAGGCTTACGATTGTCACTCATGATTATTCAACCCTTCTGTTTTGTTTAGCAACCTCTTTGGCATAGACGTCTAACGGAAGACCTAGCCTTTTGGCGATATTGACCTGACTTTGAGTAAGCACGATTTTTTTGGCCGCTGTGCTTCTGGTAGCCGGAGCCACGTTTGATTTCTTCTGTGAAGGAGTCGCATCCACAGTTACACCAAACGCATCAGGAAAACGATTTTTCATTTCAGCATCAATCCTTTGGAAATACTCATCGCTAGTCGGTTCAAGACGCTCGTCTTGCGTGAGCTCTTCGTGCAGGGCCAATGCATAACTTGTCATGCGCCGGTTTTGCCCGAACCAGGGATTCCGTGAACGCCAGTCTTCAGTTTTGTAATGAAGCCGGGGAGCCGGTTGCTGTTGTACCGTTTGTACTTGATTTTCTTGAGCTTGTAAAGGGGTAGGCTTAAAGTTTGCTATTTTGTCTGCTTTTAGAACAGTTGTAGTTAGCTCTTTTTGCGCTTCCGCTATAGCCGATGAATCTCCTGACTCATAGGCTATTCTCATTTTGGCTTCGGCCATGGAGATTTCATTCTCCACTACTTTTTTGGCTTGTTCCAATAAAGCAGTATGCCCTTGATTCAATGAGCCTTTAAGCTGTTGGTTTTCTTGAAGCACTTGCCTAGCTAACTGTAAAGCTTCTTCTCTTTCTCGATGTGCCGCTTCTTTAGCTCTGCGTTCTTCGTGATAGCCTTTTGTAAAATGCTGAATCCTTTTCTTGACGCTTTCGTTGTAAGTTTCCAACTCATCGTCTGTAAACTCTTTTGGAGCTTCAGCCATGGGTTTTCGATTGCGGTCTTCTGTAGGTGTGTCGTCAACGATTTCTACTTCGGGATCTGCTTCTACAGTGTAAGCTTCTTCGTTGCCTTGCTCGTCTGGGAATTTGTATTGTGTTTCAGCCATGATATTTCCTTAAGCTGCGCGACTAATGCCGCGAGGATCTTGCACAACCGCTTCAACTAGATCATCAGTAATGAGTCTGAACTCTTTACCATGGATCTTTAGTCTTGTTCCTGAATTAGGACGGACAATCACAAAGTCTCCTACTTTGCATGATGGGCCAGACGGGAATCTACTTGCGTCTTTAAACGCATCTGGGCCAAGTTTTACTACAAACAGTACAGGAGAAAGTACTTCTTCATAGTGAATAGATTGGCTAGATTTCACAATACCGCTTTCATACTCTTCATCTATCTCCGGTAATACCGTCAATATCTGAAAACGCACAGGATCTGGTAATTGCTTAGCCTTATCCTCAGCGGTTTGCGGTAATGTTGTGGCCTGAACTCCATCTTGGCTGATCAAAATTTCAGGTGTAAACGTTGTCACCTCATTGGTTTCACTCATCGTCATCTTCCTTATATCTACGCACGAGGTCTTCTATCTCTTGTTGTGCGATGGCTAGACCCCGGATCACCCCGCACAATTCTTTATAAATGGCATAGTCGGTAGCTGTACCGCTTGCCAAAGCATCTGCGTATTCTTCCCGACGCAGTTTAATTTTTTTGTCTAAATGTTCTAGAATTTGACGTTCCATTATTTACCTTTCGGTTTATTCATTAACCGCATCATTTCTAAATGGGCTTTGAGCCTTGCATCTTGAACAGATTGCGCCATGTTTTGTTGGTGAATTTGGGCGTTTTGCATTAACTCTTGTTGGTGAACTTGAGCATTTTGTTGTATTTCTTGCTGCTTAGCTTGTAATTGCTGTTGAACTATTTGCTGCTTTGCCATCAAGTCTTCTTGTGGGTTTTTGGCCTGAGCTGCCTGCGCTTTGAGTTGTAGTTCCGCTTGTTTAATTTGCAAATCACCCTGCACTTTTTGTGCTTTGGTTTGCGCTTCTTGTTGTTGAATTTGCAGCTGGGCCTGTTGCATTTGCACCAAAGGATCTTGGGCTTGCTGTTGGGCTTGCTGTTGCGCGGCTTGACTTTGACTTTGTTGTAAAACAGCCTGAGCAGCTTGAGCAACCAGTTGAGATAGTTGAACTTCAACATCTTCTGGCAAATCTTTATCAGGTGCCGGCATTTGGATGCCCAGCTGTTTCTGTATTTTCTGTCTATATTGGAACGCTAAATGTTCTGATATATGCGCCATGATTGCGGCTGACATTTGTTGACCCATAGGGCTTTGTCCAATTTGGGCGGCCAGCAAAGGGTCTTTCATCATTGCTTGGTGGATGGCAATGTGAGCGTCGTGGTCCTGATAGATAAACGCTTTTGTGGGTTTTCCTTTTAGGAATGCCATGTTTTCTGAAACTGGATCGCGTGGCTTCTCGTCATCATCAGTTGGGACTAATTTGTCGGCATTTTTAATACCCAATACTTCTAGCATTTGTCTATGTAGATTAGGTAA
>DAIQAR010000050.1:5064-7099 GCA_036781605.1 Candidatus Nanopelagicaceae bacterium
AACTCTCCAGGAGCAATTGGGGTGTCATCCCCCTTAACTCTAAGCCCTCTGGCCTTCAAACCGCCTGGTAAATTAGCCAAAGAACCAGCGTCTACCAGCTGACGGATGATCATTGTCCCCGCTCTGGCATATCCGCCAATCAAGTGAATTAAGCCAAAACCATAGGCTCCAAAGCCAGGAATGTAGGTATATTGGACAAAATGCTGCCGTTTTAGGCATTTTTTATCGCCTTCTTTCCAGTTTCTGCGGATAGAAAGAACCTTATTTGTACCTCTATCAATGGTAATTACATAGGGTAAAGCTATTCCATCTTTGTCTTCAAAGCCAGGAAGCTCATAATCCACATGAACTTCACAGATTTGGTACCGATCATCATCCGTAATGGAGTATCCAGACTCATCTGCTTTCTTCTTTTCGATATCTGTAGGGATTTGAACTGGCTCTCCAAGCTCGACATCACGGTAAAAACCTTCGACCTGAAGCTTTCTAATGTCGTTTTTGGTCTTTCTCATCAAATGAGTGACCCGCTCACAGCTCATAACTCCTGTAGATCCATAGGGCATGATCAAATCTTCAGCACCTACATATATAGATACCTGTCTTCCTAGGCTAGGATCTGGGTATACCTTCTTAAATGCTGCTCCTACTAGGCCAAGGTTGAGTAACATGCGCTCGTGTTCGGGTCTGTACTCGGGCATGGCTTCGGTCAATTGGTAGTTCATGTCCTCTTGGACTCTCTCAGCAGCTTCTTGTTTTAGTTGATCAATAGCGCCAATGATTGCAGTCTTGACTGGGCCAGAAGCGGGGAAGCATTCCGTAATCGTTTCACTTTGAAACCGTATTCCAGCTTCCGTTAATACTGTAGAAAAAACACCACAAGCTCCATTCCAAGGTTCTGTTCTTTCTTCATATTTCATTCCAAGGACTTCTAAGCCTTTTACATAAGTCTCAGACCAGTCTTTTCTAGAATGAATATCAGCATCGATCTGCTCCATGAGATCGCCTGCAATAGAACTTAACTCCCCTTCGTCAATCTCTTCCGCTAAATTAGCGTAGAAATCATCTGATAAATCAATTGATTTACTTTCATCTAAATTGATTTCAATACTACCAATACCAGCTTCTTCTGGCTCCTCTATTTCTATCTCCGCGTCAGGACCGTCGGAAACATCCAAAGGCGGTACTTCTGAATACAATGCTCGGTCAAAATTTGTGGCCATGGTGTTTCCTAATAATAAGCTTTTTTGCGTCTAAAGTATTGCGGCTCGTCTGGCTCGTCTGTCTCCAGCCTTAAAAATCCGCCCTGCCTGAATCTTATCAGTGCCTGACTACTGCTGTCCACATAGTCATCGTGTTCTGCATTGGGGAATCTCGCTATCTCTTCTATCAATTCATCAGCCCAATGCTTTTCTGGAGCCCACACTTTACCTGATTTGAATAAATCTGACACGCTATTTAAACGCACAAACTTATCATTTCCCCTTGTAGGTGTGTACTCACTTACCGGGATACCCATTCTACGCAACTCAAAGATCAATGGAGCGCCTGCTGCTTTTGCTTCGACAATGAATGCATCGGGTTGCCATTCTTTATATCCATCAAGAGCTGCGGCTTTCAATTCAGGAAACTCAAACTTTTCCCGGTAGCAGTCTAGCAACATGATATTCACATCGTTGGGGTCTTCATTTAAATGAAATACCCCCCATGTCGTACACGCCGAATAGTCTGCCCTCTCTGATTTGGTAAACGCTGTATCCCAGCTTTGTATTATAAATTCACAAGGAGGCGGTCTGCTCTCTTTCCATCGTTTCCACCATTCCCTTTTAACGATTGCCCCCTCTTCTCCTGTCGGTGTCTGTTGATATTGGGCGTTCCACTTATAAATACCAATCTCTTCCTTAACAGCTAAAAGCTCATCAAGGGGCCAGAATTCAGGCCATAAGGGTTGTCCGCTCGGCATAATTGCGGGTAGTTCTATCACTTCCCAATCTTCACCGCTTGAGCTTCTTAATATCCTTCCTGTTAAATCTCTGTC
>DAIQAR010000050.1:7199-8523 GCA_036781605.1 Candidatus Nanopelagicaceae bacterium
CATCACAACGACTATAGCGCCTCCTGGCTGTAAACGTTGTCGGGGTCCTGACGTATACCATTCATACACTGAGTCAAATACCGCCGGATCATTACTTGCTGCTCTGGCCTCCTGCTCCGAATGAGGGTCATCAATAATCAGTAGATCAGCACCTTTACCTGTTACTGTGCCCCCTACGCCAATCGCAAAGTAATCTCCTCCTTTATTTGTACTCCACCTACCTGCGGCCTTACTGTCTGCCTGTAGTCCTATACCTGGGAATACAACCTGATACTGCTCCGAGTCTACGAGATTCCTCACCTTCCTACCAAATCCTACCGCGAGATCAGCTGTATTGGAACTCTGAATAACCTTCTTATGAGGGAACTTCCCCAAGAACCAAGAAGGAAACATATTACTCGCAAACTCTGATTTGGTATGTCTTGGGCCAAGATTGATGATCAGCCTCTTCAGTTCCCCACTAGCTACTCTCTCAAACATCTTTGCCATGACTGCATGGTGCCTTCCATGGATAAAGCCAGGCCACATCTTCTTTACATAATATAAAAAGCTCGACTGAGCCTTTTCCCGCTCCAGTGCTTCCTTATATTCCGTGACTTGCCCCAAGAGCGCTTCAGCGTCCTCTTTATCCAACTGCCCTAATAGGTCATCTAATCTCACTCTAGATTCCTAAAGTTAATATACACGGGTCTAACACTTCTCTCCATACCCTTCACCTGCTTCAAAACCCCGAGCCGGACTAAGCGCTTAATCGTCTGATGTATATTCCCCAAACTACTCTTCTTACGAAAAGCAGCTATCTCCCTATACGACGGAGCAAAGCCAAACTTCTTCCAATACTCATCTATATATAAAAATACCTCTTTCTGTACAGGCGTCATCTCCATCCCCATCACTTGTTCTTCCGTATAGTCAGCCTTCTTCGCTACCATTACAGGGTTAATGAATATTTTTTTTATATATTTTTTTTCAACTCTAGCCATCATTTGCTAAGGGGGGTCTCCCCGTCTACAAGGGGTGGGTCACTCTCGTCAGGATTTTGGGTGTAAACGTTTACAGCAGAATTCGATTTTCTTTGGGATTGTTCGTTAAACGATTTTCCTTGGGATTGTTCGTGTGGAATAGTATGCAACTGAGCAGAGGGCCCCGATTCCAAAAAAGTGGGGGATGGGGTATCGGTGGGGTCTTGATCCTCAGAAATTAATGAATTAGTACTCAATTCTTCCAATAAAGTAGTCGCGTCATTCTCAATCACATCTTCGGCCTGTTCATTCATTAATGCTTGTATCTCTTTAATGATTTTCGTTTTAATGTCTTCGCTTGA
>DAIQAR010000051.1:0-4634 GCA_036781605.1 Candidatus Nanopelagicaceae bacterium
ACTCACTGATGGACCATGAGTAATTGGCGAATATGCTGACTCATAGGAGATGAGTAAGCGAAATTCACTACCAACTCTCAGTTTTACTCTTCGCATACGTCAATCCAAATTATGGATAACATACCTCCATGAGTAAAGACGACTACAAGAAGATCGGTTTTTTTTGGGCCATTCCTGTTCTTGGTCTTGCCCTAGTCATTATCTTTACTTCAATTTTTGGTTCTTTCGGTAATAGCAAAAACAATGGTGGACGCTATATAGATGTGCAAGCTGTGGGAACAAGCAAAGTCGTTCCGGATGCTGTTGATCTAGCGATCACAGTGTCAAGCACTCAAAGCAGTAGCCAGCAAGCATTGGCTCAAGCGGCGTCATCAGTCACAAAAGTATTAGCAGCGTTAAAGGCGGATGGAATTTCCGAGAAGAACATAAAAACAACCAGCCTTAATTCATCGCCTGTTTATTCTTACGCAAACAACAGCCAGAAAATCACCGGTTATCAGGCAAGTCAAAACGTCGATATAACAATTCGAGTAGCTTCCAGCGCTGGAAAAGTTATTGATGACATTACTAAAGCGGCAGGTAATAACCTTCAGGTAAATGCAGTGAGCTCCTTCGTTTATGACCCAACAGCCGCGCAAGTAACTGCCGAAAAGAGCGCAGCACAAAGCGCCAAGGTAAAAGCACAGGCATATGCCAGAGCACTAGGCGTGAAATTGGGCAAGGTCATATCGCTTACTGAAACTCCAGGTGCATCCACGCCAGTTCCAGTAATGGCGATGAGCAAATCAGCTTCCGACTCAACTCACATCAGCCTCGGAACACAAGATGTAACGGTGACCGTTGATACACGTTGGGAAATTTCTGCCGGTTAAGTAGCGCGCAAGTGAGTGTTAGCGGGGCAAAGGCCTTCAAGATTAAGAGTTAGGATTGCACCATGAAACTTCCATTTAATACGGCCCGCCCAGTTGGATTAGTTCTTGGATCAATTTTCATCATGATTGGCCTTATTTATGGTGGCTCACTTGTCGGTTCGGGTTTGGCAGCTAAAGCGGGAAATGCAATTACCGTAACCGGTTCAGCAAAGACCAGTGCAACCGCAGATAATGTTGTGTGGAATCTGACAGTTTCAGAGAGCGCTCAGAGCGCATCAAGTGCGGTGAAGAAAGTGGAGTCCGGATCTGCTTCTCTTGCTAAGTATTTAACCGATGGAACACTGCCATCGAGTGGAATTGAAGTAGGCGGCATTTCTTCCTATCCCGTGAACGAATATGTCAATGGAAATGCGACAGGCCGAGTTCTTTCCTACAACGCATCCCAAACAACAATTGTTCGAAGTAAAGATGTGCAACTCATCAAGAAATTAACTAATGGAATTGGCGCGCTTCTTGCAACCGGGGTAAATGTTCAAAATAGCGGCCCTCAGTACTTAGTGTCTACGCTGGCTTCACTTAGACCCCAACTCTTGGCAGATGCGATGAAGGATGCAAAAGCGCGTGCAGTTTCAATTACTGCTGCTGTTGGTGGAAAGGTTGGAGCAGTTATTTCAGTGACGAGCGGGCCTGTGCAGGTCACGACCCCTGATTCAACTGATACTTCTGGTGGGGGCTATTACGACACCTCAACCATTCCCAAGACTGTCTCAGTCACTGTGAGTGTGAGTTTTAAAGTCTCAAAGTAACGAAGACTCATCGGCAATGAGTGAGTACTTATGCTTAATTCATATTTCTAACTGATAGCATTTATGTGTGTCTTCAATTCAAAAGCTCAATCAAAGCCATCATGGTGCGTGGCTACCACTATTTCGGGGCTATGTAGAATTTTATAAAGCGAACCTCTCCGAGAATCAATATGAATTGACTTGGAATAGATTGTTAGATGACCAGTACAACCTTTATGGACTAGTCGCGGTGGATAATGGAAAAGTATGTGGAATCACGCATTATTCTTTTCAGACATCAACATGGGCGCAAAACAACTACTGTTATTTAGAGGATTTGTTTGTCGACCCGCTTGTGCGTGGCAGAGGAGTGGGCCGTGCATTGATAGATGCAGTTAAAGATATCGCCGTAAAATCAGGTTCTAGCCGACTTTATTGGAATACTGACCAGACAAATGAAACCGCTCGAAAACTCTACGATTCCTATGTGAGCGAAGCAGGAAAAGTCCAGTATCGGATTCCTCTTGGTCCTTCAGAATGAGTGAATACCTACCTGGTCTTTGACTACTCATGCTGTATGAGTAGGTTGTTTAATATTTTCCATTTTTGAGTTTTGCCACTCTCACTCTCCGCGGCAATCTCGGATGTCAGTTCTTGCATATAGCCTCACAGACATATACATAGCGGGCGGCCAATTTTTGGGCTCCGCGATAAGTCTTAGGAGGTTTTAGAGAGATTGATAAGGCTACTTACTCAAAGAGTGGAGACGGAATTACCGTATATGAGCTTTGACGCATATGCGTTCTAGTGCATATAATAGAGATCCGAGGTGGGCAGTTTGGCTTGTAGTCGAAGTGGCTGCGTGGGTTGAAACCCTCACTGACAAAGATTATGAGCAGGTGGTAGCTGCATTGCGAGCCTTGGAAGAGGATGGGCCAAGCCTTGGACGTCCGTTCGTAGATCAGATCAAAAGTTCGGAGCATAAAAATATGAAAGAACTTAGACCCAGATCAACAAACATACGACTTCTATTCGCGTTTGACCCTAACCGCCAGGCTCTTGTCCTGGTAGCTGGTGATAAAACGAATAACTGGGAGAAGTGGTACTTAAAGAATATCCCTCTCGCAGATAAGCGTTTAAAGGCACATTTAAAGAAGTTACAGGAGGAAAAATAGAATGGCGAACAGAGCTGTAAGCCTTGATGAACTAGTCGCGAGCAGGCCCGTTAACGAAAAGCGGGTTCAAAAACTCAAGAATTCAATTATTAACGAGTCCAGGGCGTTGAGATTAGCTGAACTTCGAAGTACTCAAGAACTCACTCAAATTGAGGTAGCAGAAATTTTGGGTGTAGATCAATCCAATATTTCACGAATCGAGAATGGAAAATTTGCCAAGACTGAATTGGGCACTCTTCAGTCTTACGTCGAAGCGCTAGGTGGTACATTAGAAATTACCGTGCGAGTTGGTAAGGTTTCACACGTACTCATTGACTGAGAAAGTGCAGCCAGGCGATGGCACATTAAAAGTTAACCTAGAACTAGTCGCAATTTAGCTCCGATATCATCAATTTCGGAATCTCGAACCAGGGTGTAAATCTTGAGGGTGACGGTTGGATCAGAGTGCCCCATAAACTTCGCCGCTGTTGTTACATGTACATCATTGGTTTTTAAGAAGTATGCATATGTCTTTCGCAGGGAGTGAATTGTTACACCATGCTCTGCCAGGGCTTGGGCAATGGCCACACGGCTTTTAGGAAATACGGTGAAGTATCCAAAGTAAGGAACTTCTCGAACGCCTGACTGAGTCTTGGTTGGTCCATACATGCTCTTGTTGATATGGACTTTGTCTTCATAGACATCGTTTAGTTTAAGGGCGACTGCTTCACCCCACCGTAATCCGTGAAGTGCTAAAAATTTGATGTGTCCGTCATATTTTCCAAAATTGGTAGCTTGGACTTCTTCCCACGTGAGAAATTTCTGAGGCTTGGGTCTGGCTTTGGGCGCTTTAATTGTTGCTACAGGAGATTCTTTGACGAGCTCGCGGCTCAGTGCTTCGCGGTAGATGACGCGGAGCGCCATCAGTGTTTGGAAGTAGTTTGGAGCAGCCAGTGGCGCCAGCAGGTTAATAAATTCGCGCTTTGTTATGGATTCCATTTCCCGAGCCCCAAGTGCAAAGGAAACATTTCGTTTATAGGCGCCTTTATAGTTGGCAATCGTCTTTTTAGTGACAGGCAAGAAGCTCCAGCAATACAGGGCGAATTCATCAAGGGTCATGAGAAATCGAGTGTGACAGAGTCGAGATTTTCCGATCTTGCTGATGGGTATGTATTGTGGAAAAAATGAGGTGGGGATCAGCCCCTTTAAAACATTCCAGCTTTTGCCTAGAGTATGACCATGAAATCACTTCAAAACTTCATCAACGGGCAATCCCTTCCTTCTAAATCAGGGAAGACATCTGAAATCATTAATCCTGCAACTGGCGCTGCCTATGCAACGGCAGCAGTATCAGATGAAGCAGATGTTGAAGTTGCGATGAAGGCAGCAAAGAACGCTTTTCCAGGATGGCGAGATTCAACACCGTCGGAGAGGCAACGCGCCCTTCTGAAGATTGCTGACGCATTAGAGTCACGCTCAGATGAACTCACCGCTATTGAATGCGAGAACACAGGAAAGCCAATTGGATTAACCTCATCTGAAGAAGTTCCTCCGATGATTGATCAGATTCGCTTCTTTGCAGGCGCAGCTAGAAACCTTGAAGGTAAATCTGCCGGTGAATATATGAAGGGGATGACTTCTTTCATTCGCCGCGAACCAATTGGTATCTGCGCGCAAGTAACACCTTGGAATTACCCAATGATGATGGCAACATGGAAGTGGGCACCTGCTATTGCTGCAGGAAATACAGTTGTTTTAAAGCCAAGTGACACAACACCAGCATCGACTCTCTTTATGGCTGAGGTCATGTCTGAATTCTTACC
>DAIQAR010000051.1:4734-8292 GCA_036781605.1 Candidatus Nanopelagicaceae bacterium
ACACAACACCAGCATCGACTCTCTTTATGGCTGAGGTCATGTCTGAATTCTTACCGGATGGCGTCTTTAACGTTGTTACAGGAGATCGTGATTCAGGACGTTTGGTTGTTGAGCACAAGATTCCTTCTATGGTCTCAATTACAGGCTCAGTGCGCGCCGGTATTGAGGTAGCAAAGTCTGCTGCGTCAGATGTGAAGCGAGTTCACTTAGAACTTGGTGGCAAAGCCCCAGTTGTTGTCTTTGCAGATGCAGATCTGAAAGCTGCAGCTGAAGGTATTGCTATTGCTGGTTATTTCAACGCTGGCCAAGATTGCACAGCAGCAACCAGAGTGATTGTGCAAGAAGAAGTCTATGAAGAGTTTGTTGCCCTCCTAGCTGATCAAGCAAAGAACAATGTGGCAACAGGAGCGCCAACAGAGGATGTTCTTTATGGACCTCTGAACAACGCCAATCAATTAGGACGTATTCAAGGATTCATGGAGCGCGTTCCCTCTCATGCTCACATTGCTGCTGGTGGCACCGCCGTTGATCGTCCCGGCTACTTCTTTAACCCAACAGTTATTGCTGGACTTAAGCAAGATGATGAAATGATTCAAAATGAGATTTTTGGGCCAGTGATCACGGTGCAGAAGTTTAAAGATGAAGCACAAGCTGTGGAGTATGCAAACGGAGTCGATTACGGACTTGCATCAAGTGTCTGGACAACAAATCATGGACGGGCCATGAGAATGGCAAAGGCTTTTGATTTTGGTTGCGTGTGGATTAATGCGCATATTCCGATTGTGGCTGAGATGCCTCACGGTGGTTTTAAGCGTTCTGGATATGGAAAAGATTTGTCAGCATATGGATTCGAGGATTACACCCGAATCAAGCATGTGATGACTAACTTAAACGCTTAAGCCTTCACAACTCTGTATGTAGCAAGGGTTGCGTCCGTCGCGTATGCAATTCTCACACCAGCGCTCTTTGATGCGGCAAGACCAGTAAGAATTTGCTCTGTCAGGATTTCACCGGGAGCAACAACTGCAACACCTGGTGGATAAGGCGCAATCAGATCTGCCGAAATACGCCCCTGTGCATCAGCAGCGCTCACCATCTCAGTTTGGGCAAAGTAAGCACTACGCATGGTTATGCCAACTTGAGGAACAACAGACCAACTTAGCGCCGTTGCCGATTGTCTTGGGGCTGACTCAAGTTCTTTCAAAATAGGAATGAGTGTTTGAGCAAGATCATTAAAGTCTTTCTGTGAATCAGCGAGCGTGGCGAGGAAGACGATTGTGTCGTTATCTGCCATCTCAACTCGAATGTTCTTTGCAATCAGCGCATTTTCGATCGCAACACCAGATGTTCCGAGCTGGTTAGCACGCAAGACAATCTTTGTGGGATCAAAGCGATCAGCAGGAAAGTAAGTGGTATTTAAGAAAATTGGTTGGGTAAAATTGCCCTGCACCTCAAGCTTAAAGTTATTCACCAGAGTGATCAAATTTCCAAGTAGCTCATCCCCTCGTGTGGCAAGAAGCGCCCTGCAACCGTCAATAGAAGCCAGCGGAGCGCCAGCAGGTGAAGTTGTATGGGTTGTTTCAAAAGATTGCTCAATGCGCGCAAGGTTTAAGTATTTTCCTTGAGCAAGAAGTAGCGCTGATGCGCTGTAACCAGGTAGAGCCTTATGCGTACTTGTAATAAGTGCATCTGCGCCAAGCTGCAAGCAGTGCTTAGGAAGATCTTTGCTAAAACCAAAGTGTCCACCCCACGCTGCATCAATAATTACCGGAACACCTTGAGCGTGAGCCGAAGATATAAGCGTAGGTAAATCTGAAAGTGTTCCTAAATAACCAGGCTCGGTAAGGAGAACGGCAATGGGTTTTTCTTTCAGTGCACGTTCTAGTTCTGTAATTCCTATTCCGATTGGGAATCCAGTTGCCTCATCAATTTCTGGGCTCATCCAGATGGGTTGTAAGTCAGCAAGAACAAGGGCTGAAAGTATTGAACGGTGAGCAGTTCTAGAGATTGCGACTTTATCTCCAGGTTTACCAAGAGCCAGAACTATTGCTTGGTTAGCGTGGGTAGAACCGCCTGTTGAAAACCTTGCATAGTCAGCCCCCCATAGATCTGCTGCTAACTTCTCGGCCTTCTTTAGAACCCCGCTTGTTAATTTGATTTCATCTAAGCCGCCATAGAGCGGTGTATCCATATCTACTACAGCGCCAAGGCCTTCATCTAGAAGAGTTGTCTTCTGCTTGTGACCTGGAATGGTGAAGGGCAAGCGGCGTGCTTCAAAGTAAGAGAGGTAGGCATCTAGGAGCGGGGCTGATGTTCTCAAGGGATTTGAAGATCCGGGGGCAGCTGGGTTCACTTAAGTAGCCTACAATTTTCCCATGACAACAACCACCGAGGTCACCCAAGAACGCCGTTTGGTCACTGCTATTCCAGGACCTTTATCGACTGCTGCAATGGCGCGTCGAAGTGATGCTGTATCTGGTGGACTTGGTCTGACATTCCCAGTTGTTATTGAGCGTGCTCAGGATTCAATCCTTGTAGATATCGATGGAAATCAGATTATCGATCTTGGCTCAGGAATCGGCGTAACAAATGTAGGAAATGCAACCTCTCGTGTTGTTAGCCGTGTGATTGATCAAGTTCAAGCATTTACACATACTTGCTTTACCGTTGCGCCATACATCAATTACATTGAAGTCTGCGAAGCACTCAATCGTTTATCTCCAGGAACACATAAGAAGAAGTCCATGCTTGTGAATTCAGGTGCTGAAGCTGTTGAAAATGCAGTGAAGATTGCTCGTCACTACACAAAGCGCCCTGCAATTGTAGTCTTTGAACATGCTTATCATGGCCGCACAAATCTGACTATGGCGCTGAATGCAAAGAACATGCCATATAAAGAAGGCTTTGGTCCTTTTGCTCCTGAGATCTATCGCATGCCGCTTCCTTACTCTTTCCGTTGGATCGGCAATAAAGCAACGATCACAGAAGATGCAATGGAGATGATCACTCATAAGATTGAAAAAGAGATCGGCGCCCATAACGTCGCTGCAATTCTTATTGAGCCAATACAAGGTGAGGGTGGATTTATTGTTCCTCCTAAGGGATTCCTTCCTGCTCTTGCGCAATATTCACGTGATAACGGAATCTTGTTTGTTGCAGATGAAGTCCAAACTGGTTTTTGTCGCACAGGACATATGTTTGCTGTTGAAGCAGAGAGTGTTGTCCCAGATCTTCTGATCACTGCTAAAGCTCTTGGCGGCGGACTTCCTATTGGAGGCGTCACAGGACGCGCTGAAATCATGGACTCTGTTCACACCGCAGGTCTTGGTGGAACATTTGGTGGAAACCCAATTGCGTGCGCCGCAGCACTAGGTGCGATTGAAACTATGGAGCAAGACAAATTAGCTCTGCGCGCCCAGCATGTTGGAAAAGTTTTAAATGATGGACTTCAAGCACTTGCTGCAAAATATTCAGTCATCGGTGAGGTTCGCGGTATGGGAGCGATGCAAGCGATTGAGCTTGTTATTCCTGGATCAATTGAACCTAATAGCGATGCAA
>DAIQAR010000052.1:0-7437 GCA_036781605.1 Candidatus Nanopelagicaceae bacterium
GTAACTTTTGGTACAGGACATCCAAAGTTTAAATCGATGTGATCGGCAAGGTTTTCTTCCATCAGCATCGTGATTGCTTTACCAACAACAACTGGGTCTACTGCATAGAGTTGAACTGAGCGTGGTGTTTCACCTTTGCCTGGCGTTATCAAGCGCATCGTCTCTGGGTGGCGTTCAATCAAAGCTCTTGCTGTCACCATCTCTGAGACAAACAATCCAGCACCTTGTTCACGGCAGAGAGTTCTAAAAGCAGAGTTGGTAATACCCGCCATCGGAGCTAAAACAACAGGTGTATCTAAAACGACTTCGTTATTTGCAAATTGCCCATTAGAAATAGGCAGACGAAGTGGTTTTACTTGAGTGAGCATGGCTATTTAGGCACCAAGAAGACGAGGCGCAAGCCATGCCTGGACTTGATCAATACCAATGCGCTCCTGCGACATAGTGTCGCGTGAGCGGATAGTCACAGCGTTATCTTCGAGTGACTCAAAATCGATGGTGATACAAAACGGAGTTCCGATTTCATCTTGGCGGCGATAACGACGGCCAATTGCGCCTGCATCATCAAAGTCAACAGACCAGTTCTTTCGTAGCTCTGCTGCAAGATCACGCGCCTTAGGCGAAAGATCAGCATTACGAGAAAGTGGAAGAACAGCAGCCTTAATAGGAGCAAGGCGATGGTCAAGCTTCATCACAGCGCGCTTTTCCATCTCGCCCTTTGAATTAGGTGCTTCATCTTCTGTGAAAGCATCCATCATAAATGTCAGCGTGCAACGATCAACTCCGGCTGCAGGTTCAATCACAAATGGCACCCAACGCTCACCAGATTCTTGATCAAAGTGTGAAAGATCTTTTCCAGATGCAGCGCTATGCGCTTTAAGGTCAAAGTCGGTGCGAGAGGCAATTCCTTCGAGCTCTCCCCACTCTGTGCCATTGAATTCAAACTTGTACTCAATGTCTACGGTGCGCTTGGAGTAATGAGAGAGCTTCTCTTTGGGATGCTCAAATAGACGCAGGCGATCAGGGTTAATACCTAGATCTTTATACCAAGCAAGGCGTGTATCGATCCAATATTGATGCCACTCTTCATCTGTTCCAGGAACAACGAAGAATTCCATCTCCATCTGCTCAAACTCACGGGTTCTGAAAATAAAGTTACCCGGGGTAATTTCATTACGAAATGACTTACCAATCTGGCCAATACCAAAAGGCGGCTTCTTGCGAGAGGTTGTCGCAACGTTTTCGAAGTTAATGAAGATACCTTGAGCTGTTTCAGGGCGAAGATAGGCAAGACCTGACTCATCTTCCACGGCGCCCAAATAAGTCTTGAGAAGACCAGAAAATTGCTTAGGAACAGTGAACTTTCCTTTAACTCCGCAATTGGGGCAATTCACTTCATCCATAGAAGCTGCCTTGCGATTGTGCTTTGCTTCAAATGCTTCTTCTAGGTGATCAGCGCGGTAGCGCTTATGACACGCGGTGCACTCGGTCAGTGGATCGGTAAATGTTTCAACGTGACCTGATGCTTGCCAGACTTCACGTGCCAAAATCACACTGGAATCTAAACCGACGACATCTTCGCGTCCTTGCACCATGGATTTCCACCATTGACGCTTGACGTTGTTTTTAAGTTCAACACCTAATGGGCCGTAATCCCATGCAGCGCGAAGTCCGCCATAAATTTCAGAGGAGGGATAAACAAATCCGCGGCGCTTTGCCAAGCTAACAATTGTTTCGAGTCTATCTGCGGCCATCTTGTGCTCCTTCGGTCCGGCTGGCTGTCGGCTTATGTACTTGCTGGTCGCAAGAGTAAAAGTTTAGCGCCTTTGGCTTCCTAAATTTATGCCCCTGCTGCCACAACTACCCACATGATCAGCACGCCCAGGATCGTTGCGACCAAGGTCCAACGGGATGGATGACGTGAGTGAGCTTCAGGCAAGATATGTGAGGTCGCGATATAAATAACAAAGCCAGCAAAGAGGGCCAGATACAAAGCAATCCAGTTGGTACTAAAAGCAACATAAGAACCTACGGCTGCTCCAGAAATACGTCCCACTGCGTCTAGCAGAAGCAGAAAGCGTGCTTTAGATGACCACATATGTTCTTTGATCAAAAATGTTACGGTATTTAAACCATCGCTAAATGCGTGCACCATGATCGCTGCAAAGACCGCGATTCCCAGTGAATGGCTAATCTTAAAAGCTGCTCCCACACCTAATCCATCGGTAAAGACGTGGCCAACCATCGCAACGCCAGCAAGTGAACCTGCGTAGTGGGTGTGATGCTCATCTTCTCCGTAGTGAGAGTCATGAGGCTCATGAGTTGCAAAGAGACGCTCAGATAAATGAAGGATTAGAAAGCCAAGAACGATCGCAAGACCAACGCTTCTTACTCCGCCAAACTTGCTCGTGTTGTTCAGAAAGACGCTGGGAACTAAATCAAAGAAGACAAGCCCGAGCATGAGCCCAGCAGCTAATCCAAGAATGATATGTGTGCGGTCTTTGACCTTAATCGCCAGGAAGCCACCACATGCCGTTGCCACTGAGGTAATTGCAGCAAGGATGATTGCGGTGTGCATGAGGTTAAGTCTAGCGGTTAGCAATAAGGGTAAAGAGGTACTGCTCTCACATTGCTTCTAATAAATGCGGGAATACGTCAGAAACCACCCCGTCAACACCGATTTTTCGAAGCTCTTCTAATTCATCCTGCGAATTGATCGTCCATACAAAAACCTTGATATTAAATTTGTGGCATCTGTTCACAAATCTCTTCGTGACAATCCTGATGCCCTTCATCTTTGGCGGAACCATGGCAAAGTGGCGGCCATCTCGTAGCTCTGAATGCTTGAGGCCCATGAGCATGAAGAGAACTTCACGCGGGGTGAGCGCCGTAAGTAACTCTGGAAAGGCACGTCTGACATGTTTGACTCGCGCTGTGGAGAATGAACCAACCACCCACTGTGAATAGTTTTTGCCTTTGGCAAAATCAGTAAAAGGAATAACAACTTCATCACATTTGAGATCGATGGAGATATGAGCATCTGGGAATGTGGAAACAAGTTCATCAAGAGTCGCCCAGGAATGTGCGCCCTCAATAGGAAATTGTTGTAATTCATCAAAGGTGAGTTCGTTTATCGCCTTACTGGAATTAGATAAGCGTGAGATTTCTGGATCGTGAGAGAGAACTATGACGCCATCTTTTGTCAGGTGAATATCTGTTTCAAAATGCCTGATGCCCGCATCCCAAGCTTGAGTGAATCCTGCGAGAGTGTTTTCAACCCCTGGGTTTCCCCGGTGGGTCCAGATGATCATAGATTTACTTTACTAGTATTGGCCATTTGTTTTTATTGGCAATAATTGTTAGCTCCTTATTGGGATTAACAATATGAGGGTTACCAACTGAAACAAGAAGCGGAAGATCATTCACAGAATCACTATAAGCAAATGAACTTGAGAGGTCATAGCCTTTTACCTGCGCAAGCTCATGAATAGTCTCTGCTTTGCGCATTCCATGCATCGCACCCTCTGGAAGGTTTCCAGAGTATTTACCCTTGATGACTTCTCCTGCTGAACCAAAGGCGCCAGTCATCTTGAGTTCTGATGCAACGATGCGGGCAAGCTCAATGGGGCTTGCGGTAATAATCCATGTGTCATGGCCAAGCGCCTTGTGTTCTTCGATTTTGCTGCGCATCGTTGGAATAAGCACCCGAGGCAAGAAATCATCAACAATCTTCTGGCATAACTCAACAAGATGCTTTTGTGGCTTATCTTTAGCGAATTCCAAGAGCTTCTTAGTTGCATGAGAGATTGCGTTCTCACTCTCGGTCTTCTTACGTTGAAAGCGGTATTGGTCATAAGCAATACGGGCAAGGTTGCGCTTGGTGATCTCGCCATGCTTGATCATGCCTTTGATGAAGTAGTAGACAGATGAGCCATCGATGAGTGTGTTATCAAGGTCGAAGAATGCCGCTTGTGTCCTCACGGAATAAAAGTGTGACAGAAGAGAGCTTTTTGCACGGCAGGTAATGGTTAACAGAGTATGAATAACTGTTTAGTTGACATTCATGTATCGGGCCCCGTTTTCGGGGTAGTGATAGTTCACAATTTTAATATGAGTCAATTAGAGGTAGTCATCCCCAGCGTTGCTCATCTCTCTCTTGAGCAGCGAATTCTACGTCTTCGCCATATTGGCAAAATGCGCATTGTTGCAATCGGTGACAGCTCCGTATTTGGAGTTGGAGACTTTGATGATCAATCACATTCAGTGGGTGCTGGATGGACTGGCCGCTTTGCCCATGACCTTAAAGCAGGGCGCTTTGTAAACCTTGGTAAAAATGGTGCTCGCTTTCGTAGCGTTGTGAAGAAGCAACTGGGCGGAGCAATTTCTATGCGCCCTGATCTTGCGCTCATCTGCGTTGGAACAAATGATGTTCTCCGAGGAGATTTCTCTCCTGCAGAGATCAGAGCTGCTGTTGAATCAATCATCACCCAGTTCAATCAGGTCGATGCAGTGCCGGTCTTCCTTGGAATTCCAGATCCCATACAAACTGCTCCAGGGCCAATGTCACTGAAGAAGATCTTGCATACTCGAGTCAAACTTGTGAACGCAATCATTGAGCAAGTTGCCCAGGCTCAGGGCGCTGCATTTGTCTCCACATGGAATCACTCAATGGCATCGGATCGATCCATGTGGCATATCGACCGCATGCACCCATCAGCTAAGGGACATCAAGAGATCTCAGATTTAGTACGTCGATCATTGTTTCTTCCACGCCGCTCACGCAAGAAGCTTCCTGTAGGAATCGAAGGCGACACCAAGAAGGATCAAATTTTCTGGCTACTCACTAACGGAGCAAAGTGGTTTGCTAAAAGAAGTATCGACCTAGTTCCAGCGCTCATTTGGCTTGTTGTAAGTAACAGCGTTAGCCGCCACAAATTCTCTGCAGATCACCTAGAAGCCTAAGACTGGAGGCGAGAAATGAAAGTAGCAATTGTTACTGAGAGTTTCTTGCCACAAGTAAACGGCGTCACAAACTCAGTTCTTCGCGTCGTTGAACATCTTTCAAGCCTTGGCCATGAAGCACTTGTGATTGCCCCTGAGAGTATTGGCGGACCAAAAGAATATTGCGGAGCAAGAGTCAAGCGAGTACCTGCGCTTCCACTGAACTCACTCATGAAGATCGGCATGCCGATCGCAGTTCCCTCTCGCAAACTTGAATTTTTACTTGATGGTTTTGCTCCAGATGTTATGCACTTAGCATCGCCTTTTGCACTTGGCGCATATTCGGCTCGTATAGCAAAGCGTCTGAGCATTCCGACTCTGTCTATCTACCAAACCGATATTGCTGGGTTTGCTCGCCACTACGGCCTAAATATGGCGCATTCTTCTCTGCAAAAGATCGTTGGAAAGATTCACTCAAGTACCGATAGAACTCTCGCTCCTTCAACTGCCGCGTGCCGAGATTTATTGAAGTTTGGTGTTCCAAACGTGCACCTTTGGAGGCGCGGTGTAAACACAACCCTCTTTAACCCAGATAAGCGCAGTAATACTCTTCGTCATTCATGGTCGGCGCAAGGAAAGTTGATTGTGGGGTATGTGGGCAGGCTTGCTAACGAAAAGCGCATTACCGATTTAGCAGTGCTCGATAAGGATCCGAACGTGCAGTTAGTGATCGTGGGTGATGGACCTATTCGTGAAAAATTACAACGCGAGCTTCCAGATACGATTTTTACAGGATTTAAATCTGGAGAAGATCTCGCTGCGGCTTACGCCAGCTTTGATCTCTTTATTCATCCCGGTCCAAACGAAACATTCTGCCAAGCAGTTCAAGAGGCGCTCTCATCAGGTACACCATGCATTGTTCCAACAACAGGTGGGCCAGCAGATCTTGTGACACAGAATGTCACCGGCTACATCATCAATACTTCTGACTCGCAGGCCCTGAAAGCCGCAGTGCAGGACTTCAAGTCCCGTGATGACCATGAAGAGATGCAGGTGATGGCGCGCAGCTCAGTTGTGGAGAGAACCTGGGCCAAGGTCAACAGCCAACTGATTACTCACTATGAAGCGGTTCTGAAGTCGCCACTTACTCTTATTAAAAATGAGCAGGTTGCATGAGGATCGTTCACGTCGCAAATTTCTATGGTCCAAACTCAGGTGGCATAAAGACAACGCTGCACGAATTAGGCCGCGGCTACCTCAGGTTTGGCCATGACTTCATTTATATAGTTCCAGGAACAGAATTTGCATCAGAGAGCACCCCATATGGCCGCAAGATCTCACTGCCAAGTTTTATCTTGCCTGGCAGCGGTTCTTATCGAATTATTAAAAACAATAAGGCGCTACGCGCACTAGTCGAAGAGCTAAACCCAGATCGCTTAGAGATTTCAGATCGCTTTACCCTTCGCTCACTTGGCCTCTGGGCGAAAAGGCAAGGAATTCCAAGTGTTGTCTTTAGCCATGAAACTCTGCGCGGTCTGGCAAAGAGATTCTTACCAGCATTTTTACCAAGAAAAACAATGGTTAACTGGCATAACCGCAGGCTTGCTCGAAGCTTTGACCACGTCATTGCAACAACTGATTTTGCGGCCGATGAATTTCTAGAAATTGGCGTAAAGAACCTTGTGAAGATTCCTTTAGGTGTTGATCTAGAGAACTTCTCCCCTGCTCAGCGCTCACTCTCTCTTCGAGCCGATCTTGCTCAAGGAGCAGATCTGCTTCTTGTGCATTGCGGCCGGCTATCTCCAGAGAAAGAACCACAACGCAGTATTGAAGTGGTTAGAGAGTTCAAAAAGCGTGGCATCAATGCGCGCCTGATCATTGTTGGTACAGGACCGATGAGGAAGAAGATCAGCAATCTTGCAGAAGGACTTCCTGTTGAAATGCTTGGTTACGTTTCAGGAAGAGAAAAGGTCGCAGCAATTTTGGCCTCTGCTGATTTCTCAATGGCGCCTGGTCCGTTGGAAACGTTCTGTCTTTCCGCACTTGAATCTATTGCTAGTGGAACTCCTGTGATCGCATCAGAGAGCAGCGCTGTTGGCGAATTTCTTTCTCTATCTAAGAAGATCCCAGCCGGCGCCGTTGCGGCCAATGATGGAGAGAGTTTTGCTGATGCAATCATTCGGCTTCGCAATATTCCTGGAATTAGAAAGGCAGCCCGCGCAGCTGCTGAGCAACTCTCATGGGATCAGACAATTAACTTTATGCTCGATCTTCACGGAATTGAAACAATAGGAACTCTTGCGCCAACTGCTTCTACCAAGCGAAAGATTAAAGCCGCTTAACTTAAGCCTTACCAAACCTGCGATCGCGCTCGTTATAGATCTCAATTGCCTTCCACAGAGTTCTGCGATCAACATCTGGCCATAAGACATCCATGAATACCATCTCTGCATAGACCGATTGCCATGGCAAGAAGTTTGAGGTGCGCATCTCCCC
>DAIQAR010000053.1:0-7322 GCA_036781605.1 Candidatus Nanopelagicaceae bacterium
GGCATAGAGATTGCTGACATGTGAGAGTTCGCGGATTTGGGAAGATACCGCCTTAGCAATTGCTGGGTGGGCATGTCCAAGAATATTTGTCGCTATGCCACCAAGGAAATCTAAATACTTTTTACCTTTTTCATCCCAGACTTCAACTCCTTTGCCTTTTACCAGCGCAATCGACGGCGTTCCGTAGTTTTGCTGGAGGGCATCTTTCCAACGTTCTTGCGTTGTAGGAATTTGATTCAAAGCTTTTCTCATTTGCTCACAACTGTTCCACCCGTGCCCGCAATTGCGTCGAGCAAGTTCTCTGGATTTGTGCCATCAATAACCCTTGCGAGTTTTGCACCAGACTCAAGAGAGGCGATGACTGCCTTCACCTTGGGCGCCATTCCATCTTGAAAAGTGTGAGCGATGCTTGAAAGCTCGCCTAAAGTAATTGAGGAGATCAAAGACGCTTGATCTGGCCAATTGCGATAAATACCAGACACATCTGTAATGAAAATAACTTGATCCGCTTCGAGCGCCCCAGCAATTGCGCCAGCTGCAATATCGGCATTCAAGTTGAAGGGGGTTCCATCGACTCCCGTGGCAACTGAGGAAAGAATTGGAAGGTAGCCAGCATTAACAATAAGTGAGAGAAATTTTCCGTCAACAGAAGAAGGCTCACCCACAAACCCCATATCTGTCTTCACTCCCTCTATCTCAGGCAGAAACTTCTTTACCCGCATCGTGTTTCCATCGGCCGTTGATAATCCGACAGCTTGTGCGCCAGCTGCGATAAATTGATTAACAAGATTGCGCAAAACAGAACCAGAAAGCGTTGACTGAACGACCTGCATAGCCTCTGCAGAAGTCTTTCTCCAGCCTCCAATGATCGGAGCCTCGATGGATTCCTTCTCTAGATTGCGATTAATCGCAGGACCGCCACCATGGACAACAACTAATTGCGTGCCAGCTTTATGAGCGGCGGCTATCGTTGTAATTATTGGGTCATCTGTTTGTGACTCATCAAGGACGTGACCGCCGTATTTAATAACGATCATGCGCCGAGTCCAAGTGAGTTAATTCCAGTCTCTTCTGGAAGCGAGCACATCAAGTTCGCGTTCTGGATTGCCTGAGAGGCAGCGCCTTTACCAAGATTATCCAAGACACATGAAACTATGAGCCTATTTGTGTGTTGATCAACAGCAACTTGCAGCTGAGTGTAGTTGCAGCCAAGTACAGAGGAAGTAGAAGGCATTTGTCCCTCTGGCAGCACGGTGACAAACTTTTCATTTTCAAAAAACTCTCTATACAACTTATGCACGTCTGTAGTAGTTAAAGATGTATTTGTGAGGGTGGAGGTCACGGTGGTCAAAATTCCCCTAGGCATGGGAGCCAATATAGGAGTGAAAGAAATCTTCACTTCCCCCCCATTAAGCGCTGCAAGCGCTTCTTCGATCTCGGGAGTGTGCTGATGCACGCCTCCGAATTTATAAGAGGAGAGAGAATTCATCACTTCACTTGCCATGAGGCTAGATGAAAGTTTCTTGCCAGCTCCGGTTGTTCCAGAAGCCGCAACGACAACAATGTCCTGAGCGTTGATAATCTTTGCTGCAATAGCTGGTGCCGAGGCAAGTGAGATACTTGTGGCGTAACATCCAGGATTTGCTAAATGCCTTGCCTTTGAAATTTTCTCCCGATTTCCTGGAAGCTCTGCTAAGCCATAAGTCCAAGTTCCTGCGTGCTTACCGCCGTAATATTTCTCCCAGGAAGCGGCCGATGAAAGCCTAAAGTCCGCTCCAAGATCAACGATCTTTACTTCATCTTTAACCTCGGCTATGAGTTTTGCAGATTCCCCATGTGGCAGAGCAAAGAAAACCAAATCGCAAGCATTGATCTTTGAGACATCAGTTGCTTCAAAGTTCCTGCCGCTGTAAGACAGAAGACCTGGATGCACGCTTGTTATAGAACTACCCGCTTGGGTTCCAGCTGCAATATACGAAGCAGCGAAGATGGGGTGGTTATCAAGTAAACGAAGGAGCTCTCCCCCGGAATAACCGCTGGCCCCGACGACCCCTATTTTCATAAAAGAATGATATATCAGAATGAATAATTATGCAAGATCCTGCATAATTATGCGCGCACTTGAGCCCCACAGGACTTTGCTGCTGAGGTAACCGCTGCCTCACGGTAGGTACTTACTTCCTCAGCGGTCAGGGTCCGATCTGCAGCCCTGAATGTGAGCGTGAAGGCCAATGACACTTTGCCATCATCTGGGCTAATAAATCGATCAAAGAGAACGATGTTTTCAAGCAACTCCCCAGCGCCAGCGACCAAAGCCGCTTGCACATGAGCTGCCGCGACATCTGCCCCAACAAAGAGTGAAACATCTTGAGTTGCCGCGGGCATTGTGATTACTTGAGGCACAGAAATATTGCCTTGAACAGGAAGTTCGGAGAGGATGACAGCAAATGCACAGGTGCGAGCAGGTAGTCCAAGTGCCTCTAGAACTCTCGGATGCAATTCACCTGCGTGAGCAACTGGTTTGCCATTCACTTGAATTTCAGCACATCGCCCAGGATGCCATGGCGCTAAATCAGATTGAAGTACCTTGCCGGCGTTACCAGTAGCTTCGATAATTTCAAGTGCTTGCGTAGTTGCATCAGACCAATCATATTTACGCCCCTTACCCCACCATCCTGGGCGATCTAGTTGTCCAGCAACTACTGCCCCAACAAAAAGTGGTTGGGCAGGAACGGATGCAAGTATGTTCTCAATTTCTGCCGCTGTAGGCTTCTTTTCGGTACCCAAATTCTTTGCAGAGGAAAGCTTCTGCACATCGCGAAACACAGAACCAATTTCAAAAATTGCAACGTCTTTGGCCCCACGTGCAAGATTTCGTTTTGCGGCTTCTAATAATCCTGGCAATAAGTGTGTTCGTAGGAGCGGCGCCTGATCAGACATCGGATTAGCTAATCTGAAGGACGCGGCTCTTGGCCCAGCAAAGCCCAGAAGATCAACCATCTCTTGATTCACAAAGGGATAGTTATAAACCTCTGAATAACCCTTGTCGGCAAGCAGAAGCGCAATAGAACGACGCCGAGCTTGAATGGCGTTGAGTGTGGCTCCAGATTTACCTGTTGGAAGTGTGGATGGGATCTGGTCATACCCAACTAAGCGAGCCACTTCTTCGGTTAAATCTGCGGGTGTGAGCAGGTCCGCCCGCCATGATGGAGGGATTACTAACCAGTTATCAGTTGCCTTCTTTTCTATCGCGCACCCGACAATCTCAAGCTTCTCTGCAACAACATCGTGTGAAATTTTCACCCCGAGTAATTGGGAGACAAAGTCTGGATTGAGAGCTATTGATGCAAATTTAGGTATAGAACCATCCTTAGCGCTTCCAATGTGTTGAGCGCCTCCAAGTTCAATCAGAAACTGCGCTGCTCTAGCTGATGCAATCTCTGCCAACGCAGGATCCACAGCCCTTTCTAATCGGCGGGATGCTTCAGTTGAAAGCTTGTGGCGTCGTGAATTTTTAGCCACAGCAATGGGCTCAAACCTTGCTGCTTCAATCGCAAGTCCTGTGGTCTGATCGGTTACTTCTGAATCCAGGCCTCCCATTGTCCCCGCGAGTGCAAGGGCCTTTTTGTTGTCTGCAACTACAAGGTCTTCATCAGAAACGTTTCGAACAACGTTATCAAGAGTCGTAAATGTCTTTTCCTTGTTGGCTCTGCGTATATGCAGTGAACCCTCGATTTTCGCTGAATCAAATGCATGCAGCGGTTGACCGAGCTCAAGCATCACATAATTGGTGATATCAACAGCAAGAGAGATTGAGCGCATGCCACATTTTTCAACTCTCCGGCGCATCCACAGTGGCGACTTTGCTGAAGAATCAAATCCCCCAAGCGTGCGAATAAAGATTACATCCGCGGCTTTTGGATCGTCAATGGATACTTGAACTCCTTCTTTGTTGATAGAAAACTTTTTCACATCCACAGACTCTGCGGGATCTTTGAAATCAACACCCAAAGAGGATGCAATCTCACGAGCGAGACCTCGAATAGAAAGTGCGTAGCCACGATCGGGATTGATGGCGATATCAAAGATCGTATCTCTGACCTCTAAAAGTGTCAGTGCATCTTCCCCCGGCTTACCTTCTGGGAGGACAATAATTCCTGTGTGATCTTCGCTGATGCCAAGTTCCTTGGCGCTGCAGATCATTCCATCACTTGTGTGACCGTAGGTCTGTCTTGCTGCAATTGCAAAATCTCCAGGCAGCAGAGCTCCAGGTAGGGCAACTACAACTAGATCTCCTTCTGCGAAATTCGTAGCACCACAGATAACAAATCGAGTTTCTTTCTCTCCGCAATCAAGGCCAACATATCTAATCGGTTTCTTCTGACCCTCGACGGCTTGAATACTAAGAACTTTTCCTACAACTAGTGGGCCTTTGATGTTTGCGCCCTGCTCGTCAACGCTCTCGACTTCAAATCCCACGCTAACAAATGCATCTTCAATCTCAGTTACCTTAGTTGTCTTTTTGATCGAGGCGTATTCACTCAACCAAGAAAGTGGGACCTTCATTTAACACCTGTTCCGAAAGCTTGAGTGAAGCGGATATCGCCTTCGACAATGTCATGCATATCGGTAATTCCATGTCTGACCATCAAAGTTCTCTCAAGTCCCATTCCAAATGCGAAACCGCTGTACTCCTCAGGATCTATTCCGCACGCAACCAGAACTTTTGGATTGACCATTCCGCAGCCGCCCCATTCAATCCAGCGACCATTGAAATAGAAATCAACTTCAGCACTTGGCTCTGTAAATGGGAAGAATGAAGGACGTAGGCGAGTTTTCACATCTGGTCCAAATACGGCTCTTGCAAAATAGTCGAGTGTTCCTTTTAGATCTGCCATTGTGATTCCCTTATCAATGACTAGACCTTCTACCTGAGAAAAGACTGGGGTGTGAGTTGCATCGAGCTCATCCGCTCGATAGGTCCTTCCCGGACAGATGACATAGATCGGCGGCTTCTCACTCAACATTGTTCGAGCTTGCACCGGTGAGGTGTGAGTGCGCAGAACAAGATGTGATTCCAGCGGCTCAATAAAAAATGTGTCTTGCATTGTTCGTGCTGGATGATCTGCTGGAATGTTTAGAACATCAAAGTTGAGCCATTCAGCTTCAAGCTCCGGTCCTTCAGCCACGCGGTATCCAAGGCCAAGAAATAGATCGCAGATTTCATTGGTGAGAACCGTTAATGGATGTAAGCCGCCTTTTGGCGTGCGCCTTGCTGCTATAGAAACATCCACACGTTCTTCAACAAGAACCTTCGCATCACGTTCCTTTTCAAGTGCGCGCTGTCTCTCATCGAAAGCCTCGGCAACGATTGTTTTAGCTTGCCCGATTACTTTGCCGAATTCTGCCCGCTCAGAAGGCTCCATCTTGCCGAGTGCTTGATTTGCTTTAGCTAACTCAGACCTGTCGCCTATATGTTGAATCTTTACATCTCTTAAGCCATCCAGGGATGATGCTTTACCGATCGCATCAAGGGCCGCTGTTTTGGCCCGCGCAATGTGGTCAGCTGAAGGTGAATCCCCAGTAGAGGTCATAATGGCTAAGACTACTAAGAAAGAGCCCCGGTCGAGATGGAATACATGGCAATGGCGGCGGCACTTGCGACATTAAAGCTCTCGGCATGACCCTTCATAGGGATTTTCACAGTCGTAAAAGTTATTGGCAATTCTGGCAACCCCCTCGCCTCATTTCCAAAGACCAGAGCGGCGGGCGCAGTGAGATCGATATTTTCTAGGCTCTTTTCCCCTGAACCATCTAGGGCATAAATTTGAATCTGATCAATTTTTGCAAACTCATTAAAGTCATCAAGTGTGATGTCAGTGGCAATTGGAATATGCCACATAGAGCCAGCAGTTGAGCGAATTACCTTTGGGCTATAGACATCAACGCAGTTTGGGCTAAAAAGCACTAGATCAAAGCCGCATGCGTCTGCTGTACGAATTGCAGTTCCAGCATTGCCAGGGTCTTGGATCTCCCAGAAGTATGCAACTCTCTTGACTCCCAATCCTTTGAACTTCGATAAGTCGCTAGGAAGGTACTTGCAGAGGGCGAGGATGCCCTGAGGAGACTCGGTCTCCGCCATCGCATTCATTACTTGATCGCTCACCATGATTACTTCGAATTGATCAATCACCTCTTGAGCAAACTCTGTACGTAGCTTTGAGTGCCCGGCTTCGGTGAGGTACAACTTTTCAACAATAGGAGCTGAGGCAATTTTAGGTATCAGCGCGCTGCGAACACTTTGGAGTCCGTCGGCTACAAATACATGCTCTATGTTGCGCAGCTTTTTTCCACGAGAACCCAAAAGAGCCTTCACCCGCTCCACATGGGGCGAATGAAGGCTCGTAATAATTGCGGTGGGTTCCACGAGTTTGCTAATTAAGCATTAACAACGTGCTGGCGAGCAACTTCAACCAATGCTGCAAAAGCAGCAGGGTCATTTGTTGCAAGCTCAGATAGAACGCGGCGATCTACTTCGATACCCGCGCTCTTTAAACCTTGGATAAAACGATTATAGGTAAGACCGTGCGCACGTGAACCAGCATTAATTCTCTGAATCCATAGCTGACGGAAGTCACCCTTCTTGTCCTTACGGTGATCAAAGGCATATACAAGTGAGTGAGTTACTTGTTCTTTTGCCTTGGAGAAAAGTCGGGAACGCTGTCCGCGGTAACCTGCGGCACGCTCGAGTGTTGTACGACGCTTCTTTGCAGCGTGGACGCCGCGTTTAACTCTTGCCATTTTCCTTTACCCCCTACTTCAAACCGAGCATGCGCTTAGCCGTGACCGATACGGTCTTCTTAGCTGTTGCATCATTGCTCAAACGACGTGTGACGCGAGATGACTTATGTTCCAGAAGGTGGCGCTTTCCTGCACGTTCGTGCATGACTTTTCCGGTGCCGGTAAGACGGAACGTCTTCTTAGCCCCACTGTGGGTTTTCATCTTTGGCATTGCATCCTCCTGGTTACTCGGGTTGAAACTAGTTCTGAACTTCCTCTACTAAATCTTCTTGTGGTGCGGCTTTCGCAGCGGGCTTCTTGCTACCTTGGCTCTTTTTGAGAACCGGTCCAAGTACCATCGTCATGCTCTTGCCTTCCTTCTTAGGAGCGAACTCAACAAAACCAAATTCAGTGATTTCCTCCGCCAACTTCATCAGTAAGCGATATCCCATCTCAGGTCTTGTCTGCTCTCTTCCCTTAAATTGAACAGTTACCTTTACCTTGTCCCCACCTTTGAGAAAGCGCTCAATGTGAGCTTTCTT
>DAIQAR010000054.1:0-7232 GCA_036781605.1 Candidatus Nanopelagicaceae bacterium
GGACTTGGAATGTGTAACATCACCAAGTGCTGTACTGAAGTTTGCCCAGAGCACATTAAAATCACTGATAATGCGATTATTCCGATGAAAGAGCGCGTAGTAGACGTTAAATATGATCCACTGCGGTGGCTTGGCTCAGTTATTCGAAAGCGTGACGGTATTCTTTAAGCATGAAACTTATGCTCCGTTGGGGAATATTGGCACTAGCGGTTTGGGCGTCAACTGGTCTTATTCCAGGGATTAAAGTTCACGGTGGTGCTTGGTCTTATCTTTGGGTGGCACTTCTATTTTCAGTGATTAATACTTTTCTTGGCTCACTTATAAAAATTCTTACACTTCCGGCAGTTATTTTGAGTGCTGGATTATTTCTTTGGGTCATTAATGCAGCCATGCTTGAACTCACTGCAAAGTGGAGTACAGCACTAACAATCACATCCTTTTGGTCAGCGCTCTTTGCTTCACTCATCATTAGTCTGGTTACCGGAATTGGCCACCGTTTAACTAAACGCGCTCAAACCTATTAATTAGAGATACCTACGTGGTTTTCAAAGAAAAAGAGTTATACAAGATCGCTTTTGTAGCAGGTGGAGGAGTCATAGGTTCACTTGCACGTTGGTTAGTCTCTCTAGGAATTGTCGATCACGGATTCCCTTGGGCAACTCTTCTTGTGAACTACGTGGGTTCGATAATTCTGACAGCCCTAGTTCTATATGCAAAGCACCATAAATCTCATAAATGGTGGTGGAGACCAGCACTTGGTACAGGCTTTTGTGGAGGATTCACTACTTATTCAGCGTTTGCTCTCAAGATTGATCAATACCTCAGTGATGGAAATATACATTCTGTTTTAATATATTCACTTGCATCTTTAGTTGGTACTTACATCCTAGTTTTTGCTACAAATGAAATTCTTCACACCAAGTGGGTGCGAAAGTGAGAGTAATACTTATTGCACTTGGAGCTGGTGTAGGAGCGCCCCTTCGTTATCTCATTGATAAGCACATGAAGAAGCTTCATAGTTCACTTGTCCCTTTAGAAACTCTACTTATAAATATTTTGGGCTCGTTTGTTCTTGGGCTAACAGTTCACCGCTCTGCAAATATTGGATTCCTTTTAGGGACAGGTTTCGCAGGCGCCTTTACGACGTGGTCGGCTTTTGCCCTTGAAACACATGATTTATTTAAAGAGAAGAAACGTGGAATTGCATGGGTCTACTTGATACTTACTCTTGTCCTAGGTGTTTCTGCTGCTGCAGTAGGTAACGCTCTCTAATTACTGGCGAAGAATATTCGCTATCCACACTTCTACTTCATCAGGATGACTTGGTAGTGATCGACTCAAATTTTGATATCCAGATTTAGTAACGAGTACGTCATCTTCAATTCTCACACCGATTCCGCGGTATTCAGCTGGGAATAGCTCATCGTCAGGATGAATATAAAGCCCTGGTTCAACAGTCAAAATCATGCCTGCTTCTAGTATTCCGTCTCGGTATTGATCATTGCGAGCTTTAGCGCAGTCGTGGACATCCATGCCAAGCATGTGACTAGTTCCGTGCACACTCCACCTGCGGTGATACCCACCATCTTCTTTCAAGGAATCTCCAACAGAAACTGGGAGTACACCCAATTCAGCTAACCCTTGAGCTAATACAGACTGGGATGCGTCATTAATATCTTTAAATTTTGCTCCAGCTTTTACAGCGTTAAATCCAGCCTTCTGTGCTTCATAAACAAGTGTATAAATATGTCTTTGCGCAGCAGTGAACTTTCCATTGATTGGAAGTGTGCGCGTGATATCCGCCGTGTAGTGAGATTCCATTTCAATTCCAGCATCAACAAGCATTAAGTCTCCAGGGCGGACATCCCCATCATTTTTAATCCAGTGCAAAATACATGCATGCGAACCCGCTGCTGCGATCGTGTCATAACCTAATTCATTACCCTCAAGACGGGCTCTTCCAAAAAATGCAGCTTCAATGATTCGCTCACCGCGTTTAACAGAAGTTGCTGCTGGAATCGCTTTAACAATGTCCACAAACCCCCGGGCGGTCGCATCAACTGCCTTTTGCATTTCATTGATCTCGTATGAATCTTTGACTAAGCGCGCTGCAGAAAGCCAGCCATCAAGTGCTTTTTCGCGCTTTTTATGTTTTTCAACTCTCTTATCAACTGCTTTATCGTGACCACGCAGAACCACAGTATCCGCGCCATCTCGCAAGACTCCAGGAAGAGTATCGATATGCATGACCTTGATACCAAAGCGCTTCTCTGTCTCCTCAGTTGTCATTCGGCGGCCAACCCAAAATTCACCATGTGTGGCATCTCGATAAAATTCTTCATTGTCCCGAGTTGAACGTGGGTGGATATAAAGGAGTGCTTCGTGCCCATTAGAACGAGGCTCCATAACAAGAACTGATTCGGGAACGCTTTCGCTAGCTGATATTCCAGTGAGCCAGCTAAAAGCAGAGTGAGCACGGAATCTGTAATCGGTGTCGTTGGTGCGCACTTTTAAAGCGCCAGCAGGAATGACCAAGCGTGTGCCAAAAAATTCATTTGAAAGTTTGGTACGGCGATCTCTACAGAATCGAGCAGCTTCTGACTCTTTAATGCCAACAAGTGGAGTTGGAGCCCAACCCTGTTTCATAAATTCGGCCATACCAAGAGGTGTAGGTAGGTCGTAATTACGAGTGCCATCCTCGTTCTTGCCGGTGCTACTCATAATGAAAAGAGTACCGCCTTAGAGCTGATCGCGAATAGCCCACAAGTCAAGGAAGACTGGGTGAGAGATAGTGGTGTTTAAGTAATCAACTCCAGAGGATCCACCGGTTCCTGTTTTATGTCCAATTGTGCGTTCAACCATTTTCACATGTCGATAGCGCCACTCTTGAAGCCCTTCATCAATATCAACAAGACGCTCACAGATTATGGAAGTCTCGGGATCTTCTTGGTGGATTTCAAGCAAAACATTTTGAATTTCCTTGTTTGGCTCATAGTGAATTGAGAAATCTCGATCTAAATATTTGTTAGGGATCAAGTGCCCACGCTTAGAAAAGTAAACAAGGGCAGAATCCCAAACACTTCGCTGACTCTTTATCTGATTGATCTTCTCTTGAGCATCTGGTGGTAAGTGACCTGACATCTTTGAATCTCTTCGGCCAAGGACCGCCTCAACTTCTCTAAACTGTGCGGATTGAAAACCAGATGATGAGGCAAGAAAACTACGAAATGAATTAAATTGACGGGGGGTCATCGTCTCTAAAATATCAATTTGTGAAACACAAACTTTAAGAATTGTACGAATTCTCCCTAAAGTAGCAAGAGAAGAGTACGTATCGCCGAGCTCAAGATTCTTCTGAGCATATTTAAACTCATGGAGTATTTGCTTGAACCACAGCTCATAGGTCTGGTGAATAATAATAAAGAGCATCTCATCATGCTCTGGACCCACAGATACTGTCCGTTGGAGATTCAAAATCTCATCAATTGCTAGATATGAAGAATATGTGAGGGCTGACTCGTAATCGCTCATGTTACTTTCACATCTTTTGTTGAAACCTTTTCATACTGCCTTGTAGAGGTGAGATCGCGAAGACGTGCAAAGCCATCCCAGATTTCAACATAACTTGTAGGAAGTGGCGAAATAGCAACGCGGATTGAATTCGGTTCCCGGTAATCAGGAATCACATTTGCAAATTTACGTAGAGCTATTGAAATTCTTTTTGCTTCAGGATGTACAAGTGAGATATGCCCACCACGTTCTGATGGAACTCTAGAAGTATTGAGTTCAAAGCCAAGCTCTTTAAGCCAAGCGTCATAGAGAGCAATCATCATCTCTGTACCAGTTGCGCATTTGGCTTCGATTGCGTCGATGCTTGCCTCTTCGATCATTTCAAATGCAGTATTGATGCATCTCAAACCAACAATGGATGGGCTAGCAATTTGAAACCCGCGCATACCATCATTTTTTTCAAAGACTTCACCCATGGCAAACTGATCACGTTGGGCAAACCATCCCTGGATAGGGACCTGTAGCTCTTTTTGAAATTTATGTGAAACATAGAGCCACGCTGGTGCGCCGGGTCCAGAATTTCCATACTTATATGTGCAGCCCACAACAAGATCTGCTCCGTATTTATCTAAATTGAGATTGATCGCACCTACCGCGTGGCTTGCATCCCAAATAGCAAGTGCGCCGTACTTACGAGCAAATTCTGTTAGCCCTTTAACATCATTTCTTGCTCCGGAACGATATTGAATTACTTCAAAGGTAATAAAAGCAACATCCTCTGACATATAAGGCTCAAGAAGTTCAGGAGTGATCCGTTCATGTACTGCGCTACTTCCCACTTCATTATCGATCTCAATCAGTTTTAGTCCATGTTTTTTTGCTAATCCTTGAAGGATGTAACGATCTGTCGGAAAGTTCCCTTTATCCGTGATAATTGTCTTTCGACCTGGACGTGCGGCAAGTGCAGCGGCAACAAGTTGATAAAAATTCACAGAAGTTGTGTCACATGCAAGAACTTGGCCAGCGGCGGCGCCTAGCGCTGCTCGGCCAATGAGATCCCCCGTTACTTCAGCCTCATCAATCCAATCTGCCCAACCATTTACAATCTTTGGTCCCCACTCTTTGAGTAGGAAGTCATTGACAACTGAGATCGTTTTTTTGGGAAGCCTGCCTAAAGAATTTCCATCTAAATAACATAGGTCTGGGTCATCATTAAAAAATAATTCCCGGTATTTGGAGAGAGGGTCTTTTGCATCTAGATCAAGAGCATATTGGCGATCAGTGACGTTCATAGCCCTACCTTAACCTGTAGAGATAAGAAGTAATAAGAGTTATTTAGGACTATTTGGAAGGTTAGTGGTGCCCCACGCAGTTTTATCGTGGCGATTAATAACCCACGCAGAGTAATCAGCTAATTCTGGTTGCGTAAATAGTGCTGCGCCATCTTGCCCATCAACGATAAGCGCTGTCGCAAGTGCATCTGCTAAACCACCATCTGGACCAATAACTGTTGCGCTAAGTGCCCCAATGGCAATGAGTCCTGTGTGGGGGTCTGTTATGTGTGAGCCGATCTCATAAGTGCCAGAGGTAGCTATCGCGCCATCTGAAACTTCAAATACTTTAACAACCTGAAATTTATTATCAGGATCACGAATTCCAATAGCCCAAGGCTTACCATCTCCTAGGCCTCCTGCAACACTGATATCCCCAGCGGCATTAATTTGAATATTTTCGGCCCCATGTTTTTTGAGAATTTTGATGCAGTTATCAGCAGCCCAACCTTTTACGTAACCGGATGGATCAAATCCTTTTTTAACAGCCCACGGATCAAAAGAACCACGTGTAAGTTCCTTCGCTCGCTCACATAATTGCCAGATCTCTTGAACTAGCGTGGATGCCTGCTCAATCGTGATTTCTTTACGCCTGAGCTTGCTCACCTCGGAAGTTTCTTTAAAGGGTGAGAACAGTTCATCTATAAGTTTGACGTAGCTTTTTACTTCATCTATTCCAGCGTTAAGGGCTGCTTCATCTACCTGTGTTGATGCGGCATCAACAAAAAGGATCGTTCCCCATGTATCAATTTCTGCTTGAACTTGGGAACGAGGAGTCATTTACTTACATGCCTGCTTTTTTCAATGCTGAGACGAGTGAGTCATACCAACCTTGGGATGTATATGAGGCTCCGCCAACTCCTTGAATATTTGCAGATTGAGCTTGAAGAGTTTCTTGGATGAGAAGTGGAATTGCTTGAGAATTAATTTGCCGATCGCGCCCTGAATTTTGTGGATAGGTAAGAGCTGTTGCTCCTGTAATTTTTCCATTATTTAGAGTGATTTGTACTTGTACAGGGCCGTAGGCTGTTGGAGCCGCGATTCCGCTAAAAGTTCCTGTTACTGAAGCGCTTTGTGGAGTAGTAGGTGCTTGGGTCTGTGTAGGTGCTACAGGAGTAGTAGTTGCCTTTGTTGCGGTTTTCTTTTTCTTTGTTTTTGTTGTTGGTGTAGGCGCTGTCTGCGGTTGAGTGGTTGGGTTTGCAGGAACTGCTGTTGGCGCAGACGCAACTGGCGCCGGAGTTGTTGGCGTTGATTTACTTCCCAGCGCGCCAATACCACCTGAAGTACCAAATTGAGGTGGAGTAATTGATACAACAGCGCCAAGCCCGCCAACTGTGCCACCGAGTATGAGGAAGAGTCGCTTACTTATCATTAGTTAGTACTCCTTAGATATGTGCATTTATACCGCATGAAATTCAAACGCTTCATCGTGGAATCGATCCTTTGGAATACCAACAGAACGAGCTGCTTCTCTCACCGCATCGACAAGCGGAGTTGGCCCACACACATACACTTCCGAATCTCTAAAAGCTGGAACAAATTTAGAAATATATTTGGCGTTCATCGGGTGATCTTTTCTAGAGCCGATCAGATAATGAATTCTTGCCCCGCGCCAATCAGCAAGAGCATCGAGTTCTTTTCGGAAAATGATGTCTTTTTCACTGGAAGCTCGGAAGAGAACGTCGACATCTTTGGTTTCATCAAGCTCCTCCATAAGCGCGCGAAGAGGAGTAATTCCAACGCCACCACCTACTAGAACGATATGGCCGCGAGATGCTTTTGATGCAACAAAGGTTCCGTATGGTCCCTCGAAGAAGACTCTTGTTCCAGGTTTAAGATTTTGAATTTCAGCAGAGTGGTCACCCAGATTTTTGACCGTCACACGTAAGAATTTTTCTTGAGGAGCTGCAGAAAGAGAGTAAGGATGAGAGAGCCACCAATGGCCGGCTTGGAAGAAGCGCCAACTAAAGAACTGACCACCTTGAGCATTTAATTTATCCAAATGGCGTCCTCGCATGACGATCGAAACAATGCCAGGCCCTTCAACAACAACTTGATCGACTCTTAAGTTGTGGCGTAGTGAACGCGCTGTTGGTATGACAAAGCGCCACCACACAATAACGAAAGCTGCAGCGATGTATAAACCTTTCCAATAAATTTGATTGAGGGGATGCCCAATAAACATTGGCCCGGTAAGTACTTGGTGCATAAAGCCCAGCGCGATAGCTAGGTATGTATAAAGATGAATAGTCCACCAGGTCTCATAGGACATCTTGGCGCGTGCTTTCTTATATGAAGTAACCCCAGCAAGCATCATGAGTACAAATGCAACATCCGCAGGAATCATCCATGGATAACTAATTGTCATTCGCCATAGCTCAACTGCCGTTG
>DAIQAR010000055.1:0-7100 GCA_036781605.1 Candidatus Nanopelagicaceae bacterium
AGTAAATGCTTCCTTTACCTTTGAAGCAGTTGCGCAATCAGGCTTTTATGTGGTCTCGACGAGTGATACGACCACAGTAGGTTCAAGTCTTAAGTTGTCAACTACTGGAGGCAATGGAAACGGGGCGGTGAGTTATCAAACTTTTGGTGCTGGCTGCAGCATTTTAAACGGCTACCTCTCATCTACCGCGGTAGGTAACTGTGCTGTAGTTGCATATAAATCTGCCACTGGATATTACAGCGGGCAAACATCTGTGACGAAAGTTTTTGCATTTACCACGGCAAGTCAAAGCCCAATAACTATCACTAGTGACGCAGCTTTATACAATGCGGTCTCACCCTCCTATATCTCTCTAACATATACGGGTGGCAGTGGCACTGGAGGAGTGACTTACTTCGCAACCCCTTCAAGCAATTGCTCAATCAGCAATGCGAACTTGACTGCGGGTACCGCTAGACTCAGCGCCATAACCTTTGGCTCCTGCACTGTTACGGCTTATAAATCTGGCGACGCTGGATATTCAGGGGTGAATTCAAACGCACTTTTAATTGCTTTTGGTGAAGTAGCTCCAACACTTACATTGACCTTTGATAAGACTACGACTGATATAAATTCAAGCATCACACTTGGAGTCTCTGGGGGTGCGGGGGTTGGATCAGGCGCGATCACCTTTGCTCGTTACAACAATGGCAATTGTTACTTCACGGACACTAATACCGTGACCGGAACTGCAGTTCTACGTTCAACTGGCGTTGGATCGTGCTTCGTGCAGGCCACTCAGGCAGCAAATGCTGGATATCTTGCAAACCAAACTTCCCTAACTTCATTTAGTTTTACTGGTGGAACTCAGTCTGCCCTTACCCTCACATTCAACTCCCCTGAAACATCAACAAGCACAACATCTGGCTCCATTATGCACATAATAACTACAGGTGGCTCTGGTTCTGGAACCTTTACTTACACTGTCTCTTCTTTGAACGGTGCAACATGTGCAAATGTGATTGATTTAAGTCCCGGAGCAACTGATACAAGTACAGCTTCGGTAAGTTCAAGTAGACCAGGAACCTGCCAGGTAACAGTTGTGAAAAGCGGTAGTCAGTTTTATAGCTATAAGTCCGCAACCACTAATTTTCTATTTACCGGGCAGAGTCAAGGAAATGTATCTCTGACGGCGACCCCTGTGAGCGCCAGCGCGGGACATAATTCACTCATTACCTTTGTGGGGGGCGCTGGAACCGGGGCTTATAGCTTTACTGTTAGGGGCAGCGATTGCACACTCAACGGGCAATCAGGTAACACTGTTAATGTTACTTCTTTAACCGAGACAAGTTGTTATGTCTCTGGATCTAAGGCACAAGATGCAACTTATGTCGCTGCAACCACTTATCCTGGAATCGTGGTGAACTTTGGCCTTGATTCACAGACAAGTTTAAATTTAAAGATTGACAGTCGCTCTTCTGGGTATTCAACAACAAAGACTGCGGATCTCTCCTACTATATCGAAACTACAGGTGGTTCTGGTACTGGTTTAGTCAGTTTTGCAGCTTATGGAAACGGCAACTGCCAGCTTGACACTTCCACCGTGGGTGTGGCACTTCTAACTTCCACTTTTTCAATCGCTACGTGTAACGTAGTTGCTTACAAAGCTGCGGATTCAAGGTATTCGGCTGTCTCCTCTAATTCTGTTGCACTTTCATTTACTGCTGCCAGCCAAGCGGCCCTTACGATAACTCCTGCAACAACAACTTCGCCAATAAATACCCCTCTTGCCCTTACTGTAGCTGGCGGAAATTCCGGAAGTTATACTTATTCAGTTAACAACTCAACCTTTGCCAACCCTCATTGCACATTGACTGATACCGCCACCGCCAGCCCATCAGTAAGTGCTAGCGCGATTGGCACATGCTCAGTTACCGTCGTCAGAAGCAGTTCTGGTATTTATGGAAGCGTTGCAGCAACATCGGTTTCCATAAGCTTCGGTAGCTCAGGTGACCTCACTTTGGTTCCCACAGATAACGTAGTCACGCCAGTTGCTGGTACTGGGTATTTACTTACCCCCACCAGCAGCACGGGCGGAACCCCTACATACACGACTTATGCTGGGGCGTGCTCGTCGGGTTACGACTCGGGAACCAACCAAATCACCATAAATGCATCATTTCCAACGACTTGCACTGTCTCTGTAAAGCGAGCTTCCAGCGGTGGAAATCTTTCACAAATATCAAACTCTTTGACCATCACATTCGTTGCGGCGAGTCAGAATTCAATTACGCTCACCGCCTCACCTACGAGCCTTGCTGCGGGCGACAACGTCACCGTGACCGCCACAGGTGGTAGTGGAAATGGCCTATTTAACTTTGTGATTTACCAATCTTCACCAAACTGCAGCCTTGTGAGCCAAGATCGCACAGCCGGCACAGCTGTCATCTCCTCACCTGTATCGACGATCTGCTCTGTTCAAGCAACACGTAGCGGTAGCGGTATCTACACCTACGCGCTCTCTAATACCTTGCCAATTACATGGGGAACAATTGCTCAACAGATTCCTCTTGTCATTAGTAACGACCCAACCTCTGCTAATGCCGGTGAGACAATCACCGTGACAACAGTGGGAGGTCAAGGCGATGGAGCCATTACCTTCAGAGAGCTCTCCTATAGCCCATCCTGTACTTTGACCGCAGATGGTCATCTCTTCCGCGCCAGCTATGGAACCTGCTCTGTTCAGGCCACAAAGGCGGGAGATAGCATCTACTCATCTCAGAAGTCACAGATCATCCGCTTCACCTTCTATGGCTCACAAGCTCAGAGTGCACTCACGATCTCCAATACTCTGCTCACTGCAAGCGTTGGTTCACCTATCACCCTGACAACTCTTGGTGGTAGTAGCAGTGGGCGCGTTAGCTATGTCATCACAGGCGGCACTGGAGCCGGCTCCATCCAAGGAAGCACCTTGGTAGGCAGCAGGGCTGGAACAATCACCGTAGTTGCTACAAAAGATGGCGATCAACAGTATGGTTCAGTGGTCTCAGCACCTATCACCTTCACCATTACGGGGTAGGGGAAGATGCGCAGAGCGCGTTTAGTTCTGATCGTTTTTTTGCTTGGCATCTCTTTGAATTCTTCAGATTTTTCTGCGGCAAGGTCTATGCCTGTAGTCCCAATCGTTAGCATTCCTCCATTTTCTTTTGTCGCACACGAATCTCCTCAGAGTCAGCTCGTAACTTTTTTACTGCCCCCAAATCCACTTCCGGTGGGCGTCCCTGTCCCACTTTCTCTGCAATCAGTTGTTTCGTCGATAGATTTGAGTGTCGCTAAATTTCGCACATCCGGCAAATATTGCTCCATTGTTAAAAAGCAAGTCATTGCAATACGACCAGCAATCTGCACAGTAAATGCTGTCATTCCGGGAAATTTCAATGGCAAACTAATCAAGATCGAACCTGTTGATTATTCTTTTGGGCTGACTCAAGCCTTGCTTACAGTCTTCACTAGTAGTGACACCTTGCAAGCTAACCCCAAGGGGGTTGAGATTTTGCTTGGGGCATCCGGGGGAAGTGGCCTCGGATCTGTACATTTTTTTACCTCACCCGGAAATATCTGTTCTGTCGAGACTGTGACGGTGGGGAATCTACCTAAATCTCCTTGTACCGGAATCAATACTAGAACTGGTTCCATTTGCAGTGTTGTAGGGATCAAACTCATGGCAAATGCCTCTGCAATTTGCTCCATTTCTGCAATTAAAGATGGTGACGATGTCTACTACCCAACGTATTCCAATTCTCTAACAATTAATTTCGGCTCCGGACTAGGAATCCAACCCCGAAACAACCCAGCGGGGACAACGCCTCAAGCCTCATTAACTATTAGATCATCTGCCCCTTCGGTCCAGCCGGGCGACAACGTCACCGTGACCGCCACAGGTGGTAGTGGAACTGGCCTATTTAACTTTGTGATTTACCAATCTTCACCAAACTGCAGCCTTGTGAGCCAAGATCGCACAGCCGGCACAGCTGTCATCTCCTCACCTGTATCGACGATCTGCTCTGTTCAAGCAACACGTAGCGGTAGCGGTATCTACACCTACGCGCTCTCTAATACCTTGCCAATTACATGGGGAACAATTGCTCAACAGATTCCTCTTGTCATTAGTAACGACCCAACCTCTGCTAATGCCGGTGAGACAATCACCGTGACAACAGTGGGAGGTCAAGGCGATGGAGCCATTACCTTCAGAGAGCTCTCCTATAGCCCATCCTGTACTTTGACCGCAGATGGTCATCTCTTCCGCGCCAGCTATGGAACCTGCTCTGTTCAGGCCACAAAGGCGGGAGATAGCATCTACTCATCTCAGAAGTCACAGATCATCCGCTTCACCTTCTATGGCTCACAAGCTCAGAGTGCACTCACGATCTCCAATACTCTGCTCACTGCAAGCGTTGGTTCACCTATCACCCTGACAACTCTTGGTGGTAGTAGCAGTGGGCGCGTTAGCTATGTCATCACAGGCGGCACTGGAGCCGGCTCCATCCAAGGAAGCACCTTGGTAGGCAGCAGGGCTGGAACAATCACCGTAGTTGCTACAAAAGATGGCGATCAACAGTATGGTTCAGTGGTCTCAGCACCTATCACCTTCACCATTACGGGGTAGGGGGAGATGCGCAGAGCGCGTTTAGTTCGTTGACTTAATCTTCATATGGGGATTTCCCGAAGTCGTGTTGACAAGTTTCTCGTCTAAGGAGGGATGAATATGCCTCGGATCCAAAAGGGAAGAACTCAAGGATGGCGTACGGCTCTGTGGCTTGTTGCTGGTTCATGTCGGAAGGCTTTGGTTCTTGGCGGCTTTGCGCAGTGTCTTTTGTCACTTCTTGATGTTGCATTCCTTATTTTATTCGCCAAGAGTATGACTCAGTTTCAGCTTGAAAAATCATTAAAATTTGACGTTTCAATTTTTGGAATCGTACAAGTTTCATTTCGTACGCTTTTCCTTTTTTTGTTTCTTTTGATACTTATTAAGAATGTGGCAAGTTCTCTAGTTCAAAGGATAATGCTATCATCACTAGCAAAACAGGAGTCTTTAGTGGCTTCTTACTTTGTTGGAGCCTCCTTGTTTGAAAAATTGGACAAAAGAAAGTCAACAGGAACTTCAGAACTTTCGCAATTCTCGCTCCAAATTGTCAATCAGGTTTATACTCAAATGTTCAGATCAATAGTAGCGTGTCTATCAGAGCTGGCTACGCTGCTCTTTATCATAGTGACGACACTCTTCCTGAATCCATATGTTGCTATTTTTTTTATATTATTCTTTGGAATATTCAGTCTAATGACTCTCAGGTTAATCGGGCATCGACAGAAAAAGAATGGACTCGTAGTATTGGACTCAAATAACGAAGTGATCCGTAGACTGGGAGATTTTGAAAGATTGCGCCAAGACATCTTGTTAGACCATAAAGAAGAGAAGTTTCTCGACTTAATTTGGAAGGCAAAAGGTACCGCTACTCGCGCTTCAGCATTGAATGCTTGGCTTGGATTGATTCCAAGGTACGTGATTGAAACTCTCTTTATTCTTGTTATTTTCTTGACTACTGATGTTCTCTTAGCAAATGATAATTCATCAAAACTTATGGGGATATACGCTCTACTGGTCGGCGTAGGATTTCGCGTTCTGCCATCACTGAACACAATTCTGACGGCTTCGGGATTGTTACGCTCTATGGCCCCTGCCCTCCAGCGCATTGATGACCTCGGAGAAAGATTCAATATCCGTAATCGACCCATACCCAGTCACTTCAAATGGCGCGAAGACAATAAGTTGAAATTCGAGGGAGAATTACTACTTCGTGACGTGACATACATTTACCCTAATTCAAATTACCCAATCTTTGAAGACTTTAATTTAGTTTTGAAACCAAAGACAACAACGTTGGTTGAAGGCAGGAGTGGCGCAGGAAAAACAACATTGCTTGGTCTCGTGACGGGCTTGATAGAGCCCACCCGGGGGGGTGTCTTCATGGGTCAGGGTGACTCTCTCATCCCTATCAATCCTCAGGTCAAGGGTATGACCTATTTGAATCAAGACGTGCCATTACTCGACGAATCGATCTCATTTAACATTGCATTGGGCCCAACAACCATAAAAGAGGATGAAGAGATCAGTCAACTCTTGATAGAGGTCGGTTTAGAGAAGATGATGGAACGTAATAGCTTCACCTTGAAAAGTAAGATAGGAGAAAATGGCGAAATTCTCTCAGCAGGAGAGCGGCAAAGGCTAGGAATTGTTCGAGCGCTTTATGCAAAATCAGAATTACTCATTTTCGATGAGCCAACTTCAAACTTAGATAACCATAACGAAGCTCTTTTTTGGCAAACTTTAGAGAGGCTTCGAGGTCGGACAACAATATTGTTGGTAAGTCACCGAAAAATGCCAGCCTATGCTTGGGATCAAAGAATCTCTCTCGATGAACGATAAATTCGGAAAGGTCGATCACTCCATAAACAATCGACCCTTTGAGACTAAACATATTCTTTTGTGTTTTGATAGCCGACTCCTTGAGCAGGCCAAAGTGTTGTTGTTGGGAATCCGAGAAAATTTGACTGGAGAAGTGCGTGTCTTCTGCGTTGTTGATAACGAAATCTTGAAATCTTGTGAGAAATTGCGTGTATTTGCAGAAAACATAGGGGTAAATCTCACCTGTCATTCCGAGACGGATTTAGTTCCTCACCAAAAAACAAAGGCGCGTGCCCGAATCAGTTATCAGAAATATTTCTTTGAAGCATTTACCCCACCAAACTTGAAAAAGCTCGTTTACATGGACATAGATACATTACCTGTGAGAAATTTTGACGAATTATTTCGGATTGATTTTCATCAACCGTTTGCGGGGGTGGCCCTAGATGATTTTAAATCACGGAGGTTTGAGCGGTGGGCTGATACAATGAATGCTGGAATTATAGTTTTCAATGTCTCGGTCTGGGTCTCGATGCAATTGGCAAGCAAATGCTTACAATTTATTTTGGATTTTCCAAATCCGGAAAATCTGTACGATGAGTTGGTTATAAATCATGCCTACTACAAATATTGGGAGCATCTATCAAGCCATTAC
>DAIQAR010000056.1:0-7024 GCA_036781605.1 Candidatus Nanopelagicaceae bacterium
GAAACAGGTAAAGACACACTTTCAAGCACGGTTGCCTATGTTTCTTATATGAAACTTCATAAAATGAAGAGCGTGATTATTGTGACCGACCCATATCACTGCTACAGAGCTGTGTCTGAGGCGAAAGATTTAGGAGTGGATGCCACATGTGCCGGGGTTGAAAACGGACCTGGCTCACTCAAGTTCACAGGTATTAAGTATGTAGTCCGCGAAACAGGCGCATATTTGGCCTATAAGTCAGTGGGCCACTTGGGTATTCACCTGAGTGATCAGATTAAGAACTAGCCCAATAGGCTACGACTATGGTTTTACGACAAGCGCGTGAGTCTGCTGGTTACACACCAGATGACCGAGACCGCTTTGTTAGTGAACCAGCAAAGCGCGGCGGGCGAACTGAATTTGCTCGGGATCGCGCCCGCATCATTCACTCATTTGCACTCAGACGTCTTGCTGCAAAAACTCAGATTGCTGTTCCTTGGTTAACAGATTTTCCTCGCACCAGACTTTCTCACTCACTTGAGTGCGCGCAAGTAGGAAGAGAGTTAGGCGCAGCCCTCGGCGCGGATCCTGATTTGATGGAAGGTGCATGTCTAGCCCACGACATTGGTCATCCTCCCTTTGGTCATAACGGAGAAGATGCGTTAAATAAAATTGCTCAAGAATGTGGCGGCTTTGAAGGTAATGCGCAATCATTTCGCCTTCTAGTTCGCTTAGAGGCAAAGACAGTGGATGCCAAGGGGCGCTCAGTTGGACTTAATCTAACCCGCGCCACACTAGACGCGGCAACAAAGTATCCGTGGCCAAGAGCCACTAATGCTCGCAAGTTCGGTGTTTATGATGATGATCTAGAAGTATTTAACTGGGTAAGAAAAGGCGCAACAGAGGGCGCGCAATCTATGGAAGCCCAGATTATGGATTGGTCAGATGATGTTGCTTATAGCGTGCACGATCTAGAAGATGCTCTCGTTACAGGACAGGTAAAACTTGAAGCGCTCAGCGCTGATCTTCCTGAGCTCTATAAAGTTGCAAGTGGCGCTTATATGCCAGATATCTCCGAGACAGAAGCAGCAAAGGCGCTTTCAGAACTACAGAAGCTTTCTTGCTGGCCAAAAAATTATGATGGAAGCCACGCACAACTTGCTGGGCTTAAAGATCTTGCCAGCCAACTCATTGGCCGTTTTGCACTCGCTGCTGAAACAGCAACCCGCGAGAAGTATGGCGATGGGGACCTCACTAGGTACTCTGCAAATCTCGTTGTGCCCCGCGAACAAAAGGCAGAGGTTGCAATCTTGAAATCAGTTGCTGCGTATTATGTGATTAATGCAAGCGCCGCGCTGATTCGATATGCCGATCAACAGAAGATCTTGCAGGAGTTAGTTGAGATGGTCTTAGCCAAGGCCCCACATTCACTTGAGTCTTTCTTCCAAGATGATTGGAAGCAGGCAAGCACAGATGCCCAAAAACTACGGGTTGTTGTGGACCAAGTCGCCTCGCTCACTGACCCTGGTGCCTACGCTCTGCACGCCAAGCTTCTGGGTAAATAGGCTAACTAGGCTAACTAGGCTAAATAAAGCCTGACGGCTTAACCCAATAAGATGCCCGTATGGCTGGGCGCATTCGTGATGAGGACGTTGTTTACGTCCGTGAACACACACCGATTGATGATGTGGTGGGAGATTTCGTCCAACTCAAAAATGCAGGCGGGGGACAGAAGAAAGGCTTATGTCCTTTCCATGATGAGAAGAGTCCTTCATTTCATGTAACACCAAGCAAAGGCTTCTTCCACTGCTTTGGTTGCGGTGTGGGCGGGGATGCAATTAATTTCCTCATGAAACTAGAACACTTAACTTTTACCGAAACAGTTGAGCGCCTGGCTGAACGCATTGGTTATCAATTGCACTATGACAGTTCGGGTCCAAGTGCCGGAAGCGGCATTAACCGCTCCCGCCTTGTTGCTGCAAATATCGCTGCAGCTAAGTTCTATCAAGAACAGTTAGGCGCAGTGGGACCTGCCCAAATTGGCCGAGAGTTTCTAACAGGACGAGGTTTTGATAAAGAAGCAGCAATTAGCTTTGGTATCGGTTATGCACCCGATGAATGGGACGCGCTCTATAAGCACCTTTCTCCTCTTGGTTACACAGATGCAGAGCTCAACCTGGCAGGGTTGACTAAAGAAGGATCTCGCGGAGGCTTAATTGATCGCTACCGCAATCGTCTGGTCTGGCCGATTAAAGATATCTCGGGAGATATCGTCGGCTTTGGCGCTCGCAAGTTAGCAAGCGATGATGTTGATCAAGGACCAAAATACTTAAATACCGCTGAAACTCCTATCTATAAGAAAAGCCAGATTCTTTATGGCCTTGATATGGCAAAGAAGGAGATCGCCAAGAAGCGGCAGGTAGTGATCGTTGAAGGCTACACAGATGTGATGGCCTGCCATCTAGCTGGGATTACAACCGCTGTTGCCACATGCGGAACAGCATTTGGTGATGATCACATCCGAATAATCAGAAGGCTTCTTATGGATGATGATGCCTTTAGAGGCGAAGTAATCTTCACCTTTGATGGTGACGCCGCAGGTCAAAAGGCTGCGCTGCGCGCATTTGATGATGATCAGAAGTTTGTCGCTCAGACTTTTGTTGCCGTTGAGCCAAGTGGCATGGATCCATGTGAACTTCGCCAATCAGGCGGAGACGCCGCGGTAAGAGATCTTGTTGCACGGCGTGTTCCGCTCTTTGAATTTGCAATGCGCTCTGTCATCGCTCAATACGATGTGAGCGCGGCAGAAGGACGCGTAAATGCTCTCAATCAAGTTGCGCCACTTGTTGGAAAGATTCGCGATGCATCCCTTCGTCCTGAATATGTGCGCCTGGTTGCGGGTTGGCTTGGAATGGAAGTCGATACCGTTGCAGCAGCAGTAAAGAGAGTTGCCGGCAAGAGCAATACACCTCTTCCAGACGTTCCTGCAGCACAAGTGAATCTAAAAGATCCAGTTCTTATGCTTGAGCGAGAGGTGCTCAAGGTAAAGCTTCAGGTACCAGAACTCATCTCTGGTTGGGCAGATATTGAATCCAATGCATTTTCTTATGAGCCATATGCCGCGCTTCGCGCGCAGATTGATTCAGTCTCTGATGCCGATATAACAACTCTTCTTACTCGCACCGAAGATGCAGCTCTACAAGGAATTATTACCGAGCTCACCGTTGAACCAATTCGAAGTGACGGAGAGGTCTCTGAAAGATATGCCCAAGCGCTTACTGCCCGTCTTCGCGAAGTTGCGTTGAGCCGGCAGATCGCAGAGGTGAAGTCCACATTGCAGCGTCTAAATCCTGTGGAGGAAGAAGTGAAATACAACGAGATCTTCACAGAACTGATGACCCTAGAGACAAAGAAGCGAGCCCAAAAAGATGTGGCAATGGGTGAGATTTAGCCAAATCTGCCCACCTTGCTAAGATTGCGCTTCCTCACTATTCCCCGGTGAGGGCTTAACAAGTAAATAGTCCCTGATAGCTCAATTGGCAGAGCAGCCGGCTGTTAACCGGCAGGTTCTTGGTTCGAGTCCAAGTCAGGGAGCGTTTTTTAAGGTTGATCAGATAAGGTGCGAGTTCTATGAACAAAATACTCGCATCGTGGAAGACCCAATCCCTTGGAACAAGAATCCTCCGCTTCTGGCTTGGAGCAACCTGGTTCTATGGCGGTTGGCAGAAGGCAACAGATCCAACATTTTTAGATAAGGCATCTGCAAACTACATTGGCCAACAACTCTCTGGCTATGCAAAGTCATCTCCTATTGGTTCAATCCTGAAGCATTTTGTTGAGCATGCAACTCAAATTGGCGTCCTCACTATGATTATTGAGTTTGCGATCGGCATTGCAGTTCTCTCGGGAGCATTTTTAGATCTTGCTATTTTGGGCGGGGCAGCTGTTTCCTTTGGTCTTTGGCTTTCAGTGTCTTGGCATGCATACCCATACTTCTATGGCAGCGATAGCGCCTACTTTGCTATGTGGATTGGTTTGTTCTTCCTTGTTCGAAAAGAGCGCACACGAAAAGTTTCATTAATTCCTAACCTCACCGATCGCCGTGAGTTTGTAAAGATTCTGGGTGTTGGCGCAACTGCTGCAATCGCTGCAATTGCAGGAAGCGGACTTCAAAAGAAACTTCCTAAGGCAGCTGTGGGTAAAGAAATTGTGAAGTTAGCTGATTTCCCTGTGGGATCGGTCAAACAATTCACCGCGCCAGATGGAAATCCTGCATTCTTGTTCCGCACGAAAGCTGGAGTATTTGCTTACTCGGCTGTCTGCACGCACCAAGGTTGTGTCGTTGCCTATAGCGGAGCAGATCACACTCTGAACTGTGCATGCCACGGCGGAAAATTTGATCCTGCAAATGGTGGAAAAGTGCTGGGTGGACCTCCTCCATCACCACTTCCTGCATACAAAGTGGCAATTCAGGGCGCAAGCATCGTTACTGCGTAACCTGCAGTTAACATCTAACGTATAGGGTTTGATCTATGGGAATCTTCAAACTTCAGATCGCACTTCCTGATCGTCCAGGCTCACTCGGCGCTGTTGCTTCAGCAATTGGTTTTGCTGGGGGAGATATCCGCTCTCTTGTCACTGTAAAGACAGAGAATGGAAAAGGAATTGATGATGTCACAGTTGCAATTCCCGGCACAGATCCAACAGATCTACTTCAAGTGCTCAGTGATATCGGAGGAGTTGAAGTCCGCTCTATTGAACCCGCTGTTTAATATTTAGCTTTGCGCAGCGTGGTGATCTTCGATCATCGCAGTTAAATCACGTGTGGGAGTCCACCCAAGAAGCTTCTTAGCTTTATCAATGGATGCAACAAGCCTTGCAGGATCACCATCTCGGCGCGCAGCCTCAACAGTGGGAATCTTTCTTCCCAGAACCTTTTCACTTGCGCTAATTACTTCGCGCACTGAATTACCTGCGCCGCTTCCGATGTTAATAATTTCATGCTGTGATGTGAGCTTCTCTAAAGCCAAGATATGAGCATCAATCAAATCAACGACGTGGACATAGTCGCGCACGCACGTTCCATCTGGCGTATCCCAATCTGTGCCAAATATTTTGAGTGGGGCATCGCTACTTGCTTTAAGGACATTTGGGATCAGGTGAGTCTCGGTTGTGTGTCGCTCAGAAACCCAACCGTGCGCGCTTTTGAGCGCTCCAGCAACATTGAAATAACGCAGGCTGATAGCAGACAGGCCAGCGGCGCCAATCATCTGATCGATCTCAAGCTTTGTTTGCCCATATGGATTTGTAGGAGCAGCAAGGGAATCTTCAGAGATAAGATCAGAAGTTGGTTGACCGTAGGTTGCAGCGCTTGATGAAAAGACAAGTCTTTCTACGCCAGATGATTTCATTGCTGCAAGAAGGTTTTTTGTGCCGCCGATGTTTACTTCGCGATAAAGATCTGGCTTTTGTGTTGATTCACCAACGAGAGACTTACCAGCAAAGTGCATGACTGCGGAGCAGCCTTGCAGGGCTCTCTCTAAAGCAGATAGATCAAGCAGTGATCCTTCGATAAAACTTGCGCCAGGGTCCACCGCATCTTTATGTCCTGTTGAAAGATCATCGAGAACAACTACTTGGTGTCCCTTATTAACTAGAACTGAAGCTGCAACTGAGCCGATATATCCAGCTCCGCCTGTTACAAGAATCTTGCTCACATGCAGAGCCTAATAGCGAACTTGCCCGATACAGGTATCTACGGGAGATGGCTTCGGTCTTGGAGAGGGAGAAGGTGTTGGAGATGGCGCTGGAGGAACACCTTGTGTCACAACAAAGGTCACAGGCATTTGAACTGGAGCCTCCGTGCCGCTTTGATCGGTGAAATCAATAGTTCCTAAATATGTTCCCGCGGTAAGTCCTGTAATAGATAAGTTCCAACGTCCAGATGATGTACGCACCGGATCTTGCTTTCCAGGGATCATTCCAGAAGAGGCAGGGGTAAAAGCTACCGTTCCTGTCACAACAGGTGAGTTATCAGGCCTAAATACATCCACGCTGATTGTGACGGGGTCATTTGTTGTTGCAGCAGATTGGCTGACAATATTCATAGTTGTTGGCTCGTTAATAGGCAACATATCTGTGACTTCAGGCGTCCAAACACCTTTGAGTAGTTTCACAAAAGCACTAGATGAACCATTAAAGACGTTCAGATCAACGTGGTTACTTGGAACACCATATTTACTTGCAATACCGCAGGATGAGTACTGCCAGATCTGCCAGTTTGCCGAGCAGTCAGCATTTGCCCAAGCATGGGCATAACAACCCACTTTTTTGGAATTTGGTTGATTGGTAGCAACTGCAGGGCTCAAATTGTAATGCGCAAGCCAGAGTGGATATTGGCGAAGGGCAGTAGAGCGAATGAGGTTATTTTCTAAAAAATTTACATAGGAATATAAAAATGGCTTGTGATGAGTCTTGTTGTAAACAGTATCTAGCCATGTCTGTGTCCAAAGGCTAATAACTTCTTTAGTTGTGTATTTAGCACATGAGCCATTTTGGTTAACCCTCACACAGTTATTTTCCATATCTAGGGCAACTGGCATATCACGCTTGCCGTAACCTCCGAGAGAAGCAATACGCCAAATAATCTTCTGAGCTTGAGCCTGAGCATCTTGAATCACAACGTTTTGATCTGTGCTGTCAGGGAGTGTGGCGTAGTAGTAGAAGGATGTATAGAGCTTTGCGGCTTGCGCTGCTTTGCGATCTGGCAAGAAGTACTTCATTGCTTGTGCGTCATAACGATCAAAGGTATCGCCACCTTTGATGATGACAAAGCGAATACCCGATGAATACATCTTTTTAAAGTCGATAGCTGCCTCGCCCGGATGTTGATAAACGCTGATATCAAGTCCTGCAATGTGTTGGCCAAGACCAAGAGCATCAATTGCTTTGGCAGGGGCAAAAGCCCAGACTGAATCACAGACCAAAGTGAGTGCGAGGCTCAGGACGAGCAGAAGTTTTTTCATACCTCAGAAATTGTAGGCGT
>DAIQAR010000057.1:0-6014 GCA_036781605.1 Candidatus Nanopelagicaceae bacterium
CCAATTACTTATCCCCCCCCGTGCGTTAAGGGTTTAATCATCCCTTGGGGTGGGGTGAATGAGTAGAGGAAATGATGGGTAGGGGTGAGAAACACCCTTTAAATCACCCGCAGGGCTCCAATCGCATGGTCGGGAACAAAGGGACGAGCAGGCTTTTGAAATTCAACTGGCTCGTACTTGCTGCCTTGAAGTGGGCGGGGATCAACGCTTCCCTTATTTGGCCACATCGACATTGCTCGCTCTGCTTGGGCCGTAATCGTTAAAGATGGATTCACTCCAAGGTTTGCAGTAACAGATGCCCCATCAACGACATGAAGTGTTGGGTAGTTCCAAACGCGGTGATAGGGATCAATCACGCCAGTGGCTGGTGAATCCCCGATAACGCAACCCCCTACGAAGTGAGCGGTGAAGGGCGCACCTACAAGATCTCCAATATGCCCGCCGGCCATGCCGCCGTTTTTCTCTGCAATCCTGCGCACGACTTCATTCGCTGCAGGAATATATGTGGCATTGGGTTTATCTGAATCATTCTTTGATGTTAGGCGCCATCCAAAGGGGCCTTTCTTTGCTGAAACTTTTAGAGATGAATCAACGTTCTGCATGACAAGAGCGATAACTGTGCGCTGAGACCACTGGCGCACATTGAGTACGCGAGCAAGTTGGCCTGGATGGCGAAGAACTGTTGAGAGCCACTGGCGGCGTCTTTCACCTAAGTTCTCTCCATCTGTCATCACTGTTTGAAGTAGCCCCATCACATTGCTACCAATGCCATATCGCACAGGTTCAACGTGAGTGTGATCATCTGGAAAAAATGATGAGGTAATAGCAGAACCTTTGCTGTAGTCAATGCTGGTATCTGGCATCAGAGCCCCAGTAAGTGCCTCACTATTGGTGCGAGAGAGTTTGCCAAGAAACTCAGAGATTTTAGGCAGCACTCCACTTGCCTTCATCGTGTGAAGTAATTTTTGGGTGTTATATGTGCCTGCAGCAACGATCACTTGTGAAGCGGTAAATACGCGCTTGCGGGGCAACCAGGATGAACTCTTGCGCGCATAGATGCGCCAGCTGCCATCTGAGCGTTCTTCAATTCTTGTCACTGTGTGTTCGGGAAACACTTGAGTTCCTGCAGATTCAGCAAGGCCCAGATAATTCTTTGGCAGTGTGTTCTTTGCATTAAATCTGCAACCGCTCATGCATGCACCACACTGCATGCAACCAGAGCGTTCTGGTCCAACTCCGCCAAAGAATGGATCTTTGTGAGTTACTCCTGGTCCTTCTCCGAAATAAACACCCAGGGGCGCCATACGAAATGTGTGGCCCACGCCCATTTCAATTGCCGCATCTTTCATTGCTTGATCAGATGGTGAGAAGTATGGGTTATCAGCAACGCCTAAAACTCTTGAGGCTTGGTCATACCAAGGCAGCAATTCCTTTTTCCAGTCTGTGATGTGGCGCCATTGCGAATCATTAAAATAGGTATCGGGCGGGATATAAAGAGTGTTGGCATAAACAAGTGATCCACCGCCCACACCTGCGCCAGCTAAAACAAGTACGTCAGGCAGGACGTGAATTCGCTGAATTCCTTTTAACCCAAGGCGAGGAAAATAAAGAAACTTTCTAATACGCCAAGAAGTCTTGGGGAAATCTTTATCGCTAAACCTTTTGCCTGCCTCAATTACAGCGACGCTGTAACCCTTTTCGGTTAGACGAAGCGCGCTGACAGACCCACCAAACCCAGATCCGATGACCAGGACGTCGAAGTCGCGCTTTGCCATGGCTTATTCATACCAAGTAATCAGCGAAGAAAGTATGACTTTGGAAGTGATAAATGGAGCCCCCCGTCAGGATTGAACTGACGACCTTCCGCTTACAAGGCGGATGCTCTACCACTGAGCTAGGGAGGCGTACTGAAGTAAAAACCAGCACCGAATTATGTCACGAGCCAAACCCATGCCAAACCACGTAGCGGCGGGTAGGTTCTGCATATGCGCCTTGGAGTATTGGATGTGGGATCAAATACGGTCCACCTACAGGTAGTTGATACCCACCCAGGAGCGCGTCCTAACCCGACCTTTAACTACAAAGAAGAAATTCGCCTCACAGAATTCCTCAATGAAAATAATGAGGTAAATGCTGATGGTATTGAACAGCTTCGCCAAGTAATTAAACGAGCGGTTGATCAAGCAAACATGGTGCAAGTTAAAGAACTTCTCCCATTTGCAACTTCAGCCCTTCGAGAAGCAAAAAATGGCGAAGAGATCATTGAGAATATAAACAAAGATTTCAAGATTGATCTGCAGGTTCTTAGCGGCAACGAAGAGGCAAAGCTCACCTTCTTGGCTGCGCGCCGTTGGTTTGGATGGTCAAGTGGTCGTTTGCTCGTTGTCGATATCGGTGGTGGCTCACTAGAGATCGCCGTCGGAACAGATGAATCACCCGAAGTTGCTACTTCACTTCCACTCGGTGCATCTCGGCTCACGCAAAACTTTCTTAAAGGTGATCCGTATTCTGAAAAATCAATTCGCGCACTTCGCGATCATATTGAAAATTCACTTGAGGCAATTTTGCCAGCACTTGTGAAACACCAAGATACCGATCGATCCATTGCAACAAGTAAAACTCTTCGTACACTTGCTCGCCTCTGTGGTGATTGGTTTGACGGAGACGGTAAGACAATCAAGCTTGAAGCAATTCGTAAGATCTCGGGACGCTTATCTGAAATGACTCATGATGAACGGGCAAAATTGCCAGGCGTTTCAACAAACCGAGCTCGGCAAATTGTTGCCGGTGCTTATGTCACAGAGAGTGTCATGCGCAATCTAGATCTTCGAGAGTTAGAGATATGTCCTTGGGCACTACGTGAAGGTGTCATCCTTAAATGGATGGACTGGATGGAAGCTGAAACCGATTAAATATTTGGTGCCGCTAAACGCTCAATCTGAAGTACTTCTTTTTTGTTGTGATGAACTATCCATGCCTCACCAGGCTGCAATTTGTTATCTGGGTAGTCAAAGTCAATCTTCTTGGTGAGCTTTTCTAGCATCCGAGGAAGTACTGGATTATGACTACATAGAAGAATTTGATGATTATTTTTGATTAAATCTTTGGCGTAATCAATTGCCTTGTCTTTGTTTTTCTTCCAGGTGTATTCACTTACAGCACTTGTAATAATCGGATTAAGTTCCTCGATGCGCGCAAGTTGGGAGATCGTATCTAGGCATCTAACTGCATCTGATGTGTGAATTTGCTGAAGCCCATAAACCTGATAAATCGAATGCATCCGGCGTGCTTGCTGTTGGCCAAGAATATCTAGAGGGCGATCTTCATCTTCACCTTGCCAGTCTTCCCGCGCAAGTGCTTTTGCATGGCGAAGCATGATGAGAGCAGATGTGTCATAAGGAATATCTGCAAACTTAGCTAAAATCTCACGATCGCTATCTCGAGTTGCCTTATCTGCCGCTTCAATGAGTGTGAACCATCCAATCGAATCCACTTCTTCATTGGGTGTAAATGGCTTTTGATCCCCGAGCAATGTCGCCGCCCAATATGAAACTCTTTTGAGCCCATCTGGAACAAAATACTCAACTTCACCAATATAGGGGCCGAGCTTGATGTTGAGATCTGTCTCTTCAATTAACTCTCTGTAGGCACAACTAATCAGCGTCTCACCAGAATCGAGTTTTCCTTTGGGAAGTGACCAATCGTCATAACGACTACGGTGCACCAAAACAACTTCAATCTCATTCTTCGAATTTTTTCGCCAGATTACCCCGCCTGCGGCGATCGTCACGTTGCTCATCCGCGGGTGCGATACCAATCAATCGCGGAGTTGTGGAAATCAGCCAGTCTCTTGCCATCAGACCCGTTCTTCACTTCAAGCCAACTTCCATCAGATTGCATTTGCCAATGCAGGAATTCTGGGGAGAGATAACTGTCTATCGCTCCAATGAGAAAACGCTTCTGATCAGTTTGAGTAATTCGCACAAGGCTCTCAACGCGTCGGTCAAGATTTCTATTCATCAGATCACCACTTCCGATGTAGATCTCATCATCCCCGCCATTTGCAAAGTGAAAGACACGAGAGTGCTCAAGGAAGCGACCTAAAATAGAGCGAGCCGTAATATTTTCAGATAACCCAGGAACGCCAACGCGAATTGCGCAGATACCTCGAACCACTAATTCGATTTTTACACCGGCGTTTGATGCCTTATAAAGCGCTTCGATAAACTGCTCATCTAAAATTGCATTGAGTTTCAAACGTATAAATGCAGGCTTCCCATCTTTCTGATTCTGGATCTCACGATCAATTCGCTCGAGTAACCCGCTACGCATTGTGCGTGGAGCTACAAGCAGGCGAGAGAAGTCTGTTTGCGGGGCAAAGCCAGAGAGTTGATTGAAGAGCTTATTTACATCTTCGCCAAGAACAGGGTCTGCTGAGAGCAATCCAAAGTCTTCATATAAACGGGCAGTCTTAGGGTTGTAATTTCCCGTGCCGATGTGGGCATAGCGGCGAATGCCGTTTGTCTCTTGCCTGACAATAAGTGAAAGCTTTGCATGGGTTTTAAGACCGATCAGACCATAAACAACGTGAACACCTGCATCTTCAAGTTTTCTCGCCCAACGTACGTTTGCAAGTTCATCAAAACGCGCGCGAATTTCAATTACTGCAAGAACTTGCTTACCTGCTTCTGCTGCTTCAACGAGCGCATCAATGATTGGTGAGTCGCCAGAGGTTCGATACAGCGTCTGCTTAATAGCAAGGACATGTGGATCAGTTGCTGCAGATTCTAAAAATCTCACAACAGATGCGGTAAAAGATTCGTATGGATGGTGCAGGATTATTTCTCTCCGCCTAATTGCCGAAAAGAATTCATCGGTTGATTTTGGGTCAATTTCTCTAAAATCTTGAGGAACTTGATTACGAAATACTGGGAAACGAAGTTCGGGCATATCAATATCAGCAATTTGATTTAGACCTGTGAGATCAAGTGGTTCTTTATAGCGGCTAATGTCTTCCTCTTGAACTGTGAGCTCGGCCATTAAAGTCTGAAGTAGGTCTGGATTTATATCGGCATCTACTTCAAGTCGAACAGGTGGACCAAACTTACGTCGGAGCAACTCTTGCTCCATAGAAGCGAGAAGGTCTTCAGATTCTTCCTCTTCAAGTTCTAAATCTGCATTGCGTGTCAGGCGAAATGTGTAATGGTCCTTGATTTCCATTCCCGGAAACAGCTCAGACAAATTAGCTGTAATTACCTCTTCTAAAGTCACAAATCTTCGACTACCCGCCTTACCCGTTTCGACAAAGCGCGGGATATTTGATGGAACTTTCACGCGGGCAAATAATTCTTCACTTGTTTCTGGGTGTACAACCACAACTGCCAGATTGAGGGAGAGCCCTGAGATGTAGGGAAATGGATGTGAAGGATCAACAGCAAGGGGTGTTAATACAGGAAAGATTTTCGATCTAAAAACTTTATTAACGTTCTCAATTTCATTGGAATCAAGTGATGCCCAGCTAGCAATTTCAATATTGTATTTACCAAGCGCGGGCAAGATCTCTTCGTGAAAAGTCTTTGACTGGCGTTGAAGTAGTTCTTGAGTTTTCTGAGAAATCTCTGACATCAGTTGGGCAGGTGTATAGCCCGCCGTATTAGGTTTGGTCACGCCAGTCTCAAGTTTGCGCTTAAGTGTCGCAACTCGAATCATAAAAAAATCATCAAGGTTTGAAGAAAAAATCGAAAGGAATCTGCATCGCTCAAGAAGGGGAGTTTCTGGGTCTTCTGCAAGTTCTAAAACGCGTTCATTAAATGCAAGCCACGTAAGCTCTCTATCGATCAGACGCTCACGCGGATTTTCTGAGATGAGGTGTGGCATGGGAAGAATTTTTCCTTAACTAGATGAACGCAAGGTAACCATTGGGTGACCAAGACACCTATTCTACCTGCCTTATTCGGCCCTAGATGCTGCGATCTGTTGAAGAACGATCGCTGTAGCCACGCTTGCGTTGAGAG
>DAIQAR010000058.1:0-5999 GCA_036781605.1 Candidatus Nanopelagicaceae bacterium
TACCTCGTTAGCAGTGAGGCGCACTCGACCGGGCTATGCGACGTCTCCTCGTGCTGGATCAGTTTACCTCCTCGAAGCCGCCCTCCTAAATCCCTTGAGATATGCGGGTATGGAGCCTGTTCTCTATTTAAGAATTCCTTTTAAAGTCTCCTGCGCTCCAACCTCATGCAACGAACCCAGAGCCGACAAATAGGGAAGAGCGAATCGAGGCTCATTAGCGAGATCACCGAAGAGCTTCTTATTTTCAATGAAGGCTTTTGGATTACCTTTTTGACTCTTTGCGATTGAAATGAGCTCATCCTTAAGAGGGTCGACTACTTCGATTGGCTTACCTAACTCATCAATTGCTTCGTCGTAGCGCGCCCAACTAGCAACAATTGAAGCACTCAATTTAACCTCGCCATTCTTTTTAAGATTATCTTGAACGACTGGTAGCAACCACTTAGGAATTCTGTCTGAAGATTCTGCAGCTAAGCGGGCAACTGTGTCTAGAACTTGCGAATTGGAAAAGCGTTCGATGAGTTGAGCTTTATAGGCAGCAAGGTCGACTCCTGGTACAGGTAAGAGAGTTGGTGTTGCTTCCTCATCCATATAGCGCTCAAGTAATTTCCTAATCAACGGGTCGCCCATTACCTCGTGGACATAGTGGTAATTACTAAGCCGGCCAAAATAGCAAAGGCCCTGATGGCTTGCATTAAGTAGGCGTAGCTTCATAAGTTCATATGGCATAACATCTTTAACCATTTGTACTCCAGCTTTTTCAAATGGTGGTCTGCCAAGTGGGAAATGGTCTTCAATCACCCATTGAAAAAATGGTTCACATGCTACTGGCCAATGATCTTCAAGTCTCAGAGCATTGTTTGCTAGATCAATATCTGCCTGGGCAGTGACAGGAGTTATCCGATCAACCATGGAATTAGGAAAAGCAACATTTTCCTCAATCCACTTTGCAAGTTCAGCATTTTTTAGTTTTGCAAAGGAAATAAACATCTTCTTTGCAACATCTCCATTGCCTTGGATGTTGTCAGAAGATTGAACTGTAAATGATGGAATCCCAAGTTCGCGACGACGGCGTAATCCTTCGGTGATAAAACCAAAAGCAGATACAGGTGGTTCATCCGTAGATAAATCATGTGAAACACCAGGGGTATTAGGGTCAAACTCCCCCGTTAGGCGATCAAAGCTATAACCACCCTCGGTGATAGTCAGTGAAACGATACGAATTGCCGGATTAACTAGTTGAGCAAGAACTGCCTCAGGATCATCAGGTGCGAAATGGAAGTCAATGATGCTTCCTATAACTTGATAATCAAATTTGCCGTCCCCATGCTTTGTAATAAGCGTATAGAGACCATCTTGAGGCTTTAGAGCATCACGCATCTTAAAATCTTGAGGCAATAGTCCAACTCCGATAATGCCCCAGTCCTGAGCAACACCTTGCGAAAGTAAGCGATCAATTGTTAGTGCTTGGTGTGATCGATGAAAAGCACCCACTCCAAAGTGGAGAATTCCAGGAGTAATTGACCCTCGATCGTATTTTGGAGTTAGGACCGAATCTGGAACTGCAGCAAGCGTTTTATTAGAAAGTCTTGACATTACTTCACAGCGCCCAGCGATAGTCCACGTACTAGTTTGTCCTGCGCTGTCCAACCTGCGATAACAACAGGAAGAGATACTACAATTGAAACAGCAGCGAGATGTGCAAAGAAAAGCCCCTCTGCAGTAACAAAACCAACCAAATAAACCGGAGCAGTTGCCGCGTGGAATCCTGTCACGTTGATTGCCAATAGGAATTCATTCCATGAAAAGATAAAGCAAATAAGGGCTGTAGAAGCCAAGCCTGGCAATGAAATCGGCGCAAGGACTTTATACAGAATAGTTCGAGTAGACGCGCCATCTAACGCAGCGGCTTCTACAAGTTCTGGTGGAATTTCCTTGAGGAAAGAGCGAAGCATCCACACTGACAGTGGAAGATTCATGCTCACGTACAGAACTGTCAACGCCCAAATATTATCTAGAACATGTAAATGTTGCAGTATCAAATATAAAGGTAACAAAGCAGCTATGGGAGGTAGAAACTTAGTGCTTAAAAAGAACGTAAGTACATCTTTACTCTTATAAATAGGTTTAATGGAGAGTGCGTACGCTGCAGGATAGGCCAGTATAAGCACAATAACTGTCGAGCCAATTGATGCAATTGCCGAGTTCAACAAGAATGTACTCGCACCTTTTTGGAAAACCGATGAGTAGTTATCAAAACTAAATGTTGCAAGCCATTTCGGCGGAAAAGTTCCAGCATCCTTTTCTTGCCTAAATGAGATGAGTAAAATCCAGAAAATTGGAAAAAAGAAAGCAAGGGAAATAAACCAAGTAAGGCTAGTTAAGCCAGACTTCGAGAGGAACTTAGCCTTACTCTGCTTCATCATTTACCTGACTCCAAAATATCTTTAGTAAACCTGAGGGCAAGTGTGGAGAGTGCAATCGTTATAAACACGACGATTACACCAGCTGCCGCTGCTTCTCCGTATTCATACTTTCTAAACATTGTGAGATAAATTTGATAGGGAATGATTGTGGAATCAGTTCCAGGCCCGCCTTGGGTAATCGTGAATACGAAATCCATACTTTGAACAATGTAAATAGTTCCAAGAATTATGGAAAGTTGAATGTACTGGCGCAAATGAGGAAAAGTCATCTTTGAGAAAAGCTGCCAGGTGCCTGCGCCATCAACCGCGGCGGCTTCAAGTATTTCGGGTGACTGACTCTGCAATCCTGCAAGAATTATCAGCATCATAAAAGGTGTCCACTGCCAGATCATTGGAATCGCAATTGCAACCAAAGGTTGATTTGATACAAAGTCAGCATTGATAACGTGGTTTCCACCAAATGCTTTGTAGATCTGGGTAATGAAGCCATCGAGAATTCCATAGAGCGGATTGAAAATAATGTGCTTCCATAGGAGCGCCGAAGCGACTGGAGTAATTAAAAATGGTGTGATGAGCAAGGTACGGACAATAGAGCGACCACGGAATTTACGGTCAAGCAAAAGTGCTAAACCAAGGCCAAATGCGGTCGAAATAAGAACAACGGCGGTTGTCAGTGTGATCGAGTTAATAAGCGCTGCCCGCATTGTTGGATCTTGTGCAACAACTTTGAAATTTGAGAACCAAGTAAAATGTGTTTCTTTAGAATAAATAATGTTCCAGTGGAACATGGATATAACCAGTGTGATCACGAACGGAATCTGAGTCAAAATTACAGTCAAAATTAGAGCTGGGTAGAGAGGCAGTCTGCGCTTGCGATTTTCAGCTTTGGAATGTGTGAGCGCGGACATCTAACTCCTCTCTTAAATCTAAAATTCTAAAGCCTAACTATTGCAATCTACATGTAATAGCCGGCGGGTGCGCCTCAAGGTGCACCCGCCAAACTACTACGCCCGCAGGTAGGGCTTTACTTCATTTATGCCTTGTGCTTAGCCGCAACTGCTTCAGCTAGCTTTTGTCCCTTTGCAAGAGCTTGAGTAACTGTCTGTCCACCAGTAATTGCCTTTGCAACTTCTTGTGAAACAGCAGTACCTAGATCTGCGAATTCAGGAACAGCAACGAATTGAATTCCTGAAGTTGGACGAGGTTGTACACCTGGGTTTAATGGATCAGCGTGTTGCAGCGATCCAAGTACTACTTTGTAATAGGCAGCAGCTGCCTTGGTGTAATCAGCGTTTGCATATGTTGAAGCGCGCTTTCCATCAGGAACAGCGGTCCAACCAAGCTTTGCGCCTACTAGATTTTCATACTTTGAGCTTGTTGCCCATGAAATGAACTTCCAAGCTGAATCAGCTTGCTTTGAAGCACCTTCAATGGCGAATGCCCATGCCCACAACCAACCTGAGTAGGCGGTCTTAACTGTAGGTGCATATGCGTAACCGAACTTTCCAACGTAGTTAGAGAATCCAGCCTTTTCAATTGAACCTGTTGCAGAAGTAGCGTCGTACCACATTGCAGCCTTGCCTTGTGCCATTGCGTTATCGCACTCGGTGAAACCAGCTTGTGTAGCACCCTTTTCGCCTGACTTCTTCAAAAGGTTTACATAGAATGAAACAGCGTCGTTAAATGGCTTAGCACTAACTTGTGCCTTCCAATCCTTAGTGAACCATGTTCCACCGAAGGTGTTAACAACTGTTGTTAGTGGAGCGAATTGCTCTCCCCATCCTGGAAGACCACGTAGACAGATACCTGCTACGCCGTTCTTAGGATCGTTCATCTTTGCAGCCGCTGTTGCGACTTGCTGCCATGTTGGGTGTAGAGGAATTACTGCGCCAGCCTTTGCAGCAAGATCCTTACGGTACATAAGCATTGATGACTCACCATAGAAAGGTGCTGCATATAACTTTCCATCAGCGCCACTAAGGCCCTTAATCATTGATGGAAAGACGTCAGCCTTATTCCATGAGGAATCTGAAGCTACATACGAATCGATTGCCTTGAGCTTTCCTGTGCCGCCCCAGTTAGCAATGTCATACATACCTAGAGTTACTACGTCATATTGACCAGCGCCTGAAGCAACGTCTTGAGTTACCTTGTCGCGAAGTTCGTTCTCTGGAAGAACTGTGTAGTTAACTTTGATTCCAGAATCTGGTGTGAAGTTTGCGTCCGTAAGGGATTGCAGATCCTTCATCTGTGGGTTTCCAACCATCAACACGTTGATAGTTGTAGTTGCAGCGTGAGCTGGAACTGTGAATACACCAGCAACAATTGCTGTTACTGATGCGGCCACAATCGCTAGCTTGCCGCGCTTTGTGTTCATATTCATATTTCTCCTGACTTGCATAGAGGGTTTTGATTTATGCAGTAGTGCTCGGGTTTGCTACCTGGCACCACGCCCTTTTACTGATGTGGTGCAGTTATTGCCAGAGCAGCTAGCCCCTAGCAATTCTCTTTCACTTATTGCGCGAGTGCTCAGCGCCGTGTATGTAAGTGTCATACTCGTTTGATCTTCAATCCAGCGGCGGTGAAAGTGGTAAAGGTATTTTCCTCTAAGTCGTTATCAGTAATTGCGACTGTAAAATCTGAAACATCAGCAAATTTAACAAATGAATCTGACCCAAATCGATTGCTTAGTACCAGAAGAATTGAAGAGTGAGACGCCTTCATCGCTGCCGTCTTTGTGGCTGAGACTGTTGCGCTAGGTGTTGTGCATCCATTTTTGAGTGAAATTCCATTTGTTCCAATAACAGCTTGATCAATCACAAGTTCAGATAACTGCCTGATGGCCCAAGCATCAGATGTTGCCATTGTGATGGAGCGAACTCTTCCGCCTAAAAATATAACTTCTACATTTTTCTTTGCTGCAAGAATTGAAGCAGTCTGTAGTGCATTTGTTACGACCGTTGCTTTGTGGGTCGGTTGCCACACTTCTGCTGCGAGCTGTGGTGTGTAACCCTCATCCCAGAAAAGTGTCTCCGCATCTGTAATGAATTCAAGGGCGCCGTATGCAATTCGACGTTTTTCTTCCACAAACTGTTCTTGACGAGTTTTTAGATTAAATTCAAAACTGGAACCTTCAACCGGGATTGCGCCGCCATGCACCCGCCGCAAAAGGTTCTTCTCTTCAAGATCATTTAAGTCGCGACGAATGGTTTCTACCGTTACACCAAGCTCCGTAGAACATGCGGCCACATCAAGGCGTCCGGCGTCGCGGGCCTTCTCAATGAGCCATGCATGACGTTCGACTTGGAACAAGGCTTACTCCTATCGCGTGTGGTCTAGGTAACAAGGTGAATCTAGATGTCCGTTTGGGTTTGGTCTAGTCTGTTTATATTACATTTTGATAACGATTCTCTCCGCTTACCCCCGTTTTGAGCGTGCGAAGAGGCATTTCCAGCCAACCCAGAGGTCCCTCTCACACGGCTCACAGGAAAGCAGGGTTCACTTCACCCATGTCGATCGGAAAACGCCACAACGCAGACTGGGCCTCGATCCTCATGGGGGTCGGCTTAGGTC
>DAIQAR010000059.1:0-5807 GCA_036781605.1 Candidatus Nanopelagicaceae bacterium
GCTGCTTGGTTAGCTGCCTTGTTAGCCCCTGGTGCCGCAGGGGCAGGAGTTGCTGCTTGGGCAGATGAAGTTACGAGAGTTAGAGCAGAGAAGAAAACTACTGCGCCGAGTGAAATTGCTTTCTTTGTATTGGTCATCCCCAAAGTTTATCAGTGCTGCTTTACAACTGCTCCCTATGAGGTGAACATGTGATTAAAGAAGGCTGAGAGAGAGTAGATTTAGCCTATGGCCGATAAGAAAATGTCATATGAAGCAGCCCGCGATGAACTTGCTGCCGTCATTAGTGAATTAGAAAGTGGCCAATCAACTTTAGAACAATCACTTGCCCTCTGGCAGCGCGGTGAAGATCTGGCAAAGATCTGTCAGGAATGGCTCGATGGCGCTATGGCAAAGCTATCTGCTGCCAAACCAGGAGCTAAAGAATAAATGCCAGAATTTAATTACGAGGATCTGCTTCCCGTTGGAGCAGATGAGACCGAGTATCGCCTGCTGACAAAAGAAGGCGTCTCAACATTTACCGCTGAAGGTATGGAGTTTTTGAAAGTAACGCCAGAAGCAATCCAAAAACTTACTTCAGAAGCAATTCACGATACTTCTCACTTTTTGCGAGATGCTCACTTGCAACAACTAGCAAACATTCTTAAGGATGAGGAGGCTTCGGCTAACGATCGGTTTGTGGCACTTGACCTACTCAAGAATGCGAATATCTCAGCAGGTGGAGTTCTTCCTATGTGCCAGGACACTGGAACTGCTTTGGTGATGGGTAAAAAGGGCCAGCGAACTTTAACTTCTGAGAAAGATGAAATCTCAATCTCACGTGGTGTCTACGACGCCTACACAAATTTGAATCTTCGCTACTCACAGCTTGCTCCCGTCACAACATGGGAAGAGAAGAACACAGGTAATAACTTGCCTGCCCAGGTGGAGATTTATTCAGATAGTGATCACCCTAATGAATACAACTTTCTATTCATTGCAAAGGGCGGCGGCTCTGCCAACAAATCATTTCTCTACCAAGAGACCAAAGCTGTACTAAACCCTGCATCGTTTATGACGTGGCTAGATGAAAAGCTTCGCTCCATTGGAACGGCGGCATGCCCACCGTATCACCTTGCAATTGTGATTGGTGGGACGAGCGCTGAACACACTGTGAAAACAGCAAAGCTTGCAAGTACTAAATATCTTGATTCACTTCCAGCACTGGGAGATGCAAAAACAGGTCATGGTTTTCGCGATAAAGCACTCGAAGAAGAAGTTCTCAAACTCACTCGCACACTTGGAATTGGCGCCCAATTTGGTGGAAAGTACTTCTGTCACGATGTAAGAGTTGTTCGTCTTCCGCGCCATGGCGCATCACTTCCTATAGCTATTGCAGTTTCATGTTCGGCTGATCGCCAAATCAAAGGCAAGATCACCAAAGAGGGCGTATTTCTTGAGAAATTAGAGCGCGATCCTGCCCACTTCTTGCCTGAGACAACCGAAGAACACTTAGAAGGCCAAGCGGTAAAGATTGATCTCAATCAACCTATGGCTGATGTCCTGAAGGCACTTTCAGCGCACCCGATTAAGACTCGCGTTGAACTCAATGGAACTTTAATTGTTGCTCGCGATTTAGCTCATGCAAAGATCAAAGAGCTTATTGATTCTGGAAAGCCACTTCCTGATTATTTTAAGGATCACGCTGTTTATTACGCAGGGCCTGCGAAGACTCCCGCTGGTTATGCCTCAGGCTCCTTTGGCCCAACTACTGCAGGACGTATGGATTCTTATGTGGAGCAATTTCAATCTCTTGGTGGATCGATGATCATGCTTGCTAAGGGAAATCGCTCAAAGCAAGTCACAGATGCCTGCAAGAAATATGGGGGATTTTATTTAGGTTCAATTGGTGGACCAGCTGCTCGTCTTGCCCAAGACTGTATTAAAAAAGTTGAGGTTTTAGATTATGCCGAACTTGGCATGGAGGCTGTCTGGAAGATTGAGATTGAAAACTTCCCAGCATTTATTGTTGTCGATGACAAGGGAAATGATTTCTTTGCTGAAACTTCAAAACCAATGATGATTGGCCAAAAGCCAAAATAATTTAGTAGTAACCAGACCAGCGATGTTTAGTCACGGCGTTGCACGGAGTTCCGTAGCGAATCTTGATATAGCGAAGTCCCCATCTAATTTGGGTTAAAGGATTAGTCCGCCAGTCAGTCGCTATGACATCCATCTTGTTGGCAGGCAGGGCTTGAGCAATGCCTGTCGCTCCGCTGTAATAGTTATGGGCTAGGAAATTCCAATGACTCTCTCTGGTCCAGAGGCTGTTCAAGCAGACAAGTTGCTTCTTCTTCCAGCCATATGCCTCGGTCGCAATCTTGTAGCCAACTTTTCGCGCGCCGTCTGGGGTCTTCGCCAATTCAACCTGCATGGTTGCCGCTGAAACCAAAGCCATCTCACCGGCGTCAGCTGAAGCTGCCCCGCCAAGTTCAACGATTCCGCTGTTAGCTGTCAGAGCAGAGCTTGGATCAACACTTGTTGCCGTCATGGTGTCTGGGATTGAAACCGACATTGCAAGGCTAGTTTCAGCATAGGTCGTGCTGATAGAGCCGAAAAGTGAGAAGCCAAAGGCAGCCACGGCTACAAAAGCCGGCTGGCGAAAGCTACTTGCCTTCATCTCTGCTCCTCTCCTTGCTCTTTTACTTTCTCTCCACGCACCTCATCCGACCCCGTTTATGGGGTCAGAGGGGAGGTGGGAAGGGTTAGAGAGTTACAGAGAGATGAACGGCAGACAACTTTTGACCCGCGTGGCTCATAAAAAAAATTAAAGTCACAGAAAAGAGGCAGGGTAAAAGTGCTGGTCAGCAGGTTAGAAATCCCTTATGTCCGATTTGTCGCCTCACAGGCAATGAGTGCCTCAGGCCATCCTCAGGCCATCCTCAAGCCATGAAGTTAATTGGCTCTTCCAACATCTCGGTCACAAGGGCTGCGATCGGCGAGCGCTCAGATCTGGTCAAAGTGATGTGCGCGAAGAGCGGATGGCCCTTCAAGGATTCGACCACGGCCACGACTCCGTCATGGCGGCCCACTCGCAGGTTATCTCTCTGCGCAATGTCATGTGTCATGACCACCCTTGAGCCCTGACCGATTCTTGAAAGCACAGTGAGGAGAACCCCGCGCTCCAGTGACTGCGCCTCATCGACGATAACAAAAGAGTCATGAAGTGAGCGGCCTCGGATATGGGTCAAGGGGAGAACCTCGATCAAACCCCGGTCAATAATTTCATCGATCACCGTCTGGCTGACCAGCGCCCCCAAAGTGTCAAAGACCGCCTGGGCCCAAGGAGACATCTTCTCTCCTTCAGTTCCTGGCAAATATCCAAGCTCTTGGCCACCTACGGCATAAAGGGGCCTGAAGATCACAACCTTCTTATGGTGGCGGCGCTCCAAAACTGCTTCTAACCCAGCACATAAAGCGAGCGCAGATTTACCAGTTCCAGCCCGGCCACCCAGAGAGATGATTCCAATGTCATTATCTAAAAGCAGGTCGAGAGCTACTCGTTGTTCTGCTGAGCGTCCATGTAATCCAAAAGCTGAGCGATCCCCTCGAACTAATTGAATCTGCTTATCTGCGGTGACTCTTGCCAGGCCGCTTCCCTTTTCTGAATGCAAAACAATTCCGGTATGGCATGGATGGGTTTTGCCAAGTTCATGAGGCGTCTTTTCGCTTTCATAGAGGGCATCAATAACTGAGCCCCCAACATTTGCCTCGACCATTCCTGTCCACCCAGAAGTTGAAGCAAGTTCATGGCGATACTCTTCAGATTCAACACCAACAGATGATGCCTTCACGCGAAGTGGCAGATCTTTAGTTACCAAGACCACTTGGCGGGATTCCGCCATCAAATTACGAGCAATAGCCAGAATTCGTGAGTCATTTGAGCCATCACGCAAAAAGCCTGCAGGAAGTGATGTTGGATCTGAGTGATTGAGCTCAACCTTGATCGTTCCGCCTATGTCATTGATGGAGATTGATTCATCAAGGCGGCCGTGGCTAATTCTTAAATCATCAAGGGTGCGCAGAGCCTCGCGGGCAAAGTAGCCCAATTCTGGATGATCGCGCTTGGTCTCTAATTCACCAATAACGGTGATTGGAATAATGACTTCATGCTCGGCAAATCGGGCGAGCGCCACCGGATCAGCTAATAAAACACTGGTATCTAACACATACGTCTTGCGGCCGTTATTTTGGCTCCTTGGGTTTGCCAAGAGATTCTCGCATTTCTGTGTATTTGTATGAGTAGGTCTTCTATCTATCCCTGGGGAGGACAAATAGAACTTATGCCTCATAAAGTAAAACTCGCCAGAGCGCGGGGGCGTGCGACACGCGGTGAGGAAAAGTTAAATTCCTATGACTTTTAGAAGTAGGAAATTACTTTCCAAAGCGGCGATGCCTCTGGGCATAGGCCCGAAGGGCTCGGAGGAAATCAACCTTTCTAAAATCAGGCCAATATGCCTCACAAAAATAGAACTCTGAGTGCGCTGATTGCCAGAGGAGGAATCCAGAGAGGCGCTGCTCTCCTGAAGTTCTAATCACTAACTCAGGGTCAGGCATTCCAGCTGTATAAAGATGCTTACCGATTTCATCGATAGAAAGCTTCTGCGCAATTTCATCTGCGCTCTGTCCATGAGTAACTCCATCTTGAATGTAGTTACGGACCGCATCAACGATCTCTCGTCTGCCGCCGTAGCCAATAGCAACGTTCACCACGACCTTTGCTCGCCCTTTACTCGCTGCTTCAACCTTCTTAAGTTTCTCTTGCAACCACTGGGGCAAAAGTTCTAGGGCTCCCAAAGGCTTGATCTCCCACTTACCTAACTCATCGAGGTGATCTACCGCGGCAGAGATGATCTTCAGAAGTGCATCTAGCTCTTCTGGATCTCTATTGAGATTATCTGTTGATAGAAGCCAGAGAGTGATTATGTTTACATCGGCTTCTTCACACCATCCCAAGAGCTCAACTATTTTTTCAGCCCCAGCCTTATGCCCCTCTTCAGCATTTGCGCCATAGTTTGATTTTGCCCAGCGCCTGTTGCCATCAAGGATGACGCCCACATGGTGAGGTGTCTGAGTGAAATCCAATTGCGCAAGAAGGCGCCGCTGATAAACCGGATAAAGCAGAGCTTTAATAGCCTGCTTTGCGGGATTGCTCATTATGCAATTTCTACTTGCGAAGAGTTTTGTAGCGCTCTACTGCTCGTCTTTCGGCAACAAAGGATGCAACAGGAAGCGTGCCGGCAAGAATATAAAAGAGCATCGTCATCAGGCTCGTTCGAGCTTTCAAACAATAGGTAAAGGCAGCCAAGATATAGATTGGGTATGTGAAGCCATGAATGATGGCAATTGCAGCCCAGATTGGCAGTTTGCTATGGAAAGCAAGGTGGGCGGGAACTTCTACGAACCAGAGAAGAAGTGAGAATGTTCCTGACCAGATCGCCATGAATTTATAGCGAGCAAGTGCACCTTCTAAACCGCCTCCAAGTATTTTCATGTTCTTACTCTACCTCTAACTCTTTGGAGCTGAGCCTGCGCTCATTTCGTTTAGCAATCAACGGCGCAAAAAGCACCAAGATAGCCATAAACCACCAGATCACAACATAAGCAATGTGCTGCCAATAAAAACCTGAGATTGATTGCTTGAGAACTGGCGCCGGTACGCGATTTCCTGTGATTTCTTTGCCCGCTGCATCCTTCTCTGAAATTGCAATGATGTAACCATCGAAGAGACTGTAATGACCGGTTCCTGCAACGAGAGCCGGATCAATACG
>DAIQAR010000060.1:0-5374 GCA_036781605.1 Candidatus Nanopelagicaceae bacterium
AGATCTTCTTCACGCTTGGCTTAACTTTCACGACTAACTCCTATTACTTGTAACGGTAAATGATTCGACCTCGTGTGAGGTCATATGGACTAAGTTCAACAATCACGCGATCTTCAGGAAGAATGCGAATGTAGTTCTGTCGCATTTTCCCGCTGATGTGTGCAAGAACTTTGTGTCCATTTGTAAGTTCGACTCTGAACATTGCGTTCGGGAGTGCTTCAGCAACGGTGCCTTCAATTTCGATAGCTCCGTCTTTCTTGGCCAAGCAATACCTACTTATCTATTCAGGGGTCTTATTACGCTTTCCGCTCATTTCTGGGCAGAGGGTAATCCTAAGGCTGGAGGGCAAAATAGAGAAATCGGTGCCCGATTTATGCTAAAAGCGACGAGATCTCAACCCCGAGTGCGCCCAGTCTTTCCCGACCACCGTCAGGGGCGGTGAGAACGAAGGGTTTGCCGTCAGAGAGAAGCGCAAACGAATGTTCAAAGTGGGCGCCATTTGAACTATCACTGGAAACTACAGTCCACTCATCAGATAAGACTTTCATCTTTTCGGTGCCGCGAGTGATCATTGGCTCAACGGCTAAAGCTAACCCTGCCTGCAACTCTGGTCCGCCTCCAGGTGAACCATAATTAAGAAGGTGTGGCTCTTGGTGCATCTCTGTACCAATTCCATGGCCACCATATTCGCGCAAGATTCCATACTTACCTTGACTCACAATATAACTTTCAACCGCATGAGAAATATCCGTCAGATGTCCCCCGACTTTTGCAGCGCCAATTCCTCGCCACATGGATTCCGCGCAAACATCCATAAGTTTTTGATCGGCCGGATCAATCTCTCCCACACCTACTGAGATAGCCGCATCTCCATGCCATCCATCAACAATCGCTCCGAAATCAATCGAGACAACATCTCCTTTGACCATTGGCCTTGCATTAGGAATTCCGTGCACAACTTCGTGGTTGACCGATGCACAAATCACATTGGGATAGCCGTGATAATTCAGAAAGGAGGGAGTCGCGTTATTTTTCTTCAAACAATCAACGGCAATCGCGTCAAGGTCAAGGGTTGTCACACCTGGAGCAATGGCTTGGCGCATAAGTTCGAGAGCTTCTGCAACAACTAGCCCAGCTTCGCGCATCAGCTTGAGCTGATCAAGAGTCTTGATCTGAATTGCCATGGAACCTACTTCAAAGCGCTAATTGCTTGCGCAGTAATTTCAGAGACGGCCCCTGTCGCGCTAATTACTTTAAGTAAGCCGGCCTTCTTGTAATACTCAATAATCGGCTCAGTCTGTTCTGTGTAAACATTTAAACGATTAGCAATAGTTGCTTCGTTATCATCTTGGCGCTGATAGAGCTCGCCACCACATTTATCGCAGACGCCATCTTTGGCAGGCTTTTCAAAATGGATATGAAAACTTGCGCCACAGCCCCTGCAAATTCGGCGGCCTGAAAGGCGCTTAATGATTTCATCATGCGCAATAGAAAGTTCTAGAACACTTTCTAAAGGAGAGTTCTTGGCTTTCAATACGCCATCAAGAAAGATGGCTTGATCAACATTACGTGGATAACCGTCAAGGAGAAATCCATTGCCAACATCGCTCTGGCCTAAACGATCTTCGATCATCGAATTAGTTACTGAATCTGGAACAAGATCTCCGGCATCCATATAGGACTGAGCAAGTTTGCCTAACTCTGTTCCGCCTTTAATATTTGCGCGGAAAATATCACCTGTTGAAATATGCGGGATCTTGTAATGCTCGGCAAGATGAACTGCTTGAGTTCCTTTTCCAGCACCCGGTGGGCCCACCAGGATTAAACGCATTAGCGCAGGAATCCCTCATATGAACGTTGCTGCAATTGGCTCTCGATCTGCTTTGCGGTATCAAGACCAACACCAACAACGATCAAGATCGCAGTTCCACCAAACGGGAAGTTCTGTGAAGCCTGGAACAAGATCAAAGCGATAATCGGAATGATTGCAACGAATGCAAGATAGAGCGAACCTGGAGCTGTAATACGTGAAAGCACATATTGCAGATACTCAGATGTTGGCTTGCCAGCGCGAATACCTGGGATAAATCCACCATATTGCTTCATATTGTCAGCTACTTCATCTGGGTTAAATGTAATTGCCACATAGAAATAGGTGAAGAAAATGATGAGAACAGCGTAAGAGATGATGTAAATAGGGTGATCGCCCTTAACCAAATTCTGTTGAACCCAGACAGCCCACTTAGCTGATGAGCCTGAGAAGTTCACAATAAGTGAAGGGATATAAAGAAGTGAAGAAGCGAAAATCACTGGGATTACGCCAGCTTGGTTGACCTTAATTGGAATATACGTTGAGGTTCCGCCATATGAATTGCGACCAACTTGGCGCTTTGCATACTGCACTGGAATACGGCGCTGAGCCTGCTCCACGAATACAACCGCGGCAACAACCAAGACTCCAACAACCATAACGAAGCCAAATGGGAACCAACCCTTTTGTTGCTTGATTGACCAGAGTTGTGATGGGAAACCAGCTGCGATCGATGTGAAAATCAAGATCGACATTCCGTTACCAACACCGCGATCAGTGATCAATTCACCAAGCCACATGATTACAGCAGTTCCTGCAGTCATCACCAAGACCATGGTCGCGATGCGAGTCCATGATGCGTTAGGGATAATTGGCAAAGTACAACCACTAAATAGACGACCTGTTGTACGAGCAACTGCGATCAAACCAGTTGATTGCAAGATTGCAAGACCAACAGTCAAATAACGTGTGTACTGAGTAAGAGTTGCAGTTCCTGATTGGCCTTCTGCCTTCAAAGTTTCAAAGCGAGGAATAACCACAGTCAGAAGCTGAATAATGATTGAGCTGGTGATGTAAGGCATGATTCCAAGTGCGAAAACTGAGAGGTGCAAAAGTGCGCCACCACTAAAGAGGTTGATAAGACCAAAGAGTCCGCCAGATTTTGATTGATTCAAACAAGCCTGGACGTTGTGATAGGAAACTCCTGGAGTTGGAACGATGGAACCAAAGCGGAACAAGCCCATGATTGCCAACGTGAAGAAAATCTTTACGCGAAGATCCGGCGTCTTAAAAGCCTTACCAAACGCTGCAAGCATTTAACTTCTCCTCTTATTTAGAACTAATAATTACGAATTAAAGCTTCTTTGTCGCTCCACCAGCAGCACTGATCTTCTCAGAAGCTGATGATGAGAACGCGTGCGCCACAACAGTCACCTTGACTGAAATATCGCCGTTTCCAAGAACCTTTACCGGGTGACCCTCGCGAGCTGCGCCCTTTGCAACCAAATCATCAACTGTTACTTCTCCACCCTTTGGATAAAGAGCATTAATAGTTGAGACGTTTACTGGCTGATATTCAACGCGCTCTGGGTTTTTGAAACCACGAAGCTTTGGCAAACGCATAACAAGTGGAAGCTGTCCGCCTTCGAAGCCTGCGCGAACTACGTTACGAGCACGAGTTCCCTTGCCTCCGCGACCTGCAGTCTTTCCCTTTGATGCCTCACCGCGACCCTTACGAGTACGTGACTTTTTAGCACCTGGTGCTGGACGTAAATGATGAACCTTAAGAACCATTGTTATTCGACCTCCTCGACGGTGACCATGTGTCTGACAGCGACAACCATTCCGCGAATCTCGGGACGATCTTCTTTGACGACAACATCACCAATTCTTTTTAAACCAAGTGAACGCAAAGTTTCGCGATGCTCTGGACGAGCACCAACCTTGCTACGTAGTTGGGTGACTTTTAAACGAGGCATTATGCACCTACCTGAGCTGCTACGGCACGAGCAATTGCTGCTGGTGCGACATCTTCAAGTGACATGCCACGGCGCGCTGCGATAGCTGTTGGGTTTTCCAACATCTTCAGAGCTGCTGCAGTTGCATGCACCATATTGATTGGGTTATTTGAACCAAGAGACTTGGTCAAAACATCACTAATTCCAGCGCACTCAAGAACTGCGCGAACTGGACCACCAGCGATAACTCCAGTACCTGGAGATGCTGGACGAAGAAGAACGATTCCGGCTGCAGCTTCACCTTGTACTGGGTGAGGAATTGTTCCATTCAATGTTGGGACCTTGAAGAATTGCTTCTTAGCATCTTCAACTGCCTTAGCAATTGCTTGTGGAACTTCCTTTGCCTTGCCATAACCAACTCCGACGGTTCCCTTTTGGTCACCTACGACAACAAGTGCTGTGAAGGAGAAACGACGTCCGCCCTTAACAACCTTTGCTACACGGTTAATGAAAACAACGCGCTCTGTGTATGGTGACTTTTCCTTTTCAGGACCACCATCACGGCGTGGACGATCACGACGGTCGTTATTACCGCGAGAACCTGCATTGCTTGCAGGTGCGGCGTTATTAGCGCCTGCTGGAGGAGTAGCCATTAGAATTCCAATCCATTCTCACGTGCACTGTCAGCGAGAGCTGCAATGCGACCGGTGTACTTGTTTCCACCGCGATCAAAGACCACTGTAGAAATTCCTTTTTCTTTCGCGCGCTTAGCGATGCTTACGCCAACCTCACGAGCCTTTGCACTCTTATCATCCTTAGATTCACGCAAGGTGCTCTCCATGGTTGATGCTGAGACAAGTGTCTGACCGATTGAATCATCAACGATCTGTGCAACAAGGTGACGAGATGAACGTGAGACAACAAGACGTGGACGCTCGGCAGAACCGACCACACGCTTGCGCACACGGAAGTGGCGACGTTTACGGGCATTTTGTGCTGAACCCTTAACAACTTTTACTCCGATAGCCATTACTTCTTACCTGTCTTTCCTTGCTTGCGGCGGATCTTCGCGCCTTCTAAATGCAGACCCTTACCCTTGTATGGATCTGACTTGCGAAGCTTTTGAATTTTCGCTGCTACTTCGCCAACAAGTTGCTTATCAACACCACTGATGTGGATTCTTGTTGGAGATTCAACTTTGAAAGTGATTCCTTCTGGAGCCTTGAAAGGCACTGCGTGGCTATAGCCAAGAGCGAATTCAAGATCCTTACCCTTTTCAGCAACCTTGTAACCAACACCAACGATGTTGATTGTTTTGGAGTAACCAGAGGTCACACCAACGAACATGTTTGCTACCAAGGTACGTGAAAGACCATGGAGTGAACGTGCGATACGCCCATCATCTGGGCGAGAGATCACAAGTGATTGCTCTTCCTTCGCCACTGAGATTGGACCAGCTAGAACATGTGAAAGTGAACCCTTAGGTCCCTTTACTGAGATCTCCTGGCCAGCAATATTTACTTCGACTCCACTTGGAATCGCGATTGGCATACGACCGATACGTGACATCAGATCACCATACGTAGGCGAGAACTTCTCCGCCTAC
>DAIQAR010000061.1:0-5360 GCA_036781605.1 Candidatus Nanopelagicaceae bacterium
GAGTTTCTCAAGACAGTGCGTCAGGCGCAAAACCCTGGTGCCTCGATTGATGATCGCCTGTTGATCGGTTCTGCGCGTAATGCTGCAGTTCCTTCGAGCTTTACCCGAGGCAAACCAAAAAAACACCCATTTCCATCCATTCTTGTGGTGAGTATCCTTTAAATGGGCGTTAATGGGTGTAATATTAAGCTCTTGCTGCGTTCAGATTCCCTTCAAATCACACCTGAGATCCTGAGCCTGATTGCCCGGATCGATGAATTCAAGGGCGCATGGCGGGTCTTGGGTGCATATTCCATAGGACTTGGACACTCATTCCAGCAACACCTGGACAGTGATTCCAGGAGCACTTGGACACCCATTCAACCAACACTTGGACACTCATTCCAGTAACACCTGGACACTGATTCCAGCGGCACTTGGACAGATTTAATGGTTTAAAACGTAATATTTTTTATTACGTAGCAGTTGGATAAGCGCTGTATCTTTAGCAACTTATGTTGGAGATATGGCATGTCAAAAAGGTTACCGATGCGAAAAATATCTCAAGTATTGAGGTTAGCAAAGGACGGGTTTAGCAACCGAGAGAATGCTCAGTCTGTTGGAGTGAGCCCTTCAACGGTTGGCGAATACATCCGAAGGTCGGTGAGTGCGGGAATCAACTACCCTGACACCGGGGGCAAGTTCAGCAATCATTGATGCACGTTAAGATATATCCAGATCAGATGGTCTTTGAAGTTGCCAGTTGTTGCTGTTTTGGTAGGCCCAGCCGATACGAAGTGCCATAGATTCTTCGTTTGCTCTGCATACAATCTGCAAAGATGTCGGTAGCCCATCTGGAGCGATACCATTGGGTAAAGCAAGAGCGCAAAGGTTCAAGTAGTTTGCAAACCGCGTGAAGTGCGCTGGCGCCTTAGACTGGTCGATCTCATCGATTGGCAAAGCAGTTGTCATGGTTGTTGGGGTCAGTATCGCATCGATACCTTCAAGGGCGAGAGCAAATTGCGCTTTCATGACATCTCGCATTTGCAGCGCTTCAATATAGGATTGTGCGGTGATTGCACGGCCACTGGCAATGCGCGGTCGAACATGAGGATCAAGTGGTGCTTTTTCATCATCAATAAGTTTGTGATAAAGGGCATAACTCTCTGCCGCCATTATTCGGAGGTTGAAGGACGCTACATCAGCAAATAAAAATGGCAACTTTACATCCACAATCTCAGCTCCTAACTTTTCTAAATCAGACAACGAACGATCATAAGCAGCAAGCACATCTGCTGTGGCGAATTGCCTTTCCGTTTGCGGCATTCGCGCGAGCCGCAGGCCGCGCACACCACGTTGCAAGTTCGGCATAGGATCGGAATATGGAAGACCGTTGGTAAGTGGATCTAGATGATCACTTCCATGCATCGCTGAGTAGAGTAATGCCACGTCCTCAACCGATTGTCCCATTGGCCCTGGCGTATCAAGTGTAGGACTTAGGGGCAATATGCCGTATGTGCTGACTCGACCAATACTCGTTTTTAGACCAGTGATGCCGCACCAAGATGCCGGCAATCGAACTGAGCCACCAGTGTCAGTGCCCACGGCCCATGGAGTGAGTCCAGCGGCAACGGCAACACCAGATCCGCTACTAGATCCTCCGGGGGTTCTTGCGCGCTTTAGATCCCAAGGGTTCCAAGGAGTACCGCGAACAGAATTCGTGCCCCAGCCACCCATAGCGAACTCCACTGTGTGCGTTTTTCCCAAAATAATTAAACCTTGCGCTATTAGTTTCTTTGCTAAAGTTGCCGTGCGGGTTGAATAGTTGGACTTCATGGCTTCGCTGCCTCCAGTAACGATCTTGCCATCAAGTTCGATCAAGTCTTTCAATGCAATGGGTACTCCGTGAAGTGGGCCAACGCTGTGGCCGGCTTTAATAGCTGCCTCAGCTCCGCGTGCCGCCTGTCGAGCATCATCCGCATAAACCTGAACAAACGAGTGCAGCTTGGAATCTAGTTGCTCAATCTTTTTTAGGTATGCATTCGTTAGTTCCAATGGGGATAGTTTGCCTGATTGAAGTAGCTGGGATAGTTGACTGACTTGTAGTTGAGTGAGGTCTTGTTGGGACATGTTGTCTCCTTGGTAGTTAGCTTAGTTTGGGTACAGGCTTGAATAAAATTTAAACTGACAACTTTAAAAAGCACGATCTAAAATTTGCTAATTGCTATATCTATGTTGAATTCAATCTAAGAAATTAAGTTCATATCTTGCCAGTATGAAGTGTGCATGCCCTGTGTGTGAGCAAGCTTTGTCTGTTCCTATGAATGACCGAGCACAGTGCGCGGTTCATAGGCTTTTTCCAGTAATTGTGCTTCACTTGGACTTAGAGTCACATTATGTGCAGCCACTGCGTCATCCACGTGTGTGTCCTTACTTACACCAACTATTGGTGCTGTTACTCCCTTGTGTAGTAGCCAAGCATATGCAAGAGTCGCTGGCTTTATATTCTTTTGTTTTGCTAGTAAATGAAGTGCTTGTCGCACCTGAAAGTCTGCTGAACGGCCATAAAACTTAGTTTGAGTATCATCGGTTTCGCTGCGAGTCGTAGACCTAGCAATCTCGCCTGACGGATCACTCACAAGGAAGCCGCGTGCCAGGGGACTCCAGGGCAGCAGAGCCACTCCCATATCTGCGCAAAGAGGATTCATTTCACGCTCCTCTTCCCGGTAAACTAGGTTGTAGTGATTTTGCATACTTACAAATTTACTCCAACCGTTTTGTTGCGCGATTTGTTGCATCTTTGAGAACTGCCAAGCCCACATGCTGCTCGCTCCCAAGTATCGAACCTTACCTGCTTTGACCACATCGTGCAGCGTCTCCATTGTTTCTTCCAGTGGCGTGTCTTGATCGAACCTGTGGATCTGGTACAGGTCAATATAGTCAGTGCCTAGACGATGAAGCGATGCGTCAACAGCGTGCAAGATCCGCTTTCGACTAAGTCCATCGAGATTTGGACGGCGTCGAAAAGATGCAGAATGAATACCTTCGAAGGCCATATCGACTGGATTAAAAACTTTAGTGGCAATCACGATTTCCTCGCGACGTGCTCCTGGGAACATTTCGGCCAAACATTGGCCTGTTATCTTCTCGCTTTCGCCACCTGAATAGGTGTCAGCAGTATCAAAGAAATTAATACCTTGCTCTACTGCACGATGAAAGAGAGGCCTCGCTGAGGCCTTATCTAAAATCCAAGGGCGCCACTCTGTTGAGCCAAAATTAAGTGTGCCCAAGCAGATACAAGACACCTTCAAGCCGCTACTGCCGAGTCGGACGTATTTCATAGTTTGGACATGGAACTCAGCAAGACGTTTTGCTTATTGAGGCTCTATGCCTGCTTGCTTGATAATTTGGCCATACATAGCGGAGTCGGTCCGGATCACATCGGACATGGATTGTGGTGATCCTCCAATTGGATCTAAGCTAATCTCAGCCAATTGTTTGCCCATATCGGCCGCGAGCGCTTTGTTGAGGTCTGCATTTAGACGATCAAGAATAGCCTTTGGAGTACCGGTGGGAGCAACCAATCCAATCCAAGTGACAGACTCGTATCCTGGTACACCGGCCTCTGCGACAGTGGGCAAGTTCGGCAGAAGTGGAGATCGCTTTGCACTAGTAATCGCGAGGCCCCGCAGCTTATTACTTGTAACGTACTGCAAAGCAGTTGGAGAGGTCTCAAACATTGATTGAATCTGACCACCAAGCAGATCATTCAAAGCTGGGGCTCCGCCTTTATAGGGGACATGTAAAACTTTTGCACCTGTCGCCATCTCGAACTGCTTGGCTGCAATGTCCTGCCCAGTTCCGACTCCTGCGCTACCCATTGTGACTTTCCCAGGTTGTGACTTCGCCAGCGCAATCAATTCCTTCACATTTGTGACCGGTACAGAGGGATGAACCATCAAGATGTTTGGTTGATTTACTAAACGTATGATAGGTGTAAAGTCATTGAAGGGGTCAAAGCCAGTTCTTTTGAACAAGTGAATGTTTGCGGCTAAAACTCCAGAACTCGTTACAAATAATGTGTTGCCATCTGGATTAGTCTTCGCTACAAATTCTGCAGCGATGTTACCGGAGGCACCGGCGCGATTATCAACAAGGAAGGGTTGCCCCAATGAGTCTGTGAGCCTTTTAGCGACTATACGAGCCACTATGTCTACGCTTCCCCCTGGCGGAAACGGTACAACGATCTTAACCGGCCCGGTAGGCCAAGTTTGTGCTGACGCTACCCCAAAGCCAAGGATCAAAAAAAACAATACACTTCTACGCAAGAATTTGATCATGCTGGAACCCTTTATTGTTAAGGTAAGAGGAATATAAAAAATGCTGAGAAAAGTCGATTTAGATTTTTTAACCCTGTTTTTGCTTTTCAAGTACGTTAAGGATAACCTGTGTGGTTCCCATTATGTCAGGGTATTTTTCCCCGGCATCAATTCGGGCGAGAGTGCGCTTTTCCTCCTCCATCATCTTTAGAGCACGCCGGACTGAGTATTCAATGTCTTCAGGCGGCATGACCAATATGCCGTTCTCGTCTGCCAAGATTGCATCTCCTGGATTAACTGCCACACCACCACAGCTTACTGTAATGCCAAATTCGCCGCCAAGCCCTAAAGTCTTTACCGTCACAGCTGAGGTTCCTCGAGACCATACAGGCACGCCATATTGACGAAGCTCTCCCAAGTCAGTGACCAGTCCGTCAACAATAATGCCGGCAACCCCCGCAGCACGCGCTGCATATGCAACTGCACCTCCCAAAGAGGCTATCGACATGTCACCGCAGCGATCTATCACTATGAAATCACCTGGTCTTGCCTGCCCAACTGCATAATGAACCATTGCTCCGTCCATGCCTGGCATTCTGATGGTTATTGCCGTGCCAGCTACGCGACGATCCTGGAAATGCGCTCGAATGTCGGGGCACATAAATCCTGTATAGCGAAAGTGTCCAATGACTGCTGGCTCTGCTTGAACAAGAAGTTTCAACAACTGTGCATCAATTGAAGGGGGTAGTGGATTTATTTTGTACATAGAATCATCCTAAAAGCACATTCTCGTGAATTTAATGAATGATAGCTTGTATTTTTGTAGTAATTTGATGGGGGTTTCGATAATAATAACTGGGTTGCAAACTCCGAATCCTATCTGAAGATCTTATCAAGAAAATAAGAACAAATCATGTGAAAATTGTTAAATGTCGCCCAGGTTCGAAAGTTCAAGTAGTGTAGGTCGAGGGATAGATCTGAATGCGCTCAATTCCTTAGCTTGTAGAGGTTAAACCCAATCGTAGTTCAAGGCAAGCAACTCAGGAAAAGCATAAAAAATCA
>DAIQAR010000062.1:0-4957 GCA_036781605.1 Candidatus Nanopelagicaceae bacterium
CGGTCCCCTGGCGGATGTCAGTGGGATGCCGAGCAAACTCACGAAACTTTGCTGAAGTATCTTCTTGAAGAATCCTATGAATATATTGAAGCAGTTGAAGATAATGACCGAGCAGCAATGCAAGAGGAGCTCGGAGATTTATTACTTCAAGTTTATTTCCATTCCAGAGTGGCAGAAGATGATAAAGATGCGCCGTTTAATATCGAAGATGTTGCAAAGGGCATTGCTGACAAGCTCATCCATCGCCATCCACATGTTTTCACAGATTCAGATGTTACATACGATGATGTTCTTGAAAACTGGGAGAAACAAAAGCGTGAAGAGAAGGGCCGCACATCAGCAGTAGATGGCGTCCCATTAGGACAACCCGCTATGTCACTTGCGACTAAGATGATTTATCGTTCAGAGAAATCTGGCTATAGCGTTCCTATTGCTCACCCTGTTGAGATTGCCCCAGATATCAGCGAATCTGAACTCGGAGAGGTTCTATTTGGACTCATTGATCAAGCCCAGGCCGCTGGTCTTGATCCCGAAGTGGCTTTGCGCGCGGCAACGAAGAAATATATTGAGGCAATCAAGCAGTATGAAACGAAACGATAGGATAAGCACATGGCCCTAATTGACGCAGTTCACGCCCGCGAAATTCTCGATTCCCGCGGAAACCCAACCGTTGAGGTAGAAGTACTTCTTGAAGACGGAACCACAGCTCGCGCAGCAGTTCCAAGTGGTGCATCTACTGGTGCATTTGAAGCAGCAGAACTTCGCGATGGTGGAAAGCGTTACCTAGGCAAGGGCGTTGAGAAAGCCGTTAACTTTGTGAACGATGAACTTGCCCCGGCTGTTATTGGATTTGATGCACAAGATCAACGCATGATTGATGAAGAGATGATCGAGCTTGATGGAACAAAGAACAAGTCTCGCGTTGGCGCAAACGCCATTCTGGGTGTTTCTCTCGGTGTTGCTAGAGCTGCCGCAGAATCTGCTGACCTCTCATTCTTCCGTTACATCGGTGGGCCAACAGCTCACACACTTCCAGTTCCCATGATGAACATTCTCAATGGTGGAGCGCACGCAGATACAAATGTTGACGTCCAAGAATTCATGGTTGCACCCATTGGCGCGGAATCTTTTAAAGAATCACTTCGCTGGGGCGCTGAGATTTATCACAGCCTTAAGGCAGTACTAAAAAAGCGTAGTTTAGCCACAAGCATCGGCGATGAAGGTGGATTTGCTCCAAACCTTGATAGCAACCGTGCGGCGCTGGATCTAATTCTTGAAGCAATTGACGCGGCTGGGTTTAAGCCAGGAAAAGAAATTGCACTTGCTATGGACGTTGCTGCAACGGAATTTCATAAAGATGGAAAGTATTCCTTTGAAGGAAAGCAGAAGAGCAGCGATGAAATGATCGCTTACTACGCTGATCTTGTCTCCTCGTATCCAATTGTCTCGATTGAAGATCCACTGGATGAAGATGACTGGGATGGTTGGATCAAGATGACCACCGAGCTCGGTTCAAAGATTCAAATTGTTGGAGATGATCTATTTGTAACAAATCCAGAGCGCCTAGCTAAGGGAATCAATAAGGGCGCCGCTAACGCGCTTCTTGTTAAGGTCAACCAAATTGGAACACTTACAGAAACTCTTGATGCTGTTTCTCTTGCTCACCGCAACGGATACCGCTCGATGATGTCTCACCGTTCAGGTGAAACGGAAGACACCACAATTGCAGACCTTGCTGTTGCACTTGAGTGTGGTCAGATTAAGACTGGCGCTCCTGCTCGTTCAGAGCGCGTTGCTAAATACAACCAACTACTTCGCATTGAAGAAGAACTTGCAGATTCTGCGCTCTACGCAGGACGCGGTGCATTTCCACGATTTAGTGGCAAGTAGCAATAAGTAAATAGCTGATGTTTAAGAGCATTTCAGGGCGAAGCTTGGCCTTCGCTACTACGCTCTTAATTCTTGCAATTACTCTTGCACCACCAACACAGAGATATTTTGCACAGCGTGCTCAAATTAATTCTTATAAAGCACAAATTGCCGGGGCAAATACAACCCTCAAGCAAGCACAAGATGAATTGCTTAAATGGAACGATCCTGCATATGTTGCCCAGCAAGCTCGTACTAGGTTGCACTATGTATTCCCAGGTGAGCGCCAATACGCAGTAATTGGAGCGGGCAAGCAGCCTGGACAAGATCAAGCACCTGCAGCACCTGTTGCTAATCAAATTCCGGTTGGTATTCCTTGGTATGCACAAGTGATTTCATCTATTACAGCAACGAACGTCAACAAATGACTGAGAAAGCATCGCAAGAAGATTTAGATGCGATGGAAAGGCAATTAGGTCGCACACCACGCGATGTTCATGCCATTGCTCACCGTTGTCCATGCGGTAAGCCAGATGTCGTTGAAACTCCTCCGCGCTTAGCTGATGGAACCCCGTTTCCTACATTTTATTATGCAACCTGTCCAAGGCTTACAGGTGCAATCTCCACTCTTGAAAGTTCAGGCATGATGGCGCAAATGCAGGATCGATTAGCAACCGATCATGAACTCGCTGGCGCTTATCACGCAGCACATGATGATTACTTAGCCGCAAGAGCGGCTCTTGGCATGGATGTTCCTGAAGTTGAAGGGGTTACCGCAGGAGGAATGCCAGACCGAGTGAAATGTTTACATTCACTTGTTGCGCACTCTCTTGGCGCAGGACCTGGTGTGAATCCATTGGGAGATGAGGCACTTGCAGCGCTAGGTGACTGGTGGTTAACAAACCCATGCGAGTAGCAGCGATTGATTGTGGCACAAACTCTATTCGCCTACTTGTGGCAGATATTGAAGGGAATGCATTTCGCGAAGTTCATAGAGATATGCAGATTGTCAGACTTGGCGCAGGAGTAGACAAGAACAAAGCATTTGACCCGGATGCCATTACGCGCACACTTTCGGCAACAGAAGACTTTGCACGCGTCATTGCGAGCAAAGGTGTGGAGAAAATTCGCTTCTGTGCGACAAGTGCAACCCGTGATGCATCTAACCGCTCTTTATTTATTGACGGCGTACAAGAGATTCTTGGCATTGAGCCAGAAGTTATTCCCGGAAGTGAAGAGGCGGCTTTAAGTTTTCTTGGCGCAACAAAAGAATTGGGTTCAGATCTCACTCCTCACCTAGTTGTGGACATCGGTGGAGGTTCAACAGAGTTTGTTTTAGGCGCTGGGAAAGTTGAATTTGCCCGCTCAGTGAACATTGGTTGTGTTCGAATGTCTGAAAGACATTTAAATACTCAACCACCAAGTGCCACCCAACTTGAAGCGGCGACTTTAGATATTGACGCAGCAATAGCTGAGGCAGCCCAGGAAGTGCCCTTTGCTCGAGCGAAAACCCTGATCGCAGTTGCAGGAACAGCAACAACTGTTGCCGCAGCCGCACTTGGTTTATCTGATTACGATCGTTATTCGATTCATCTCTCCAGAATTTCAGCAGAGAAGGTTCACGAGGTTGCACAGATGTTTGCATCGATGACCCGTGATGAAATTGCATCTTTAGGTTATATGCACCCAGGAAGAGTTGACGTCATAACATCTGGTTCTCTGGTGTTATCTCGGGTGATGAAATCAACGGGTGCCAGTGAGTTTGTGGCTAGTGAATCAGACATTCTTGATGGGATTGCATGGGGCTTGGCGAAGTAATTAAATGAGCGCGTCTAAAAGCTATAAGAACATGGATGCTTTAGATAAAGCTATTACAAAGTGCGCCCTGTGTCCGCGCTTAGTTCATTGGCGAGAAGATGTCGCCCTTCTTAAACGTAAGTCATATGCTGACCATGATTACTGGGGTAGGCCTGTTCCTGGATTTGGAGATCCTAAAGCACAGATTGTGATTGTTGGCTTAGCACCTGGCGCTCACGGGGCCAACAGAACAGGCAGAATTTTTACGGGCGATAGCAGCGGTGATTTCCTTTTCTCCTCTCTTTATAGAACTGGGCTCGCAAAAATTCCAACAAGTGAATCTAAAGATGACGGGCAAGTTCTCTATAAAACAAGAATTTTATGTGCGGTGCGCTGCGCGCCACCCGACAACAAACCAAGCACCCAAGAGAAAGCAGCATGTGCTCCTTTCATGGCAAGTGAGATAGAACTTCTCATGCCAACTGCCAAAGTTTTTGTTGCTCTAGGCAATTTTGCATGGACTGGTCTGTTAGCTCAGCTTGTTGGTATGGGATTTAATGTGCCATCTCCGCGGCCAAAGTTTGGTCATGGTGTGAGCTTTAAAGCATCATTTGAAGGCAAGAGCGTGAAGATTATTGGAAGTTACCACCCAAGCCAGCAGAACACTTTCACAGGGAAATTAACTCCAAAGATGCTAGATGGTATTTTTAAACTTGCTCAGAAGTAGTTAGCTTTCGCACTACCCCAAGTGAAATAGCAACAGAGTTGCCAATTAACAGAGCGAACAGCAGTGTGCCGATTCCCACGCGACCACCAAGTAGCCAACCAATACTCAAAGCTATAACTTCAATAAAAAGACGAACACGTCCCACGCGGACTCCGGTCACACGGTGGATACCGGTCATGAGCCCATCTCTTGGCCCAGGACCAAGCCCACAGGTGATGTAAAGGGAAGAACCAATTCCGATAATGATGATTCCTAGGATCACATATGCAAAGCGAATCCACAGCGTGTGATGTTGAATAGGAAACACATCTGTTCCAATTTGAAGTGCATAAGAGATGATCAAAATATTTGAAATAGTTCCAAAACCTGGCCGCTGTTTAAGTGGGATCCAGCCCAATAGAACTAAAAAACCGATGATGAGAGTTGACCAACCGAGTGAAAGTGGAGAGTGCTTAGAAATACCTTGAGCTAATACTGACCAAGGCGCATTTCCTAGAGTTGATTGAATGATGAGTGCATCACCTAAACCAAATATTGCTAAGCCAAACCACAGGATTAGAACTC
>DAIQAR010000063.1:0-4645 GCA_036781605.1 Candidatus Nanopelagicaceae bacterium
AAAACTTTGTTGAATTGGTGGTTTGCCACTGACCACGTGATGCCGCAGCCAAATGGGGGATGGCGAGAATTTCAATACTTCTTTGCACAGCGGGAGGCATTAGAAACCATAATTTACCTTTACGATGTTGTTGGAGCGAAAGATAAATTCGATTTGATGCGATTTGATAGTTCAGGAAAAGTTTCGGCCGGTATGTTCGATGAGACGTGGCGTAGATATGTAGTGAAGATGGCTACTGGTTCTGGAAAAACGAAAGTATTAAGTCTGGTACTGGCTTGGAGTTTTTTCCACAAGCTATATGAAGCCGATTCGGAGCTTTCTCGGAATTTCCTAGTTATTGCTCCAAATATCATTGTTCTAGATCGAATTTACAAAGATTTTCAGGGGCTGCGCATCTTTTTAAAGGATGACCCTATCCTTCCGGATAATGGATATGGTGGACGCGAATGGCGTGATGATTTCCAGTTAACTCTTCACCTTCAGGATGATGTTCGCATCACCCATTCCACAGGGAATATCTTTCTTACCAATATCCACCGCGTTTATTCGAGCTCAGATATCCCTCCCTCAGCAGGTGATGAAGACACAATGGATTACTTCCTAGGTACTCGACCCACTGGAGCAACGAACGACTCCAAAGTAGATTTGGGAATGATTGTACGAGATATTGACGAGCTCATGGTGCTTAATGACGAAGCGCACCATATCCACGACGCTGGTATGGCCTGGTTCAAATCGATAGAAGATATCCACAATCGCCTTCTTCAAAAAGGGGGCTCACTCTCTATGCAGGTGGATGTGACTGCTACTCCCAAGCACAACAATGGAGCAATATTCGTTCAGACGATTGCGGATTACCCTTTGGTTGAAGCTATTTCACAGAATGTGGTCAAGCACCCCGTGCTTCCAGATCCGACAAGCAGGGCTAAGTTGGTGGAGCATCAGAGCGCCAAATTTACTGAAAAATATCAGGACTATTTAAATCTTGGTGTGATTGAGTGGCAAAAGTCTTATGAAGAGCACGAAAAAATGGGGAAGAAATCAATTCTCTTCGTGATGACCGATGACACCCGTAACTGTGACGATGTCGCGGAATTTCTAGAGAGCAAGTATCCAGAGCTGCAAGGAGCAGTTCTAGTTATCCATACGAAGAATAACGGGGAAATCTCTGAGGCGGCATCGGGAAAAAGCAAAGAGGAGATGGATCTTCTTCGCGAGCAGGCTAATTCAATAGATGATCCCACCAGTCCCTATAAAGCGATCGTCTCCGTCATGGTCCTCAAAGAGGGATGGGATGTTCGCAATGTGACCACGATCGTAGGACTTCGCGCCTATACCGCTCAAAGCAATATTTTGCCTGAACAAACTCTGGGTAGAGGTCTTCGCAAGATGTACTCGGGAGAGATCGAGGAGTACGTAAGCGTGGTTGGTACGGACGCATTTATGGACTTTGTAGAATCAATTAAGGCCGAAGGTGTCATCCTGGAGAGAAAGCCAATGGGACCGGGTTCTCCGGCAAATACTCCGATAGTGATCGAAATTGATAACTCCAACGTCAAAAAGGATATCGATAAACTCGATATTGAAATTCCAATCCTTACTAATAGAGTATTTAGAGAGTATAAGAACCTTTCGCTTCTGGATCCAGCGACTTTGCCTCACGCAAAAGTGAAGTACCAGAGTTTCACGGAAGAGGCTCTGCGAGAGATTATTTTTAAGGACATCACAACCGACGAGTTCGATCATTCGACAATCTTGAATACCGCTGGAATTGCCGATTACCGTAGCGCAATTGGTTACTACGCCAAAACCATTATGAAGGAGATGCGTCTTTTCTCGGGCTACGACGTCCTGTACCCCAAGGTCAAGATCTTCGTCTCCGATTACCTCTTTGATCGTCAAGTTGAGTTAGAGGACCCCAACACGCTTCGCAATCTCTCGGAGCTGGAAGCCACAAAGACAGTCTTGGAGACTTTTAAGAAGGCCATCAATGAGCTTACAGTTCAAGATAAGGGAGATGCTGAGATCCGCGATTACATCAAGCTTCGCCAAACTCGGCCCTTTGTCGTGAAAGATCAGGGATACCTGGTTCCCAAGAAGAGCGTCTTTAACCGGATTGTCGGAGATAGCCATCTGGAACTTCTCTTTGCAAGTTTCTTGGAAGGAGCTGATGATGTCATCTCGTACGCCAAAAACTTCCTTGCGGTGAACTTTCGCCTTGATTACGTAAATGCCGATGGCGATATCTCCAATTACGTACCTGACTTCATCGTTAAATCCACTAGTGGTGAGGTGTTTATCATTGAAACTAAGGGGCAGGAAGACTTGGATGATCCTTTGAAATTAGCTCGCTTGAGTCAATGGTGTGACGATATAAATAGTTTGCAATCCAAGGTGAAATACGACTTTGTCTACGTCGACCAAGAGGGATTTGAAAAGTACAAACCGGATACCTTGAAAGAATTGGTGGCTGGCTTTCGTGAGTACAAGTAGTTATTCGATGATCGCAGCCAAATTCCTTCTGGCCATAGGTGGAAGCTTTTGATGACGCAAATTTCAGTTGAATTCGACTTTACTAAGATTGGCAAGGTTTCACTTGAAGGTGGAAAATTGCGATTTCCGAAAGCGCCAGAAGTTCCTGGAATCTACCGCTTTAAAATACGAGAGAAAATTTATGTCGGAGAAACCGACCAATTGAGAAGACGTTTCCAACATTATCGAACCCCAGGGCCGTCACAACCGACAAATATTAGACTCAATGGGTCTATCACGGCGGCTCTCAGCGAGGGGTTCGAAGTTGAGGTCTCGACCATTGAAGCAGCAACAATCTTGATCGAAGGAGTTACGTCGCCTTTAGATCTTTCAAGAAAAAGTAGTCGGCTACTTGTAGAAAGTGCTGTTTTAAGTTCTGCTCATTTGTCAGGACAGTCCGTTGAAAATCTTTAGTTTGTGCGGTTTGACCGCCTCCCCTCAAGGTGAAGTTGTTCTCGACCTGGCTTGGAGACAGTAATGGAGATATTGGGTTGGGATAAAGGCGAGGAGTGGGGAGATTCCGCTTTTCTTGAGGTCGTACCCTTTACTGCATATTTGCTATCTTCGGAAAGAACCGCATGGTGGAATACTCTGGTAAGAACTTATAACGGGCCGAGAGACCTTTATACGACTTTTAAGTCAGCCGCAAAATCAGCGCAATCAAAACGGCTGCAGGGAACAAGCTTTACTATTGAAGAAATTCCCTCTCTCGCATTCATCTCAAGCGAGGGGATGATCATTGCATCCGAATTTGGGCACCTAAATCCATTTTCAGAGGTGGACTTAGATTACTTGAGCAGCTTTCTAATCATTGGTACTCAGATGCTTTTGCTTCAAGGGCTAACCAGAACGAGTTCGGGTGCTTTGTGGCGAAACGAAAAACGCTCAGACTCCACGTATATTCAGGCGTTTGCACCCATTGATACTTCACTTAAATTAATTGCCAACGAGTCAACGTTCCAATCGTGGAGGTCTTACCCTAGATGGAGGGACCAATTAGACTGGGATTTGGAAGAAAATGGTAGAAGTGTGGATGGAATTCGCGCTGTCCAGGAGGCATATGAACGCCAGAACCACGAGGTCACTAGATTGGCCGCACATAAATACTTCGATGGACTCTACGGAGAGCAAATTGATAGAGAAATATCCCTTGCAACTCAATGGCATGAGGGTTTTAATGCAGCAAAAATCTTCTACAAAGTCGACGAAAATCCAACGGAAACAGAATAGAAATGGCTGATGTGCTTGTCAGATATAGCGGAGAATCCTGGCGCGAACCAGAAAAGTCCGGCTACACCGACGAGGCTCACCTCCAGAGCATCTTGCAAGAGCATCCTTGGTTGATCCCAGGTGTAAAGAAGAATGCCCATGTCTGCATTGAGTTTCAGTCAGGAGTTGGCCCTTCAGATGTCGTAGCTATCGATCTCGAGAATGGGCTGACTTTGGTGGAGTGCAAACTCGCCTCCAACCGAGAAGTTCGCAGGGAGATTATCGGACAAGTCTTGGATTACGCCTCAAGATTCTGGCGAATGAGTGTGGAAGATTTCGATGCTCAATGGATTTTGCGTACGGGAACCTCTTTATTTAGCGATGAGGTGGACTCGATTGAACTATGGACAAGGCTAGAGAGGAGTCTTTCCAGCGGAGAATTTCGGGTCGTACTGGCGGTTGATGAAATCAACGATGATCTTCGCCGCATTGTTGAGTATCTCAACCATGTGACTGTTCCATCCGTGGCTGTCATTGCAGTGGTCTATTCACGTAGTCAAGATGGAAACATTGAGATCCTTAGTCGCCAGATATATGGGGAAGAGTTGGCTGAGGCAAAATCCCAACGTTCACGCGAAGCTAGAGAGCGTTGGACGGAAGACCAATTCCTCTCATGGATAGATGAAAATGAGTCAGCCGTTTCGGATAAGGCCAGAACTATCCTCGAGGCTCTCATTACTGAGGGATTTGATCTTGCAGGAGGCAAAGCCGAGACACCCTCGCTCAATTTCCGCCTCGATGTCGCAGGCGCGGGATCTAAGTGGCCGGTGATTCTCTACACGCAGAAAAAGGGAACCAGTATCGAACTTCGTTTTGAGGATCTTAAATCCTCGCCGGAAATTGC
>DAIQAR010000064.1:0-4621 GCA_036781605.1 Candidatus Nanopelagicaceae bacterium
TTCAAAAAGATTTACAAGCTCTTCCGGTTGTTCAAAATGTCTTTTACGAGTCACAGGCGACTGCGTATCAACACTTTCAGGAACAATTTAAGGGCTCTGCATTAGCCCAAAATGTAACGGCAGGACAGTTACCGGAGAGTTTTCGTGTTAAATTAAAAGATCCAACTCAGTACCCAGTAATCCAAAGTGCGTTTTCTGGCCGCCCCGGTGTAGATACCGTGCAAGATCAAAGAACTATTCTTGATAAATTTTTCAAATTGCTTGCTGTACTCCGCGATGGCGCACTCCTGATTGGCATTGCATCTGTGTTAACAGCTGCGCTGCTCATCAGTAACACCTTGCGTTTGGCGGCCTTTAATAGGCGCCGCGAAACTGGAGTTATGAAGCTTGTTGGCGCTTCATCATTTTCAATTCAGCTTCCGTTCCTTCTTGAAGGTCTGATGTCAGCCGTTATTGGGTGGGTTATTTCCTCTGGATTTTTAGCGGGCTTTAAAGCTCTCGTTGATTCACGTGTTGCACCATTACTTACCTTTACGCGTTTCTTTTTATGGTCTGATGTCTGGGTAGCATCAGCATTACTGCTCGGAGTTGGACTTTTGGTGTCAGCACTAGCTTCTATTTGGACTCTACGTCGTTATTTGAAGGTCTGATTTAGAACTCTGAATCCCTAAAAAAATTGGTGGCTTGCCCTTATCTCCCGCGTGTCGCCATGTGTGACCATATATTTCTGGTCTTTCAGCAGGCGTAACCTAGAGCTGCATTCCCCACCGGCTTCCCCATAAGTCAATTGAAGGGAACTCAATGTCGCTATTCTCTTGGACACTTCATGGAAGCGGATCATCGATCAAGGCGGGAGAAGTTGTACTGCCTGAGGAACGACTCACATGGCCTAGAACCATTGGAATCGGAATCCAACATATTGTTGCAATGTTTGGTGCAACATTTTTAGTCCCAATCATTACTGGGTTACCACCAACGACTACCTTGTTCTTTTCAGGTATCGGAACCGCACTCTTTTTATTAATTACCCGAAATAGAGTTCCCAGCTATTTGGGATCATCATTTGCTTTCTTAGCTCCTATTGCAGCTGCTGTTACAAAAGGTGGAATGGCAGTAGCACTGGGCGGAGTTGTAGCAACGGGTGTATTGCTCGCGGCAGTTGGTTTAATTGTGAACCAATTTGGTATCGGATGGGTCAACTGGCTACTTCCACCAGTTGTTACCGGAGCAATTGTCATGATCATTGGTCTTAACTTGGCTGGCGCCGCTAAGGGTAACTTCCAGAAGGGGCCACTAGTAGCAATCGTCACTCTTGCGGCTGTTGCACTTATTGGAGCAGTCACAAAAGGCTTTATCAATCGAATTAGTATCTTTGGTGGAGTAGTTGTGGGATACGTATTTGGAATTGTGCATGGCGATGTGAAATTTGATGCGTTCAAAGCAGCAAAGTGGGTTGCAATGCCACACTTCACAAGTCCATCCTTCAAAATGAGCGCAATTGTTCTCTTCTTGCCTGTAGTACTTGTTCTTATGGCAGAGAATGTGGGGCATATTAAAGCTGTGTCGGCAATGACCGGCAGGAACTTGGATGATCAAATTGGCAAGGCACTCTTTGCTGACGGCCTAGCAACCACACTTGCTGGTGCTGGTGGCGGTTCAGGAACGACTACCTATGCTGAAAACATCGGAACAATGGCAGCTACAAAGATTTATTCAACGGCCGCATATTGGGTTGCTGCTGCAGGCGCGGTCCTACTCTCTCTTTCACCAAAGTTCGGAGCAATTCTGAGCGCAACACCTGTCGGTGTTCTTGGTGGCGTGGGAGTGGTTCTCTACGGAATGATTGCAGTTCTTGGTGCAAAGATTTGGATTGAAAATCGAGTGAACTTCTCTATTTCAACCAATTTAATTGTTGCAGCAACAACACTCATCATCGGTACTGCGGATATGTCATGGACTCGCGGAAGTTACACATTTAATGGAATCGTAAACGGAACTCTGTTTGCGGTCATCGGTTATCGTGTGCTTACTTCACTTGCGAAGTCTGCTGGGAATCCAACGGACTAAATAGTTAAGAAAAGACCCCGATTAGCTTTGGGGTCTTTTTCCGTTCAACGAGGGTTTTGTACGTAATCAATAAGTGCGTTGCGTTCGGCATCAAGTTCGTTTACGTGGGCTTTGACAATGTCTCCGATTGAAATAATAGAGACCAGAAATCCAGATTCATCCACAATTGGAATATGACGAATACGTTTATCCGTCATTAAATTCATCAAGTCCAAAACTTGATTTTCAGCACTAGCCGTTGTGACGCTCGCTGTCATGATGTCTCTGACATGCAATTTATCCAACTCGTGAAAATGAATTGGCATCGCCGCAACTACATCTCTCTCGGAAACTATCCCATCGATTTTCTTACCATCTGGGGAAACAACGAGTGCACCGACTCTAAGCGCCGATAATTTTTCAACAAGGTCATTGATAGTTGATTCTGCAGAAATTGTATGGACGCGCTTTCCGGTAATCAATCCTTGGACTTTCATGACAAACTCCTTTGTTCTGTCGTAAGATAGATAATTCTCTTGTCTTGGAGCCTGCGCAAGGGTTTTTGAAAGGATTTTGAGAAGCTAATGGAGAGCTTTTGAAATTGCCTTGTCTAATTTGGGCGAAAGAGAGGCTGAGAATGTGGCAGTCATGTGTCCCGGATCAAAGTAGACCAGGATATCCTTAATAATTACAGGGCAGGGGTCAGTTGGGCAGACCCACATCTGAGGCTCTATGAGTGCAACGCCTTCATCATTGGAAACTTTACGTTCTGTCTCAAGCCATCCAACATCGATAGCTTTTAAAACTGGGTTTGCACAGGCGATAGAACTATCGGGATGGGCAGAAAGACAAACGACTGGATCACCATTTGCTACAGGAACATCTGAAAGCAGAATCACTTTTACACCTGCGGCCTTAAATTTTTCAATGTTACGTTTAACGCCAGCTTCCCAGATCAAATGATTTTCTGGTGGGCTTGCTACATTTCCTTGAGCATTGAGAGTTTCAAAACCTCGAGTTCCACCCATCAATACAAATAGTGGGTGGGCAGCTATTATCTTGTTGACCGCAGACTCCCGCCAGATTGGGCAATTTTGCATAAGTGAACCAGTAGAGGGGCTCCACGCAGGAATATCTGCTGGGCCACAGGATGACATCGTTTGCGAGTAGAGCTTCCAATGGTGAAGTTTTGCAATCTTGTTAACAGCAGGAAACCAGGCAAGAGCATGACTGTCACCAAATAGGGCAATAGTTGTTTTGGAATTTAAGTCGCCATATAAACAACGAGCGGTGGAAGCTGTCATATTTAACTGCGTGTGACAGTGATCGGCATAGTTAATGGATCGATCATTCTTAGCATTAAATAGTGATGGTCTCAAGTTCTTTGGAACGGGGTGATCAACCGTTGCAGATCTCGCACCTCCCTGCGTCGCTGAGACGGGGGAAGTTGCAGAGCTAAAAATCTTGAATGGCCTAAATCCATGAAGGGACTCGTATCGGAAGGTGAATGCGGCAGCGATGATCAACACCATTGAAATCATGGTGATTGAAAATGTTCGATTAGGTTTTAAATATGTGAGTAAACCAGCTTTGAAAGGCTGTTCAATAAACCTCTCGGATAGTGAAGCGGCGGCAAAAGTAAGGGCAAAGAGAAGTGATCGAACCGGCCAAGACAAAGAGTGCCCAACAATAATTGCTGGAATAACAAATAATGGCCAATGCCATAGGTACAAAGAGTAGCTAATCTTCCCTATATATTGCATTGGAGCCTCACTCAATAAATTGCTTGTAAGCGTTTTCCCTTTATGAGCACCAGCAAAAATGACTAGTCCTGCACCAACCGTTGGAACGAGAGCAAGAAAACCAGGAAACTGATTAGCACTGCGAATAAAAAATCCAGAAAACAGAACGAGAAGCAATCCAAAAAATCCAAAAATATTAATCAATTTATGATCCATTTTTGGTACATGGCTTATCACCGTTGCCAATATTGCGCCTAAGGCGAGCTCCCATGCTCGCGTCGGAAGAGAGAAAAACGCCCAAGGCTGCGAACGGGGCAATAGCCACACTGCAAAAAGGAGGGAAGTGATAAAAGTTAATGAGGCAAAAATGCGAACAGAATGCCTCACGTGTAACTTACTTTTGGTCAGTATAAGTACAGCCATCGGCCAAAATATATAAAACTGTTCTTCAACCCCAAGTGACCAAAAGTGTAAAACCGGGGATGGTGTTGCCCCAGATGCAAAATAATCAGTCGCTTGAGAGGCAAAAGACATATTCGATACATACAGAACTGCTGATGTTATATCCCCAACGAAGTTTGGAATAAGTACTGGGGGCAGGAAGAAGAAGCATGTAACTAGCGTGAAGAACAGAACGATGAATGATGCCGGCAAGAGACGTCCTATACGCTTTGCATAGAAGTTTTGAAGAGAGACTGTGCCGTTTGATAGTGCCTCACCCAGGAGATTGCCCGTAATTAAAAAACCGGAGAGCACAAAGAAAATATCAACACCAATAAACCCACCATTGAATCCAGGAACACCAGCGTGAAAAAGCAATACAAATAGGACGG
>DAIQAR010000065.1:0-4589 GCA_036781605.1 Candidatus Nanopelagicaceae bacterium
GATTCAACGCTCACTCCTGGGCGATACTTTCCTGACAAAAATCCTCGGGCCAGGCCATAGAAAGGTAGCGCTGAAATTCCTAGGCTTTCAACAACATTTGCTTGCCCTGTTTCAAATGGTTTGCGTTCCATGAGGTTGTATTGATCTTGCAACACCACATATTCGGCGAAACCATTCTTTACCGAAGTTTCAATAGCAATTTTCAAACGTTCACCCGTGTGTTGTGAAGCGCCGATATAACGAATCTTTCCGGCCTTAATAGCCTCAGTATATGTTCCCAGCGTTTCTTCAAGAGGGGTCTTTTTGTCATCTTCGTGTGAGTAATAAAGATCAATTCTGTCTGTTTGCAGGCGACCTAATGAGTCATCAAGTGCGGCGCTTATATTGCTCCGAGACAAACCTGGGCGAGTGGAAAGTTTTGCAACTTTCGTAGCAATTACTAATTTGTCCCGGTTTCCTCGAGATTTCATCCAATTTCCAATAATCGTTTCAGATTCCCCGCCCTTATTTCCCTCTTTCCATTCAGAGTAAACGTCTGCGGTATCGATGAAGTTTCCGCCAGCTTCAAAGTAGGCATCTAGCACTGCGAAAGATTCTGATTCATTCGCGCTCCACCCAAAAGTGTTAGCGCCGAGGCAGAGTGGGTGGACTGTGAGCTGCGTTTTAGGAAGTGTGATCATGGGGCAAACCTACCGCGGACTGGTAAAAAATAGACCAATGGCCAAAACGATTATCCCGATCGCAGAGATTGCCGTCAGAGTCCTTCGGACCGCAGGGCGGGCAAGATATATCGATGCCTTATCGACAACTGTGATCAGGAATGAGTACCAAGATACAGAGACGCATATTTGAACACATGCGAGTAGGAGTATCCCCCAGGCCAGTGAAAAACTCTTTGGCACAAATTGAGGAATAAAGGCAACGGCAAAGACCGCTGCCTTCACGTTAGTCAAATTCGTCAATAAACCTAATCGAAAGGCAGCGAGCCGCTGAGTTTTCGCGCCGCCCGCATAATCAAACTTGCCAAATTCGTTTCGCAATTGCAGAAGCGTTTGGATCGCTAAGCCCACGAGAAAGATGACGCCTGCATATTTAAGGATAGAAAACGCAGTATGCGACTTAGCGAAAATGGCTGATAACCCAACCGAAGAGAGAGCACCCCAAGTAAGTAACCCCGTTGCATTACCAAAGACTGAGTAGAAAGCTGCTCTTCTTCCGCCTACCAAGCATTGGCGCAAAATCATTGCCATTCCTTGCCCAGGAACCATTGCAAGGAACAACGCCGTTGCTACGAATGCAGGGATCACTTTGAGGAAGGACACTGAAAGAAGGTAACCAGCGCAAGACTTAAGGTCAATGTACGGTCATATTGTCAGATGATCGCGCTAGCGTTACTCACATGAGCGCTCCAAAGCTGTTAAGTGAAACCACTTTTATCGTGGTCGATTTGGAGACTACTGGGGGAAGCCCATTTGCAGGAGCAGTCATCACTGAAATTGGAGCCGTAAAAGTAAGAGGCGGCGTAGTTCGAGGAGAATTTAAAACTTTTGTAAATCCTCTGGCGCCGATTCCCGATTTCATTACTGAGCTAACTGGAATCACCGATGAGATGGTGCGCCTATCCCCCATAATCGATGAAGTTTTTCCTGCCTTTATGGAATTTTGCGGCCATGAATCTGAAGCAGTGCTAGTGGCTCATAACGCACCATTTGATATCGGTTTTTTGAAGGCGGCCGCTAAGGAACTTGAGCACCCATGGCCCAAATATGAAGTTCTAGATACAGCACGGCTAGCCAGGCAATTGCTCACAAGAGATGAGGTAATCAATTGCAAACTAGGAACACTCGCTCAATTTTTTAATACCGAAGTGACTCCTACACATAGGGCTTTAGATGATGCCCAAACAACCACCGAAGTCATGCATCGACTCTTTGAAAGGCTAGCTGGCTTTGGAGTGGAGAGCTTTGATGAGTTGGTGAAGTTCTCTCGTAAGAGAATCAAGAGAGATTCAAGACTTATTTAAAAGACTGCGTAAAGATCGCCCAATTTTTGAGAGTTTCAAGAGCCGCACCAGAATCCACGGCGGCAGCGGCCTTTGCATACCCGGCAGCTAATTGCTCAGTAATTGATTTTCCAAAGTCGCCTTCATAGGCAGCAATTGCTGCGGCTGCGTTGAGCAGCACGGCATCACGCGGGGCAAATTTTTCACCAGAAAAAATACGTAGCGCCACTGCAGCGTTGTATTCAGATTCTCCCCCAACAAGACTTTCAATCGGCGCCCGATCTATCCCGAGTGACTGTGGATCAAACTTCTCAGATTTCATCTGTCCATCATTGATTTGAACAATCGTTGAGGTGGTTGAAAGAGTGATCTCATCAATTCCATCATCGCCTCGGAAAATGAATCCTTCAGTTCCGCGTTTCATGAGCACTTCAGCCATGACGGGAATCATCTTCTCTTTTGAAACGCCAAGTGAGATTGCTTTGGGTTTTGCGGGGTTGGCCAGTGGTCCCAAAATGTTAAATACGGATGCTTGACCTAGCTCTTTTCTAGCAGGAGCTGCAAAGCGCATCGCTGGATGAAATTTAGGTGCAAAACAAAATCCAATACCAGTTGCTTCAAAAGTGCTCGCAACTTGAGCGCCATCCAAATCAATATTTACACCAAGCGCCTCAAGGACATCTGCGGCGCCAGATTTTGAGGAGGCCGCTCTTGCTCCGTGCTTAACTACTTTGGCGCCTGCGGCGCTTGCAATGATCGCAGCGGTGGTTGAAATGTTTATTGTGTTTGCGCCATCTCCTCCCGTGCCAACAGGATCAACTGCTCGATCAGGGATCGAAATTGGAGCGCTATGTTCAAACATAACCTCGATGAAAGCGGCTACTTCTGAGGGACTCTCACCTCTGGCTTGAATACCCAACAAAAATGCTTTGATCTGATCCTTGCTTGCCGAATCAGAAAGTATCTGCCCCATCGACCAGCGGGCCTGCTCTGACGTAAGCAGTTCACTGTCCGCTAATCGGCCGATTATGGCGGGCCATGAGAGACCTTGGGGATCCATTGTGCAATTCTACCTAGCGCGTGATCAGACTCACCCACAATAAGTAGGCCAGAAGGGCTCTGCCATTAAGCATCCTCGTCGAAATCGGGAATAATCTCCTCGTGGCCATAATGGATGCTCCAGCTAAAAGTAACCGCCCGAATATCGTGGCAGTTGGAACCATTGTTTGGCTCTCTTCAGAACTCATGTTCTTTGCAGCACTCTTCGCAATGTATTTCACCACGCGAGCAGTTCAAGGTCCAAAGGTTTGGCTTGAATCAACCGGGATGCTCAACGTTAAGTTCGCTGCAATAAACACAACTGTCTTGGTACTTTCATCTGTGACATGTCAGTTTGGTGTTTTCGCAGCAGAGCGCTTTCAATCTAAACGCTCTGGTTCACTTCGCCAGTTCTCCAAGTGGGGCATGCGTGAATGGTTTGCTTTGACATTTCTTATGGGCGCATTCTTTATTGGCGGCCAAATCTATGAATACGCAAATCTAGTAAGAGATGGACTTTCACTTTCATCTCGTGCGTATGGCTCAGTCTTTTATATAACAACGGGCTTCCACGGACTGCACGTAACCGGTGGGCTACTGGCCTTCCTTGTTGTTCTTATCCGTGTGAACAAGGCGAAGAAGTTTGGCCACGCACAAGCAACGACAGCAATTGTTGTCTCTTACTACTGGCACTTTGTTGACATTGTTTGGATTGCACTTTTCTCAGCGATTTATTTGATTAAGTAGGAGTGGAATTGGACAAGTTCGCAAGATTTAGAAGGCGCAAGATCGCCGGTCCTATCTTGGTTGTCGCTGCTCTTTTCACGATTGGAACTGCATTTGGAATGGCATCAGCCCTTCCCGGCGCCCAGCCTGCAGCTACTAGTTCAACCTCTCCCCTTGTCACTCAAGGTAAAGCAATATTTTTGCGTGGATGTTCCTCGTGTCATGGACTTAATGCAGAAGGCGGGGCGATTGCGCCATCACTTATTGGTGTTGGAGCAGCAGCAGTTGATTTTCAGGTTGGAACAGGCCGCATGCCAATGGCAGATATGAGCCAGCAAGCAATGCGCAAGAAGCCAATCTATAACGCGGAAGAAACTGCGGCACTTGCTGCATACGTTGCATCTCTTGCACCAGGACCTGCATCTGTGACAAGTGAGAGTCTGGCTTGGGAACGTGATGGAAATGTTGCTCAAGGTGGTCAACTCTTTAGAACTAACTGCGCAATGTGCCACAACTTCGCTGGACAAGGTGGCGCGCTTACAAACGGTAAATATGCACCATCACTCATGGGTGTTGAACCGAAGTATGTATATGAAGCGCTCATTACCGGACCGCAATCCATGCCTAAGTTTTCAGATGCAACTCTTACCCCTCAAGAGAAGCTCTCCATAATTTCTTGGCTTCAATCAGCTAACCATGAACAAAACCTTGGTGGCGCTTCCCTCGGCCGAGTCGGACCAGTGACAGAAGGCCTCGTGGTCTGGACACTTGGTTTGGGACTTCTCATCGGAATAGCTGTATGGCGAGCAATGAAGGCTAAATA
>DAIQAR010000066.1:0-4523 GCA_036781605.1 Candidatus Nanopelagicaceae bacterium
ATAACAATTGAGGCGCAATCCATAGGTGATGAAACTGTTACAGAATTGCTTGCCGAAGATGAAGCAGAACTCTTAGAAGATGCGCCCGATTTGCTCTCACTCAATCTGAGAATTAATCAAGCACGAGCCTTCTGCGATCGCTCAGATTCTGTTGTCGCTGCTGGAAGACAACCATGTCCATTTTGTGGACTGCCTATTGACCCCGAGGGTCATCTATGTCCGCGAGCAAATGGATATAGAAGGTAGTGGACAAGCATCACGTAATCACCGAAGGTGAGTTGGACGTTGAAGGAAGATTCGTCGACGCATCCAACGCAACGCTCCTTGCCGTTGCCAGATTAAGTAGCCAAGAAGTGAAGGTAATTTACAAGCCAGTTGCTGGGGAGAGGCCCCTGTGGGATTTCCCTGACGGAAATCTCGCCCAACGAGAGCGCGCCGCCTACCTTCTTTCAGAAGCGCTTGGACTACACATTGTTCCTTTCACGATCTTGCGTGAAGGACCATTTGGAATGGGATCCGTCCAAGAATGGATTGAGATGGATGAGAAGTTTGATGTTGTTGCATTTGCATCAGCTGATACCCAAGAGCTTCGTAAGATGGTCTTACTTGATGCCATTATCAATAACACGGATCGAAAGTATGGGCACATACTTGTGGATTCGCAGGGATCAGTATTTGGGTGTGATCACGGCGTGACATTTCATAGTGATCCTAAACTTCGAACGGTGTTATGGCAGTGGGCGGGGGATGAATTCACTACCGAAGAGATTTCGGTACTCAAGAAAAGTATCGAGATTGCAGAGTCGATCTTGAGTGATCTGATCACGAAAGAAGAGATACAGGCTCTTGTGCAGAGATCATCTGAAATGATTGAGTCAGGGACGTTTCCATATCCGTCAGAAGAATGGCCAGCGATTCCTTGGCCTCCATTTTAGGAAAGTTTTAGATACCCTTACAGCCTATGGAAATTCTTGAAAATCCTTGGCCAACTCCCTTCGCCCCTGCAGTACAGAAGGGTGTTTTTCCACCACTCAAGCTAAAAGGTTCAAAAGGGACCCTCTCTTTTGAATCAGGTTCCCCACTCAGTATGTACGTCTGTGGAATTACTCCCTACGACGCGACACATCTTGGTCACGCCGCAACATATCTCACCTTTGACTTAATCAATAGATACAAAAGGGCCGCTGGTGACGTTGTAAATTTCGTTGAAAACATAACCGATGTTGATGAACCGCTATTTGAAAGAGCTCATCGAGATTCACTCGATTGGCGAGAGCTTGGCCAGAGTCAGACTGATCTCTACCGAAATGACATGACTGCGCTTCGCGTATTTCCTCCTAGTTACTTTGTACCGGTTACCCAAGTCATGCCACTCATCGACGAAGCTATCGCAGCCCTCGTGAAAAATGGTTACGCATATAAAGTTGAAAACGATCTGTATTTTCGAACTCGAGAGTTCTTACCTGAACTGCCAATTTCCGAGAATGACGCTCTCGCAATTTTCGGGCAGCGTGGTGGAGATCCAGATCGTGCTGGAAAAGAACACCCCCTCGATCCAGTGTTGTGGATAGCCAATAAGGAAGATGAACCTGGATGGCAGAGTTCACATGGCTTTGGGCGCCCTGGGTGGCATGTTGAATGCTGTGTGATTAGTCTTCGATATCTACTTGGAAAAGAGTTCCTGAAGGGCAACGAGTCAAGTAAAACCCTTATTGATATTCAAGGTGGTGGAAGCGACCTGATTTTCCCTCACCATTTTATGAGCGCAGCACAATCTAAAGCTATGACCGGCCAGGAATTTGCTCGAGCTTTTGTCCATACAGGAATGATTGGTCTTGACGGAGAAAAGATGAGCAAGAGCAAGGGGAATCTAGTATTTGTTTCAAAACTACTCGATCAAGGAATTGATCCTGTAGTCATTCGATTTGCTCTTCTCCAAGGCCATTACAGCCAAGATCGAATGTGGAGCAACGAGCTATTGCAGGAAGCTCTCGACGAGGTCCAAGAGATTCGAACCGCTTTAGCGATGATGGAAGTTGCCCCAACCGATTCATTGGTCACAATATTGATTCAATGTCTTGCCGATGACCTTGATACATCAAGGTTTTTTACAGCTTTAAAAGTATGGGTAAGTGATTGTCATAAGGGATTGCGTGGGGGATCTGCAGGGGAGTTATCTCGTGCGATGGATAGTCTCCTAGGGCTCGCTTTCTAGAGTTCAGGCATGACTACGTAGGCTAAACTTGCGATCTTATGAAGCAAAAATCGAGTTTACGAGAGGCGCTTTTGACGCGCACGGTAATCGCAGATGGTGCGATGGGAACCATGCTTCAAGATGCAAATCCGACCCTCGAAGATTTTCAGAACCACGAGGGCTGTAATGAGATTTTAAATATCTCAAGGCCAGATATTGTTAAATCAGTCCATAGGCAATACCTAGATGTTGGTGTGGACGCGATTGAGACCAACACTTTTGGCGCTAACTTTGCGAACCTTGCTGAATATGGGATTGAAGATCGCATTTATGAACTGGCTTTTTCAGGAGCCAAATTGGCCCGAGAAGTGGCAGATGAATTTTCAACAAAGGAAAAGCCACGTTGGGTTCTAGGTTCTCTTGGTCCCGGAACAAAGCTTCCAACGCTTGGTCACACTTCTTACCAAAAGCTAAAAGAGGCATATGCAACCGCATCCCAAGGACTACTTGAGGGTGGTTGCGATGCGCTGCTGATCGAAACGACACAAGATCTGCTCCAGGCCAAAGCCGCGGTTAACGGAGCACGCCAAGCGATGAGAGATTCTGACCGAGATATCGTCCTGATCGTTCAGGTTACAGTTGAAACAACTGGAACAATGCTTCTAGGTTCAGAAATCGGCGCAGCATTGAATGCTCTTGAACCGCTTGAAATTGATTTAATCGGATTAAATTGCGCCACAGGTCCCGCTGAGATGAGCGAGCACTTACGTGCGTTGAGCAAGGGTTCGCAGTCTCAGATTTCAGTTATGCCAAACGCTGGCTTGCCTATCCTCGGAGCAAAGGGAGCTGAGTATCCGCTTGGTCCGGATGAACTTGCTGATTATCTTGCTGAGTTCACCAAGAATTATGGAGTGAATTTGGTTGGCGGTTGTTGTGGAACAACTCCTGCGCACATGAAAGCCGTAGTTGATCGACTTGGAAACAAAACTATCGTCGTTCGCACTCCGGAATTGGAACGTGGTGCATCATCCCTCTATCAGTTTGTGCCTTTCCGACAAGATAAGACCTATCTATCTATCGGTGAACGTACCAACGCAAATGGTTCCAGAGCTTTTAGAGATGCCCTTCTTGCTGAGGATTGGCAGACGTGTATTGAAATAGCTCGCGATCAGATCCGCGATGGCGCGCACATGCTTGACCTATCGGTTGATTATGTTGGTAGAGATGGCGTCAAAGATATGCAGGAACTTGCTTCAAGACTCGCCACATCTTCCACTTTGCCGATTGTCTTGGATTCCACAGAGCCTGCAGTAATCAAAGCAGGACTCGAACACTTGGGCGGTCGCTGCGTCATTAATTCTGTCAATTTTGAAGATGGGGATGGCCCACAATCACGTTTTGCGCGAATCATGCCTCTGGTGAAAGAGCATGGCGCGGCCGTAGTGGCGCTGACTATCGATGAAGAAGGACAAGCTCGAACCACTTCATGGAAGATGAAGGTATCCACTCGTCTCATCGAAGAATTGACCCAGAAGTGGGATATGAATATCGGTGACATCTTGATTGACTGCCTTACATTTCCAATCGCAACTGGGCAAGAAGAAACTCGAAAAGATGGAATAGAGACGATCAATGCGATCCGCGAACTCAAAGCGAAATATCCTCAAGTGCAAACTACGCTCGGAGTTAGCAATGTCTCTTTCGGATTAAATCCTGCTGCGCGTATCGTTCTTAACTCGGTCTTTCTTGCAGAGGCTGTTAAGGCAGGTTTGGACTCCGCGATTGTTCATCCATCAAAAATTACCCCAATCGCTCGTATCGACGAGAAGGCGCTAAAGATCGCACTAGATCTTGTTTATGACAGGCGTGAATTCGATTCTGCTGGGGAATGCACCTATGACCCACTGAAAGAATTTTTGAATCTTTTCGATGGGGTTGAATCGACCTCAACAAAGATCTCTAGAGCTGCAGAACTTGCGGCGCTTCCTCTTCAAGAACGCTTAGAGCGCAGGATTATTGATGGTGAGAAAGTTGGCTTAGAGGGCGATCTAATTGAAGCCATGGAAAGCGGTATCAAACCTCTCGTAATTATCAATGATCACTTATTGAGTGGAATGAAGGTTGTGGGAGAACTCTTTGGTAAGGGGGAGATGCAGCTTCCTTTTGTACTCCAAAGCGCTGAAGTGATGAAGATTGCCGTTGCCATTCTTGAACCACATATGGAAAAGACCGATGACGAAGGACGCGGAAAGATCCTTCTTGCAACTGTGAAGGGAGATGTTCATGACATCGGAAAAAACTTGGTCGACATCATTCTTTCTAATAACGG
>DAIQAR010000067.1:0-4359 GCA_036781605.1 Candidatus Nanopelagicaceae bacterium
TTCGAACGAAGAAGTGAAGGACCGCCTTAAAGAGTTGGAACGTTCGACTCAGTAGAAATTGAATTAGGATCGACTAGGCAGTGTTTGCAGCCGAGTACATTAAATGGTTCACCCTGACCATTTGGTAACGAGTCTTACAATTTAATGTCATGCAATTTTTGAAAAGTCGATCTCTGCAGTTAATGGCTTGGCACCACTGGCAAGCAAGCTGAACTCAGTCAGGTCAAACTTCTCTAACTCTGGTACAAAGATGACAAGGCCATCTCTACTTCGCGTGAGCAAGACTCTGTAGCTATTTTTACGAAGGGTGTGAGGGTCTTTTTGAGGATACTTTGTCCGCATTCTTCTCATGGCCCACACTTTTCCATCCCACAAAAAGTCATCTCCCCATGCCATGAGTGCCATATCTAATTCCAAACCTTGGGATCCAAATTCGGTCATCGGCGCCTCAAAATTACAGCACGACCCAGGAGTGCCTTTTGGGTTGTTGTACCAATCGCGATATTTGATTCGTTTATTTTCAAAGAATCCATTTTCTATTCCAAACTTTGGCAAACTCTTATCTTTTGCGGATGCGAGTATTCCGTAGCGGCTATCTTCAGATCCGTCATATCGCTCCTCTAGATAACTCTTCGCAAGATCCAAGTCACGAGTTATGAATATATTAAAGTCGTCATGTTGCATTTTTAGCGCAATCGACGCAGCATCCGAAAATCTGCCTTCCAACAGATTATCAACCCAGCTATGCAGATCCTCTGCTTTTTTCGAACGGAGGGACTTTGTTAGGTCTAATTCAGGAACTGATTCAAAATTTAGCCCATCGAAGGAGGCACTAAACCGTGGAGGAGTGAAGACTCTCCAGGTTTCTCCTTTTTCAGATGACAAAAGAGCATCAGCCCAACCTGAGATACCCGCCTCTTCTCCGCTATTGATCTCTTGGCCGTGTCCAATTAAACCGACAAGAGTTGCCCACTCTGGAATCCGCTCCCCGATTGCGATCAGTAATTCGGGTTCGCTAAAGGCGACACCATTCTTATTGAGCATATGAGTGGCATCCCACGCTCTCTGGGCTTCATCAAAAACGATCACGTGCTGCTTTGGTACTTTAAGGGTCATACCATGAGTCTTAATGAAGCTGTGTAAATCCTTTACAAAGACGCTGCTTTTAAGAGCACCACTAAGAACATCAACAAGTGGACCGTTCCCCGATAAGAAAACAGAGTTGATGTTTTCTTGAGACTCTTCGTGCACAAATTGGAGTCCGACTAAAGTCTTGCCCGCTCCAGGTACTCCAGCGACAAAGGCAATTGCTGGAAGCATATTCTGCTTTGCGTAGGAGGAAATTTCTTGAAGTTTTGCAACGGCTCTCCAGACACCATTTGACTCAGCTCGTTTAATAGCTGGCAGGCGCTCATTGTTGAAAATCATTTTCGCCGCCGCTATCAAAGTGGGGAGTGGCGAGTAACTACCACTTAGCCAAGCTTCGAGATCTGGAGCTTGGCCATCTGGCAAAGAGTCCATTTCAGAAGCGATTAGTTCTGGAGAAAGAGCGATGACATTTTCGCTAGCTACTCTTGTGTTAAGAGATCGAGTCGGGACTATGTACGGCTTGACTTCAAGTTCGTGGGTAGTTGAGTGATATTCAGAGAGATCTCGCGCATATGCGGCGACTTGCTCAACTGCTGCTCGAGTTATAGTTACATCTTGCTTGAATTCCAGCACGCTTAGTACCCCAGGGGATAACAGAAGCACATCCGGACGTCTTCCACCTTCGAGTGGAAGTTCATATTCAAAAATAATCGACCACTTAAGTGAATCTGGTCTAGCGATGGCCAGATTTCTGAAACTCAATCTTATGAGTTCTATTTCTTCACTCCACGCCTCCATTTGCAAGCCTGAGGCACCATGCCCGTAAAGTCCAGTGATATGGGCAAGTAAGGCATCTTCGACGACACTCGTTGGTGTCGATAAAAAACTTTGGATAGAGCCGGCCCAGCCATGGGCTTGACGTGGATTTTCCATAGATGAAGCTAAGCAGCTACCGATGACATAGTCATTGAAATCCGTGCAATGTTCGGTCACTTATGATGATCTCCCGCCTGGTTATTGCTAACGTTGAGGGGTGCTCGCGTACCTCGCAACTAAATCCCAGTTCCTGAGGGATGCACCTTTGATTGAGGATCGCGTCGCTGAGACGGTTAAAGCCAAGCTCGGCTTTTCGGCCACAAAGTCCGAGTACGAATCTTGGAGAAATTCTCTAGGAAATGCCATGGCACACGTGATGCGCTCGCCGAACATACCTGACGACGCCTCTGTCGCGATCGAATATCGCTTAAATGGCAGAAAATTTCGCTTAGATTTTGTCGTAGGCGGCAAAGATGCGCACGGCCAAGAGTCCCTTGTTGTTATCGAGCTTAAACAATGGGAGTCCGTCGAATTTTCAGAATTAGCGGAACATGTCCGTACTGCCCTAGGTGGAGGCATAAGGGACGTAACTCATCCTTCTTACCAAGTTTGGAGTTATAAGTCTCATCTGGAGCAGTTCAATGAATACGTTTATTCAAATTCTGTAAAAGTGTCAGCCTGCGCGTATTTGCATAACTGTAAAGAAAGCAGAGTGATATCAAGTTCGATTTATGAGAGCGCCCTAGCATTGGCTCCCGTCTTCCTTCACGGAGAATATGAGGGACTTCAAGAATTAATATCAATGAGCATCGCCTCCGGCGGCGACATTGGACTTATGGAAAGAGTTGACGGCTCGGTAATTAGACCCTCCAAACAATTGGCCGATGCGGTGGGAGGTATGCTGCAAGGACAAGAGGAATTTGTTCTCATAGATGAGCAAAAAACTGTCTACGAAAGCATCATGCAGGCGGCAAGAGATGCTCAAAATGACAAAAAGAGAGTCATTATCGTTAAGGGTGGCCCCGGTACCGGGAAATCTGTTATCTCGTTGAATGCATTGGCATCTCTCACCCAGGAAAGACTAAATGCTAAATATGTAACGGCCAATGCGGCCCCCCGAACAGTTTTTCAAGCAAAATTAAAGGGGTTAGTTAAAGGTGATCTCGTAAAGCATCTTTTTGGTGGTTCTGGCTCTTACACGGAGGCACCTAAAGACTCGATGGATGTCTTGATAGTTGACGAGGCGCACCGCCTAAGAATGAAGTCAGGAATGTTTAGGAACCTGGGAGAAGATCAGACAAAGGAGATCATCGAGGCAGCGCGCATGAGCGTTTTTTTCATTGATGAGGCTCAAAAAGTTACCTGGTCTGACGTTGGCGAAATATCAAGAATTAAGGCGCACGCAAGCAAAGCTGGAGCCGAGGTTGAGATTATGGAACTCAAGTCACAATTTCGTTGTAGTGGTTCCGATGATTACATGGCCTGGCTTGATGATGCGCTCGGCGTCACGGTTGACCCTGAAAACTATTTTTCAACTAGGAATTTCGACTTCCAGGTTTTTAATTCACCAGCCAAGCTCCACGACGCCATAAGGGAGCGGAATTTAGAGAACAATAAATCAAGAATGGTCGCCGGATATTGCTGGGATTGGATTTCTAAGAAAATTCCTAGTGCACGCGACATAGAGTTTCCGGAATTTAATTATGGGGCGCAGTGGAACCTAGCGAGCTATGGCAATGAATGGATTATCAATCCCAAATCGGTCGAGGAAGTGGGCTGTATTCACACTTGCCAGGGCCTAGAAGTTGACTATGTTGGTGTGATCATCGGACCGGATCTGAAGATAGCTGGAGGCGAGTTAGTCACAAACCCCCCAGGAAGGGCGCGGACTGACAAATCCTTGAACGGTTATAAGGGTGAGAGGAAAGTGAACCCGCTGGAGGCGGACCTCAAGGCAGATGAGATTATCCGAAATACTTACCGTACTTTGATGAGTCGTGGCATGAAGGGTTGCTACGTTTACTTTACCGATTCGGAAGTCGCAGAATATTTCAAAGAGAGAATTTCAGGTTAGGAAGATATGAGCGAAAATATATTTGAAAGCCTTACGGAAAAAGTGAAGGATTTTTCTAGATTACGCGACTGGGAAAAGTTCCATACGCCCAAGAATTTGGCGATGGCAATAGCTGGCGAAGCAGGGGAGCTGGTAGCCGAATTTCAATGGCTTACTTCTGAAGAGAGCTCTCGGAACGAATTGTCTGCTGACAGGCTGGAAGCAATCAGACTCGAAATTGCTGATATTCAAATTTACCTCTTGAGGCTTGCTGACCAACTTGAGATCGAGGTTCCAAAAGCGGTCCTCGACAAATTGGCGATTAACGAAAAAAGGTTCAAATTCTGAGTGCGTTGTGAGGGACTCGAACCCCCGACCCGGTGATTAAGAGTCACCTGCTC
>DAIQAR010000068.1:0-4165 GCA_036781605.1 Candidatus Nanopelagicaceae bacterium
CACCTAAGAATCACATTGAAGGAGAGATGCTGCGCCAAAAGCTTATTGAGGCTGGAGTGAAAGCAACGCTGACACAAACTATTGCGGGCCCAGAGCTCATGGTGTTTAGTAAAGACCTGAAGATCGCGAAGGCAATCCTTCAATCACAATAGGTTCACTTCTTTAAAAGTTTTATACATATAAATCGGACATTTGAGTCACATCACCCTGAAGTTGCCCAGCCTGACCTAGTGATTTAAGCCATACCTCGGAGTACATTCGAAGGACCAGATGGCTGGGCGACAAGGCAAAGCCACGGTGAAGGAATGGAAAGGTTCACATAGATGAATAAAGCAAATCCAATTCCCCTTGGCTTACTTGGTTATGGCATGTCAACAGTTCTCTTAAGTTTTGCCAACATGGGCAAATATCCGCTTGGCGGAATGGTCTTCACTATGGCAATTTTCTTTGGCGGAATCGCTCAAGTAATCGTGAGCATCATGCTCTATTCAAAGGGCGATTCGTTTGGAACAACAGCATTCGGTGGTTACGGATGTCTCTGGCTTAGTTTCGCTTTCATGAATATTGGCGGAGCTCACGGATGGTGGTCAGTATCTGGTAAAGATGTCGGCTACTACTTACTTCTCTGGGCCCTCTTCACCATAGGCCTTGCTTGGGCATCAACAGTTGCTCCACGTGTCCTTACAATTATCTTGCTACTGACAATCGTCCTTCTAGGTTCCCTTGGACTTGGCGCAATCAATGGCAATGCATCTCTTTCAAAGTTTGGTGGTTACGAGGGAGTCCTAACAGGCGCTCTTGCTATCTATCTAGCTTTTGCCTTCCTCATCAATGAAATGCATGGAAATAGCAACCTACCTGTAGGAAAACCTTTCCGCTCATAGGAAGCTGATAAGTTGCCCCACCCTTTCTGGCTAGTTAAGGTGGGGCAACTTCATCTACCGACCTTCAAGAATTGGATGCCTCATGAACGTTATTGAATTTAAGCCAACCGCTGACCAACTCAACTACACCTTTGGTGGCGCTAGTCCTGTCATGAAAATTAAGCCTGGAACAGCGCTTAAGCTCTGGACAGAAGATGCATTCAATAACACGATCAATAAAGTCACAGACTTATCTAGTGAAAAAGTTGACCTTCGTTACGTCAATCCACAAACAGGACCTTTCTATGTTGAAGGCGCAGAGCCCGGAGATGCACTAGCGATTCATATTGTTGATATGAAGCCGGCGCGCGGCCACGGTGCTTCGAGCACCATTCCTTTCTTTGGTGGGCTCACGTCAACTGATAGAACCGCGATGCTTCAAGACGCTCTGCCTGACACCACATGGATCTATGAAGTAAATACAAAGAACAACACTGTGGGTTTTCAATCACGCTTTGGCAAATTTAATGTTGAGCTTCCCATCGAGTGCATGTTTGGAACGATCGGAGTTGCCCCTGCTGGAGGAGAAGTGCGATCTGCTCTTGTTCCAGAACGCTTTGGCGGCAATATGGACTCACCTGAAGTAAGAAAAGGCTCCACGGTATATCTAGGCGTGAACGTTGAAGGTGCACTCTTCTCTGTGGGCGATGGTCACTATCGCCAGGGTGAAGGAGAAGCCTGTGGCACAGCAGTTGAAGGTGCGATGGATTCAATCATCATCGTTGATCTCATTAAGGGAGCTGCTCCTGCATGGCCCCGCATTGAAAACGATGAATTTTATATGGCTGTTGGTTCATCTCGTCCAATGGAAGATTCTTGGAGAATCGGTCAGATTGAATTGATCAGGTGGTTCCAGGATCTCTATGACCTGCATCAGATGGATTCCTACCAACTTCTCTCACAGATTACCAAGACACCTATCGCAAACGTTGTGGATGCTAACTACAGCGTCGTTGTTAAAGCAGCAAAAGAATTGCTACCCAATGTCAGTGCTTTTAAGGGTATGCATGAAAGCCTCAAGGAACGTTCCAAAGGGCTCGCACTCTAATAAGACCACACTAGGAAAGGATCGACATGGATCTAAAGATGAAGGGCATGAGCGCCATCGTTACCGGTGGTACTAAAGGTATTGGACGAGCAATTGTTGAATCATTAGCCGCAGAGGGAGTAAACGTTTCTTTCTGTGCAAGAAACGCTGATGAAGTTAAAAAAACTGAGGCGGACCTCGCTAAGAGTGGAGCAAAGGTTTCAGGAACTGTTGTTGATGTTGGCAATCAAGCCCAGCTAGAGAAATGGGTCAATGACTCTGCTAAGTCGATGGGCGGTCTAGATATCGTGGTCTGTAACGTCAGCGCACTAGCTATCCCTGAAAGTGAAGAGAATTGGCAAGCATCACTCAATGTTGATGTCATGCATACAGTTCGCACATGCCGAACAGCAATTCCTTACCTTGAGAAGAGCAAGAACGCTTCGATTATAAATATCTCCAGTGTTTCTGGCCGTGAGGCAGATTTTGCTGGTGGTCCTTATGGAACAGCAAAGTCAGCGATCATCGCTTACACCGCTCATCTTGCTTTCTCACTTGCTGAGAAGAAGATCCGCGCAAACACCGTTTCACCTGGAAATACTTATTTCCCAGGCGGAGTGTGGGAGAACATTGAAAATGGAAACCCTGACTTGTTTAAGTTCGCCATGGGCCTAAACCCAACTGGTCGCATGGGAACTCCAGAAGAACAAGCATTTGCAGTAACGATGCTTGCAAGCCCACTTGCTTCCCGCATCTCAGGAACTAACTTGGTAGTAGATGGAGCCCTCACAAGAGGAATTCAATTCTAGAAAAATAAAACCCAAGGGCTTTTACGAGCTCTTGGGTTTTTTCACACCTATTTACTTTAAGAAAGTAACGTGCTTTGGCTCAAGCTCATCAAGTGAATTAACTCCCAAGAGTTTCATCGTGCGAATCATCTGGGTCCGAAGAATTTCAAGTGTGCGCTCAACTCCTTCTTGTCCTCCGGCCATCAGACCGTAGAGATAGGCGCGGCCAATATATGTGAACTGAGCACCTAGTGCGATTGCAGCAATGATGTCTGCGCCATGCATGATGCCGGTATCCATATGAATCTCAAGCTCAGTTTTAAATTCGCGCTTAACTTCAGTCAAAAGATGCAGTGGAATTGGTGCGCGATCTAATTGGCGACCACCATGATTGGAAAGAAAGATTGCATCAACGCCATGCTCGGCGCACCGTTTAGCATCTTCAACAGTCTGAATTCCTTTAACGGTGAGTTTTCCATCCCATTGATCGCGGATCCAGCCTAAATCATCAAAAGTCATTGTTGGGTCGAACATGTAATCTAAAAGCTCGGCGACTGTTCCATCCCAATGCGACATCGATGCAAATTCCAAGCCAGGAGTAGTCAGAAAGTTCCATACCCACTCAGGACGAGGTAGAGCATTGAGAATCGTCTTAAAGTTCAGTCGTGGGGGAACAGTCATGCCATTTCTGTTATCTCTGAGCCGCGCACCAGCAGCAGGTGCATCCACAGTTAACAGTAAGTTCTTTACTCCTGCTTTTTTAGCACGTTCAACAAGCGCCATGCTTCCTTCACGGTCTTTCCACATATATAGCTGAAACCAATTTGTTCCATTCGGCGCTGCGCTCACAACATCTTCAATAGAAGTTGTTCCAAGAGTGGATAGAGTGAATGGAATACCAAACTTCTCTGCCGCCCTTGCCCCTGCCCTTTCACCCTCTGAGTGCATCATCCGGGTGAAGCCTGTCGGGGCAATTCCAACTGGCATCTTAAAAGTATGACCAAGAGTTGTTCGTGTTAAATCTGCAGTGGAAACATCCTGCAAAATATTTGGATGAAAAGTGATGTCTAAAAATGCTTGGCGCGCTCTTGCAAGGCTGATCTCTGCATCTGCTGCTCCATCTGTGTAATCAAAGGGGCCTTGTGGGGTGCGCTTCTTAGCAATATCTCGTAAATCCCAGATAGTGAGCGCCTTTTGAAGACGTGCTTGGCGTCTATGAATACTCGGCAGAGAAAACTTTAATAATGATGAAAGTTCCACAACATTTGGAAATTGCCTCTTAAAGTTATTTCCCACGATGACCCTTTCATTTAAAAACCAACTGGAAGAAGAATATACGCGAATTTAGAGATGCCGGGCAGATTCCAATAGGGCCATAGCAGCGTTGTGACCCGGTATTCCGCTCACACCACCCCCGCGCACAGCTC
>DAIQAR010000069.1:0-4108 GCA_036781605.1 Candidatus Nanopelagicaceae bacterium
ATATCTCTAGCTCTTGTGGTTGTCACCTTTGCGCGCAAATCTTCTAGCTTTGTGAGATCAGGTCGAGCAAGAGAAGATTCACCACTAGCTCCAGTAATAGTCGCGATGACGCGGTCGAGTTCTTTCTGTGCATTCTTCACATTGGAAGAGATTTCAATAATTTCAGCGCCCACACTATTGAGCCACGCTTCAATTTCACTGATTCCCCGGGCAATATCGCTCTTAAACTGCGCAACCTTCGAACTAGAACCATCGATCTGTCCGCCAGTTTTTTCAAGGAGAGTTGAGATTGTGCGAAGCACATTGGAAACCTGGTTCTCTTCTTCAGCCAATCGCGCTTCAGCGCTCTGCAACTCAGAATTAATTTGAGCAAGTTGAGCTCTCTTTGATGTGAGCTCCGATGAAAACTTAGATTCTTCGGCGCGAAGTTCATGCGCTTCAGCATCCATTGATGCTGGATCGCGTCCACTTGCACGTGCCTCGTCTCTCTCTTCTGAAAGAAACTTTGCTCGCTCAGATGATAAAGATTGAACGCCGCGGAACTTCTCACGCTGGGCTGTGAGGTGATAAAAGTTTTCTTGGGCAGTAACTAATTGTGGATTCTCGACTAATGAAATTGAATCTAATTCTTCTTCACGTGCGCGCAGGCGATTGAGGTCTGCCTCAACACTATCGCGGCGCATACGCAAACTTGTTTCATCTGCTACTTCAGCATCAAGAGTGGATTTGAGCGCAATCAGATCATCTGCAAGAAGGCGAAGCCTTGAATCACGCACATCAGATTGAATCGTCGATGCTTTGCGGGCTACCTCTGCTTGTTTGCCAAGTGGCTTAAGCTGGCGGCGCAATTCAACCGTTAAATCTTGAATACGAGCCAAATTGGCTTGCATAGAATCCAATTTACGAAGAGCCTTCTCTTTACGCTTACGGTGCTTGAGAACACCAGCTGCTTCTTCAATGAAAGCTCGGCGCTCTTCTGGGTTTGCCAGCAAGATTGCATCGAGTTGACCCTGGCCAACAATGACGTGCATTTCACGGCCAATACCGCTATCGCTGAGCAGCTCTTGAATATCGAGTAGACGAGTAGTCTCACCATTTAATTGGTATTCACTTGTTCCGTTACGGAACAAAATTCTTGTAATTGTTACCTCAGTAAAATCAATAGGAAGTGCGTTATCAGTGTTATCGATAGTGACCGAAACTTCTGCGCGTCCCAGTGGGGCGCGTCCGGATGTTCCAGCGAAAATGACATCTTCCATCTTCCCGCCACGCAGAGACTTCGCGCCTTGCTCACCCATGACCCAAGAAAGTGCGTCGACAACGTTAGATTTTCCAGAACCGTTGGGACCAACCACGCATGTGATTCCACGCTCAAAGATGAGGTTGGTTGAGGATGCAAAGGACTTAAAGCCTTTGAGGTTCACACTCTTGAGATACACAGGGAAAACCTATCTCTAATAGGCCCCCACTTCTTACCTTTCGCGGCGCGTGTGCGCAATCAGAGGGCTAGGACTGCGGGTGTTCGAGTTGGGCTAGAGCGTTTCTAGCCGCTGCTTGCTCGGCCTCCCGTTTGCTCTTACCGCTACCCACAGGGAACTTTTCTGCGCCAAGAACTGCAATAGCTGTGAAAGATTTATCGTGATCTGGGCCTGATTCAGTAATGATGTATTCAGGTGCTGGCTTATTAAGAACTGCCGCAAGTTCTTGCAGAGCAGTCTTTCCATCAAGTCCTGCGCCTTGCGCATTGGCTGAATCAATAAATGGGCCAAACCAACGGCTCACCACTTCATCAGTCTTAGCTAGGCCATGCTCAATAAAAATTGCGCCAACAATTGCTTCAAGTGAATCAGCCAAGATTGAATTCTTATCGCGGCCCCCCGAAGATACTTCTCCCTTACCGATGCGCAGATACTCGCCAATACCGAGCTCACGGGCAATCTGAGCAAGGGCTTTTGTGTTCACAACTCCTGAACGCAGAGGTGAAAGTTTACTTTCATCAAAATCAGGGAATTTAAGGTAGAGCTGCTGGGTGATAATTAAACCAAGAACGCTATCGCCTAAGAATTCAAGGCGTTCATTTGTTGGTAATCCACCAGATTCATATGCAAAAGAGCGGTGGGTAAGTGCAAGTTCAAGCAAACTTTCTGAGACCAGAACGCCTAAGCGATCGGTTAATTCAGAGAGCAGATCAGACCTCGATTACCTGACGACGGTTATATGTACCGCAAGTTGGGCAAGCAGTGTGCTGCAACTTTGGTTGCTGGCATTGCTGACAAAGTGAAGTTGCTGCTGGTGTTGTCTTCCATGCACTACGACGTGAGCGAGTACGCGAACGGGACATCTTTCGCTTTGGGACTGGCATGGCTAGCTCACTTTCTTTTCGGCAATTTTTTGTCCAGAGATTTCATAACCCTCGAACAGAGTAGAAGTATCCCCCAAAGAGAGAAAATAGTAAAAACGAGGCTCTTCATGCGTTCGGGGAGTTCCATCCTTCAAGCCCAGCCCAGCGGATATCCCCGCCAGCGTGAGCATGATCTTCTGGCAGATCAATCCATTTCAGGCCGCAGCCAGGGCAGAGCCCTTCGCAATCTGGGGAGCAAAGCGGGTTGATTGGAAGATTTAATATCACTGCATCTCTTATGGGCCCTTCAAGGTTGATGAAATCACCTTCCATCCACAGTTCGGCGTCTTCATCTTCAACATCAATCTCTTTTTGTTGTGACTTACTCTTATGACGAGTATCTAATTCATAGTTATAAAGTTCTTGAAAACTCTCATCAATCTCAAATGAAACCGGCTCAAGGCACCTGATGCACTCACCTATGGCTTCTGCTCGCACTTGCGCGCTGGCCAATACACCTTCTGCCACAGATTGCAGGCGTAGATCAACGTCAATCGGAGCATCTGTCGGGATAGCAACTAAGGCAATACCAACGGGCTCGTGCTGATCAAAAGTCAGTTCATACTCACGCATCTCACCAGCACGGCGAGGCAAGTCATGACAACTGAAATCGAATGGGTTCTTGCTCATAATTTTTCCTAAAGAGTATTAATCGGCGAGTTCTGAGAGCGCATCTTTATCTCCTGCGCCTTCAAGTTTTTCACGGCCACGCTCAACAACATCAAGAGTCTTATTCAAGATGACTTCTAGTGTGGCAAGACGTGAGTCGATGTATTTCTCAATTTCAGCGCGCTGCTCTTTAGCATCTGCTTGTACTTCAGCAAGAATCCTCTTTGATTCGGCTCTTGCAGCCGCAACAATCTCAGTTTGGCTAACCATGCGAGCAACTTCCTCGCGCGCGCGCTCGATGATCGAATCTGCGCTCTCTCTTGCCTCTTCTAAAATCTTTTCACGTGTGGCAATAATTCCTTGCGCTGTTGCAAGATCTTTAGGAAAGGCGTGTGATGCTTGGTCGAGTAGCTCGAGCAACTCACCGCGGTGCACAACACAACTTGCTGAAAGTGGAACGCTGCGAGCTTGCTCCACAAGGTTGACTGCTCCTTGAATACGATCGATAACGTCCATTATTTACCTCCAGATGCTCGTTGCACTTCTGCAAGGCGAGCTTTGAGCTTCGGGACAAGTGATGCCGGGATGTAGTTAGATACATCACCATCATAACTTGCGATTTCTTTCACCAAAGAAGACGAGAGAAATGAGTGTGCGGGAGCGGTCGACATAAAGAGGGTCTCAACGCCCTTGAGCTGCAAATTAATCTGAGACATCTGCAATTCGTAGTCAAAGTCAGTAACGGCGCGAAGGCCCTTCACAATAATGGGAATCTTGTTCGCTGCGCAGTAATCAACCAGAAGGCCCGACCAAGAGTCCACCTTCACGTTGGTGTATTTCTTGGTGACTTCGCGAATCATCTCCATGCGCTCATCGACGCTAAATAGAGAGGATTTGGTGACATTTACAAGAACCGCGATTACTACCTCATCAAACATCTTGCTGGCCCGCTCAATAATGTCGAGGTGACCAAAGGTGATTGGATCAAATGATCCAGGGCAGACAACGCGTTTCACAGTTAAACGCTAGCAGAGTAAGCGCCGTAGAAGATACTTCCCTGTCCATATGAGCGTATTTTCAGAAGTTCCATAGCAGCGG
>DAIQAR010000070.1:0-4062 GCA_036781605.1 Candidatus Nanopelagicaceae bacterium
ATTAACTTTGCTAGAACCTGCGGAGCGCAGTTAGCAAGGATGTATTCACCGCGGTAGCTCTGCCCATCAGCGCAACTGACAATGCGCTCAGCAGAGATTGAGGTTACTTCTGAAGATGTTTTAAAGCTCACTCCAAGTGATGTTGCCTTGCTGGTTAATTCCTTTACTAAATGACCCATTCCACCCTTTGGCACGCGCCACTCACCCGTGCTATTTCCGACCAAGTGATACAAGAAGCAACGATTAGCGGCAAAGTCGTGCGCGTCAGAAAATGTTCCAATAAGACCATCGGTGAGCACAACACCGCGAACAAGATCATTGGCAAAGCGCTCTTCAATGACTTCACCAATCGGTTTTTCAATAAGCGCATCCCAAATTGGGTGGTTGACCGCAGCCCGCAGCTCACTTCGCGTTGGAAGGGGGGCAAGCATTGTTGGCGCAACTACTTGGGCAAAGCGCAGAACTTCGTTATAAAAAGTTCTCCACGCCGCGAATTCAGCAGGAGAACCTGTGAGAGCGGCAAAGCTCTCCTCGGTTTGTGCGTTCCAATCACTAGAAACAAACAAGCCACCTTCAACTTCTGGTGTGTAAGAAGAAACATCTCGCCCAAGTGTTTCAAAGGAAAGCTCTAAATCATCAATGATTTTCTGAGGCAAGAGTGAAACAAGATAGGAGTAACGAGAAAGTCTTGCCTGGTACTCAGGAAACACTTGTTGGGAGACTGTTGCACCGCCGAGTGAATCTTCTTTCTCAAGGATCAGAACACTCTTGCCTGCCTTAGCTAAGTAACAAGCAGCAACGAGGCCGTTATGTCCGCCGCCAATAATGACAACGTCATAGGAAGCGCTCATAACCTAAGTATTGCCCTCTGAGAGAGAAAGCATAAGGACCCAAGAAATAAATCTTGGGTCCTTATGTAGAGCGCCACTATGACTAAGTGGCTGAACTCTACTCCTTTTGCAGCGAATCGCTAGAAAAAAAAGGCAAGAGGCCCAGGAAATAAATCCCGGACCTCTTCTAGAACGCCCCTTTGACTCAGGTCGTTTCACTCTACTCCACAAGTAATAGTTATTCACATGTAAAACTCTAAAAAGTTTTTCACACTTTCAACCCCCATAAGTTCTGCACTACGCCTCTGTAGCTCAATGGATAGAGCACCACTTTGACTAAGTTGGAGGGTGTGGGTTCGACTCCCACCAGGGGCAGATATGCGGAGTAACTCGGTTACTGGTCACAACCGAGTTATTTCTACATTTCTCTTCGTACTATGTAATACTCTTCTTATGAACAACATGAGCGACGTCATTAGAGATGCTTTTAGCAAATACGCTCAATTTCAGGGCCGTATGACCAGACGTGATTATTGGCAGTGGTGGCTCTTTTGCCTACTGGTCTATATCGCATCAGGAATTCTAGATGGGGCGATCTCTAGTGGTACCTCACTCTTAACAGACCTTGCCGTTCTTGTTCTCTTTATTCCATCGATAACAGCAGAGACCAGGCGTTTGCATGACGTGGGCAAGCGGGGTTGGTGGCTGCTTATTCCTTTTGCAAATCTCTACTTCTTCGTTCAACCTTCAGAGGGCGATAACCGTTTTGGTCCTGCTCAGCGGTAATTAACTTGGATGCAGGTTTAACGCTCAATTTCACCTAAATGAGCAGGGTAGTGAACCCGTGAAAATTCAAAAGGCTTCTTTTTCCTGGATGGTTACACTTACTTCATTAAGTGAGAATGCAAAATAAGGAGCTTGTGTGGCTGAGAGTTTAAGCGTGATTCGTGTTGGGCTGCTGGCCTACGGAGCTATCGGTGATCAACACAACCAAGCAGTCAATTCAACTCCCGGTCTAAAGCTCACCGCAGTGGCTGATACAAATCCTGATCGCTTGGCAGCAGCAAAAGAGATTGCTCCTGACATCACTACCTTTACTGATTCAATGGCAATGTTGGATTCAGGCTTATGTGATCTAGTTGTTATCTCAACTCCTCCCAACAGTCATTACTCGTGGGCGAAGGAATCTTTGAACCGCGGACTTCATGTCATTCTAGAAAAGCCAATGGCGCTCACCGTGGAGCAATGCGATGAACTCATCGCGCTAGCAGCATCTAAAGGACTTCTTTTAGTTGTCTATCAAAATCGCCGCTATGACGCAGATTTCATCACCATGAAAAAACTCATCGATGATGGGGAAATCGGCAAGGTCTTTTCTTACGAGAGCTTTGTTGGTGGTTACTCCGAGCCATGTTCTTTTTGGCACTCAGATGTTGAAGTTTCAGGAGGCGCAATATTTGATTGGGGCAGCCACTTTATTGATCAGATATTGGAGATCATCCCTGATCAAGTCGATGTAGTAAGTGGAATCAATCAAAAGCGCGTCTGGAACCACATTACAAATGCAGATCATGCCGATGTTGGCATCATCTTCAAAAATGGAGTTCGAGCAACCTTCACACATTCAGATCTTGCCGCAGCGCGTAAGCCAAAATTTTATGTTCTTGGCACAACGGGAACGATTGTTGGAAATTGGGATCCAGCCGGGGGCCAAACGCCAGCTGATCTGCCCGCAATCTTGACCCTGCACCGAGCCGATGGAACGAGTGAAACAATTAAATATGCACCCGTTACTCCCTATGCATTCCACCAATCAGTAGTTGCTTACTTAAGCGCGGGAACTCCAATGAGTGTGACTAGTACACAGTCTCGTGATGTGGTGGCAATTATGCAGGCAGCAGAAGAATCTGCACTTGCCAACGGACATCCTGTGAAACCGGCGCTTCTTCGTTGAAAGACACACGCTGGGGCTTGATTGGTGCTGGTTGGATTGCAACCAAAGCAATTGCGCCAGCGATGCACAGCGCCAATAACACAATAGTTCAAGCAGTAGCTAGCCGCGATTCACAGCGAGCCCTTGCTCTTAATCCTCATACTGTTTATGAAAGTTATGAAGCCTTAATTAATGACCCTTTAGTTGACGCGGTCTATATCTCTCTTCCTAACCACCTACATAGTCACTGGGCTATTAAGGCGCTAACAGCAGGCAAGCACGTCTTATGTGAGAAGCCTTTTGCAATGAACCCTGCGCAAGTCCAAGAGATGGTGCAAGCGGCTAAAAACTCTGATCGTCTGTTGGTTGAGGCGGTGTGGGCGCAATGGCATCCACGAATGAGAAGACTCGTGGAATACGCGCAATCAGCGGAGATGGGCGAAGTTACCTCTATCGAAGGGTCTTTTACTTTCCCAGCAACGTTGGATGGAAATTACCGACTCTCACCAGAGATGGGAGGCGGGGCGTTATTTGATGTTGGTGTGTATCCACTCCACGCAATAGGCGCCATCCTTGGAGAAAGAGTCGATGCGACAATTGAAAGCTATGAAGTAAACCGTGGCCCAACAGGTATTGATCTAACAAGTAGATGGCGCATGAGCATTGGCAAAGGTATTACAGCCAGCACTCTTGCCTCCTTTGAGATGCAAGAAGATCAAAAACTGAGCATTCAAGGTTCCCTTAATTCAGCTGAGCTTCTTGGAAACCAAGCATTTTCATCTTGGCACGCGCCAAGTTCACTGCGCCTAGGTGACCTGGTTGAAGAATTCGAAGCAGTAGACCCCTACAGATTGATGATTGAAAATTTTGGCAAGAAGATCCAGGGAGAAGAGAGCTGGATTCTGCCACTCGGCAATTCCATCTGGGTCTCAAAAATTATTGAAAAGCTTCAGAATTTCGCAAGCGAATCTAAATAGTTCCTTGATCTAAGCCGCGCAGAACATCTTGCGCGCGTAATTTAAGTTCAGGCAGATCACTGAGCCGCTTTAATCCAAATATCTGCTGACTCATACGGTGGTTTTTAGCAAAAGTTTCTTTATGGCGATCAAGGAAATCCCAATAGAGCGTTGTAAAGGGGCATGCAGCATCTCCAACACGTAGCTTGGGGTCATATGTGCACCCCTTGCAGTAGTTAGACATCCGCGAGATATACGCACCCCCTGCTGCATATGGTTTTGTCATCATCGCTCCATTATCTGCGTGAACACCCATGCCAATCACGTTAGGAACCATCACCCA
>DAIQAR010000071.1:0-3998 GCA_036781605.1 Candidatus Nanopelagicaceae bacterium
CTTTTGCCATGACAGACTCCATAATTGCGAAAAAAAGAGATTGTATCAGGCTAGACCCTGTTTGAGCTAGCCCTAAATTGCTTTTACTTAGACAGTTTGCATTAAGGGTGAAGTGTGGAGCGCTTAAATACCCAATAAGTTAGTGATTACTATCATTTCTGCGTATTTTGGATAAGCCCTGCATCTGAAAAGGAGAAAAAACCGCTGCTACTGACAATGCAATGGTCAAGCAGGGGAATATCCACCAGCTGGAGGGCTTTTTCAAGGGTTTTAGTGAGGTCCTGATCGGCTTGGCTTGGGAGTGGGTTCCCGCTGGGGTGGTTATGGGCAACGATTAAGGCGCTGGCATTTCTTCCAAGCGCTTCCTTGAGGATCTCTCGGGGGTAGACGGCAGTTTGGGTGATAGACCCCCTGAAGAGCTCTTGGCATTCAATCAGGCGACAGCGGCTATCCAGATATAGACAAAGGAAAACCTCATGCGGTAGGCGGCCAATTTTGGCTTGCAAGAACTCCCGAACATGGTGTGGAGAGGAAAAGATCGAGTCCTGGGCGAGTTTTTCCTCTAGGCTGCGCTTAACCAATTCATAGGCTGCCTGTATCTGTGACCATTTTGACCAACCCATTCCATGGATAGCAGTCAACTCCTCAGGACTGCAGTTCAGCAGTTTCGGCAGGCTGCCAAACTGGGATAAAAGATCTTTCGCTAACTGAACGGCAGTTTTACCCTTCACCCCAACTCGCAGAAAAATGGCTAAAAGCTCTGCGTTGCTCAAGGCGTCTGCCCCAAGCGAGCGTAATTTCTCGCGGGGTTGCTCCGGCTTGGGCCATTTCGAAATCGGGGAATCTACGCATTGTGAGGGTCTCGCTACAATTGCAGGATGACCAAGCTCACTGTTTTGCCCAATTCCTATTTGACTTTGAACTACCGGCTCACCTTGCCGAGTGGGGCTGATTACATCAATACTTTTGTGGATCGACCTGCTACGGTGTTGATGGGTTCTGGACAATTTGCACCTTGTTTTGAAAAAGTACTACTCGGTTTGGAAGTGGGGGAGAGAAGAAGTGCTTTGTTGGCACCAGAAGAAAGCTTTGGAGAGCGAAAAGAAGAGCTAGTGCAGTGGGTTTCCCTGCAAGCGCTGAAAGAAGGGCGCGATGAGGATGTGGAATTCAACCCTGGTGATGTGATTGAGTTCAATGCACCGAGTGGCGCTCAGTACGCAGGAGTATTGCAATCGATTAACGAGGAGGGTGCTTGGTTTGACTTCAATCATCCTTTGGCTGGAGTGGCAGTCAATTTCGAAGCGCAAATTGTGGCGATTATGTGAGAGTGATGCATGAGTGAGTCGAATGTTTCCGAGATTTTGATGGCTCAGCCCCGTGGCTTCTGTGCGGGCGTGGATCGAGCAATCAATATTGTGAATGAAGCGCTGAATCGTTTTGGCGCGCCAATTTATGTTCGTCATGAAATTGTCCACAACGCTTATGTAGTGGATGAGCTGCGAAATAAGGGCGCAGTGTTTGTTGAAGAGTTGGATGAGGTACCCAAAGGCGGAATTGTGGTGTTTAGCGCTCATGGCGTCTCTCAAGAAGTGAGAAAAGATGCAGAGGAGCGAGGCCTACAGGTATATGACGCCACTTGCCCCTTGGTGACTAAAGTGCATCTAGAGGTGATCAAGATGTGCAAAGAGGGCTTCACTGTTCTGATGATTGGACATGCAGGACACCCTGAGGTTGAAGGCACCATGGGACAGGTCAAGGAGGGTGTATTCCTGATTGAAAAGTTGGCCGACGTAGCAGGCTTATCTTTTTCACAAGATACCAAAATAGCTTTCGTCACCCAGACTACTTTGTCGATTGATGAGACTAAAGAGATTGTTGTAGCGCTGACAGAAAAATTTCCCAATATTGTTCAACCTCGCAAGCAAGATATTTGTTATGCAACCCAAAACCGACAAGATGCCGTGAAGTTCATGGCACCCCAAGTCGAGGTGGTCATTGTGGTCGGAAGTCAGACAAGCTCAAACTCGAATCGCTTGCGCGAACTTTCTGAAAAACTGGGTGTACCTTCCTACATGGTCGATGCGCCGGATCAGCTCAAGCCTGAATGGTTCGAAGGCAAGAAGCGGGTGGGTTTAACAGCAGGCGCTTCAGCCCCAGAGAGCTTGGCTCAATCGATTGTGGCGCGCATCCAAGAGTTTGGACCGAGAAGTGTCAGACCCCTACCGGGGGTAGTTGAAGACGTTACTTTTTCACTGCCTAAAAATTTAGTAGATTAGTGCATTCAATCAGCAAGCAAACTTAGACTTGCTTTAAGAGCTCGCGGAGCATATTGCACATCTGTATGATCTCTTGATCAGCGATATTGAGTGCTGGCATGAAGCGGAGCAAGTTTGGTCTTGGTGAATTAATTAATAATCCCTCTGGACTACGATCGCGAGCAAGTTCAACCAATTTAGGGCCGACATCTTTGCCGAGCATCAATGCTCTGAGTAAGCCTTCACCACGTTCACCCTCGAGTCCAAACTCATTTGCTAATTTAAGGAGTTCAGCACGCAAGAGGGCGCCTTTGGCTTTCACTGCATCTAAAAATCCTGGAGCAAGCAACTGTTCAATAACGCTCATGCCTACAGCAGTCATGAGTGGATTGCCGTTATAAGTGCCGCCCTGATCGCCGGGTACAAAACATGCAACAGCATCGGTTGCAAGGACCGCAGCAAGAGGGACGCCACCACCAATCCCTTTGCCTAAGCTCATGATGTCAGGTTCAATATCGTATAGCTGGTGAGCAAAGAGCTTGCCTGTTCGTCCACATCCAGCTTGCACTTCATCCACGATCAAAAGAATATTGTGTTCTTTGGTGAACTTGCGCAAGTCCTTCATAAATTCAGGATCTGCAGGTATGACACCGCCTTCTCCTTGAACAGGTTCTAGCATCACCGCAACCGTCTTCTCGTTAACTAATTTTTTAACCGAGTCCAAATCATTCAGATCTGCTTTTGGAAAACCAGGCACTTGCGGCGCGAATAAGGTATCCCAGCCTGGTTTGCCGGAGGCGCTCATCGTGGCTAAGGTGCGCCCGTGAAAGCTGTGATCAAAGGTAATGATCTCGAAAGCGCCGCCTTTATGGAGTTGCCCCCATTTACGCGCCAATTTAATGGCACCTTCGTTTGCTTCAGCTCCGCTGTTAGCAAAAAAGACTTTGTCAAAACAACTATTACTCGTTAGGAGATCTGACAAACCAATCATTGGTTCGTTATAAAAAGCAGGGCTGGGATTGATCAGCTTCTTGGCTTGTGTATTTAGAGCAGAAATCATGCCAGGGTTACCATGACCGAGACAATTGACCGCCCAACCTTGCAGAAAATCTAAATAGCGTTTGCCGTTGTTATCTGTTAACCAAGATCCCTCACCTTCAACCATGACCACGTCAGGCCGCTGTGTGATGAACATCACTGAGTGGGTATCAATAGTAGCTGGTGCTTTGTTCATGTCTTTTGGAAGATAAAGGATTCAGGCAAGACCTTATTATTACGCAGATGCGAGATCTGCGGCGCTGGTGAATGAGTCTGCGAAAAATTCTTCTTCAGGCAAATGACATTTTGATGAAAAGTCTTGTCGTGCTGCATTCACCATCACTGGCGCTCCACAGGCATAGACCTGGAAGGCAGACAAATCAGGGTGGTCTTTCATTACTGCAGCGTGCACAAAGCCGGTACGGCCAGTCCAAGCGTCTTCAGCCAGACCATCGGAAATGACTGGGGTATAGGTAAATTCAGGAATCTCTTTGACCCAGGTCTGGCACAGTTCATCAAGATAAAGATCGCTGGGGCGACGGCCGCCCCAATAGAGATGAATGGGGCGAGTGATCTTTTTAGCCTGCATCTGCTCAATGATCGATTTAATCGGCGCAAAGCCAGTTCCAGCGGCAACAAAAATAATGGGTTTTTGAGAATCTTCTCTCAAGAAAAAGCTACCTAAGGGGCCTTCAAAACGGAGGA
>DAIQAR010000072.1:0-3973 GCA_036781605.1 Candidatus Nanopelagicaceae bacterium
CAATAAGCACAGAAGCATCGACGCCAATAAGTGAAGCAGGAACTAATCCGAATGCGCTCAATGCGCTGTAGCGACCGCCCACATTTGGATCAGCATTAACAACTTTAAGATTTTCGGCTCTGGAGGATTTATCGAGAGGTGACCCAGGGTCAGTAACGATAACTAAATGGTTAACCGGATCCAGACCTGCGTTCACGATGAGTTGAGTAAAGAGCGCTTTGTGAGATGCAGTTTCCACTGTTGAACCAGATTTTGAACCAATAACAATTACAGATTGCGACAAATCAGAGGGAATCGCTGCTTTGATCTGGTCAGGGTCGGTGGTGTCTAGAACGGTAAGTGACTTCTTATAAGTTTTTGCAATCACTTCTGGCGCTAAAGAAGACCCACCCATTCCAGCCAAAATGACCATCTTGTGGCCTGCCTGCCTTGACCACGCAGTAAGAGCATCTAGTTGGGGGAGCAGTTCACGCGATGACTGCGGCAAGTCAATCCAATTAAGACGAACGCTTGCTTCGGCTTGGGCATCTTGCCCCCACAGAGAGGAGTCCTTTTCGGCCAGCCTTTTAGTTATTGCGTTGAGTGATGCGAGTGTTTTCTCTTGAGCTATGGGGCTCTTAAATGAAATCTCAATCACGGTTTAGGCGACCGCACTTACGTTATCAAGTAATTCCTGCCATGCATCGGCAAACTTCTTAACACCATCCTTTTCAAGGAAAGCCACGACATCTTCGAAATCTACGCCCGCAGTAGGCAAGGAGGCGAATAAATCAGAGGCGCTTTTAAAGTTCGATGAAATTGTGTCACCACGAACTAGGCCATGCTCTCGAACTTCATTGAGTGTTCCTTCTGGCATGGTATTTACACAATCTTTTGCTACGAGTTCTATGACGTAACGGGTACTTTCATATGCCTTATCTTTCACACCGGTAGACGCCCACAGTGGGCGCTGCAAATTTGCTCCAGCCGAAGCTAGTTTCTTCCAACGATCAGACCTAATCATCTTTAAGAATGCTTCATAAGTCAGATGTGCATTTGCGACAGCTATCTTGCCTCGAAGTGGGGAGTTAGCCCCCTTGGCATCCAGGCGCTTATCAATCTCACCATCGATACGACTAACAAAAAGCGAAGCAACGGAATGAATCTCACTTACTGCTTGTCCGGAAGAAACTCGGCGCTCAAGTCCTCGTAGATAGGCGTCCATAACTTTCTCATAGCGTTCCACTGAGAAAATAAGTGTGACATTTACGCTAATTCCACTTGCAGTGAGCTCCTCTATAGCAGGTAAGCCCTCCAATGTGGCTGGCACCTTTATCAACAGATTTGGACGATTAACTATGTTCCACAATTCTTTTCCATGGTCAATTGTCTTTTGGGTTTCATGAGCAAAGAATGGATCAACTTCGATACTTACTCGGCCATCAACTCCAGAGGTGTGCTTAAAAACAGGCAAGAAGAGATCACATGCATCTTTCACATCCTTTGTTGTTAAATCAGTGATCACTTCAGCCGTACTTTTGCCTGCCTTCTTAAGCGCAAGAATATCTTCTCTATAAAGAGCAGACCCTTTAATTGCAGCAGAAAAAATACTTGGGTTAGTGGTGACTCCAACAACGCTTGAACCTTCGATAAGTTTTGCGAGCGATCCGCTTTGTAGGCGATCGCGTGAGAGGTCATCAAGCCAGATAGAGACTCCTGCTTGTGATAGATCCTTGAGATTGTTAGGCATTACTTCCCAGCTTTCTTTATTGATTTCTTTGCCGCTTCAACGACTGCTTCTTTGGTGAAGCCGTATTCCTTAAATAGCGTGCCAGCACTTGCTGATGCGCCGAAGTGTTGGAGGCTGATAATTTCACCAGCATCGCCAACAAAATCGCGCCATCCCTGGCCAACGCCTGCTTCAACGCTGACTCGGGCTTTTACAGATGAAGGTAAAACAGATTCTTTGTAAGAGTTTTCCGTCTCGGCAAACCATTCTAGGCAAGGAGCACTTATGACTCGCGCCTTAATGCCTTCTGATTTCAATATCTCTTGAGCGCCAACGGCTAGTTGAACTTCTGAACCAGTTGCAATTAAAAGTACATCAGGGGTTCCTTCGCAGTCGGAGAGCACATAAGCACCTTGAGAAACGCCCTCGGCGCTTGCAAAAACGCTCCTATCAAAGACTGGAATGTTTTGTCTTGAAAGCGCAAACCCTGCAGGCTTGGCGCGCTTGATGATCTCTCGCCAGGCAATCACAGTTTCATTCGCATCTGCAGGTCTGATCATTGAAAAGTTTGGAATCAAACGTAGTGATGCAACGTGCTCAACTGGCTGATGGGTTGGGCCGTCTTCACCCAAACCGATCGAGTCGTGTGTCCAAACAAAGGTCGCCGGAATATTCATGAGTGCTGCAAGCCGCACGGCCCCGCGCATATAGTCACTAAAGACCAAGAATGTTCCACCAAAAGGCTTCGTTAGTCCGTGGAGGGCAATTCCATTGAGTATTCCGCCCATCGCATGCTCGCGAATTCCGAAGTGAATAAGGCGCCCGTATGGATCAACATTTTTCATATTGCTATCGGCTGGCAAAAATGATTTTGTTCCTTCAATGGTCGTATTGTTACTGCCAGCAAGGTCGGCAGATCCACCCCAAAATTCAGGAAGTACTGTTGCAATTGCATTAATCACTTTTCCTGATGCTGCGCGAGTAGCAACATCTTTACCAGCTGGAAACTCTGGAAGCGCCTTCTCCCATCCTGTTGGAAGCTCATGTGAGCGCAGGCGCTTGAGAAGCGCAGCTCCTTCTGGATTGGCTGTCTGCCACTGCTTAAAGCTTGCATCCCACTCGGCATGCGCCGCTTTTCCACGAGCAACAACTTCGCGTGCGTGCGCGAGTATTTGATCAGGGACTATGAAGCTTTCATTTGGGTCAAGTCCAAGAAGAGTCTTGGTTGCCGCAATTTCCTCAGCGCCAAGGGCAGATCCGTGGGCTTCTGCCGTTCCTTTTGCGTGCGGGGCTGGCCATGCAATGGTGCTGTGCATACGAATGAGAGTAGGAGCATCATTTGTTTGCTCCGCTGTGATCATGGCCGCTTCTAGCTTTTCGCGATCGACATTTCCATCCGCAAGCGCGGCGACTTCAATAACCTTCCAACCGTATGCGCGGTATCTAGCTGAGACATCTTCAGTGAATGCGACATGGGTGTCACCCTCGATAGAAATTCGGTTATCGTCGTAAATCATTTTTAGATTACCCAGTGATTGTGTGCCAGCAAGTGAGGAAGCTTCACCGCTTACGCCCTCTTGGAGATCTCCGTCTGAACAAATAACCCAAATATTATGATCAAAGAGTCTTGTCTTTGACTCTGGATCTAAGAGCCCCTTTTCAAAACGTTGAGCCATCGCCATACCTACCGCGATTGATACACCAGCACCGAGTGGGCCAGTAGTTGTTTCAACGCCAACGGTGTGGCCAAATTCTGGGTGGCCTGGAGTCAAAGAGTTATGTGTTCGGAAAGCTTTGAGGTCATCAAGTGAGAGACCATAGCCAGATAGGAAAAGTTGAATATAGAGCGTTAATGAGGAGTGGCCGCATGAAAGTACGAAACGATCGCGTCCTAGCCATTGAGGGTCAGATGGATCATGACGTAAGAAACGTTGAAAGAGCGTATAGGCGACAGGCGCAAGTGACATTGCTGTTCCTGGGTGGCCATGGCCCGCTTTTTGTACTGCGTCCATTGCCAGCGCGCGGCTGATAACAACTGCTTGATCATCTTGGGCGTTCCACTGTGTGCGATTCATATCCATCTTTCTGTTCGTTGTCTTCCTACATGCACGATTATTTAGTTATACGTTTCTTCGATGAAGCGGTCAAAACATCAGCCGAAAAACCAACGTTCCAGATTCCAAGCCAGACCAAAGTCGAACCGAGAAGGTGGGTGGCTACTAGAGCTTCAGGCAATTTGGTGAAATATTGAATATATCCAATTGC
>DAIQAR010000073.1:0-3929 GCA_036781605.1 Candidatus Nanopelagicaceae bacterium
CGTAATCTTCACCCTTTTGTGTTTCTCCGCGCCAGGTAAGCGCCTTCATTGCGATCAAATCAACAACACCAAGGAAGTCACCTTCAATTCCGATTGGAATTTGTAGAACGAGCGCAATTGCATTCAAACGTGAACCGATCATTTCAACACAACGCTCGAAAGATGCGCCGGTACGGTCAAGCTTGTTTACAAAGCAAATACGAGGAACGTTATAGCGGTCAGCTTGGCGCCATACTGTTTCAGATTGTGGCTCTACGCCAGCAACGCCATCAAATACGCACACTGCGCCATCTAGAACGCGAAGTGAACGTTCTACTTCAACTGTGAAGTCAACGTGACCAGGTGTATCAATAATGTTGATCAGGTTGCCCTTCCACATACATGTGGTTGCAGCAGATGTAATAGTGATACCGCGCTCTTGCTCTTGCTCCATCCAGTCCATGGTGGCGCCGCCATCGTGAACTTCACCGATCTTGTAGTTGATACCGGTGTAGAAAAGGATGCGCTCAGTAGTCGTGGTTTTACCCGCGTCGATGTGCGCCATGATTCCAATGTTGCGAACCTTGGCTAGGTCGATTGCTGTATCTACGGCCACTTAGTTGCTCCTCAAATTCCTATTAGTTACCAGCGGTAATGAGCGAAAGCCTTGTTGGCTTCAGCCATCTTGTGAGTGTCTTCGCGACGCTTTACAGCGGCGCCTAGTCCGTTACTTGCATCAATTAATTCATTGGTAAGGCGCTCTGCCATTGACTTCTCGCGGCGTGAACGTGAATAGTCCACCAACCAACGAAGGCCAAGAGTTGCAGAACGAGCTGCCTTAACTTCTACAGGAACTTGGTATGTAGCTCCACCAACGCGGCGTGAACGAACTTCAACCGCAGGCTTGATGTTATCTAGTGCACGCTTCAAAGTGATGAGTGGATCAACGCCGTTTGTCTTTTCACGAACACCCTCAAGTGCGTGGTAAACAATGCTCTCGGCTGTTGAACGCTTACCGCTGTGTAGTACGCGGTTAATTAATTGTGTGACAACTTGTGAGTCGTATACAGGATCTGCAACAACTGCTGTCTTAGTGACGGGACCTTTACGTGGCATTTATGAGGCCTTCTTATCTTTTTTAGCACCGTAGCGGCTACGTGATTGCTTGCGATCTTTCACGCCTTGTGTATCAAGGGAACCGCGAATAATTTTGTAACGAACACCTGGAAGATCTTTTACGCGACCTCCACGAACGAGAACGATTGAGTGCTCCTGCAAGTTATGTCCCTCACCAGGAATATATGCAGTTACTTCCATGCCACTTGTCAGACGTACACGTGCAACTTTACGAAGCGCAGAGTTAGGCTTCTTAGGAGTTGTTGTGTAAACGCGAGTGCAGACACCACGACGTTGCGGACTGCCTTTAAGTGCAGGCGTGCTCGTCTTAGTTGACTTCTCTGCGCGACCCTTACGGACCAGCTGCTGAATTGTTGGCACTACGTTTCTCCAATTCGTTTCTTTTTTCTTTTACTTATTTATTAACTGTTAATACATAAGTACTGTCATTTGATTGTGCTTAACTACCGACCCACGCGGTCGGGTGTGTTGCCCAACTACAAAAGGTTTGCTACATAGAAATACATCTGTGAAGCAGGGGTAGCTCGTTCTTTCAAATGAGCAGAGGAGAAAGGTACCTCTCGCGTAGTAAAAAGGTCAAAACGGCCTAGGCTTCTATCATGACCGACACCCTCAAGCGGGCCCAAGACACGCCGAGCCCCAAACTGCGGGGGCTGATCCACCTCGTCATGAGTCCAATTGCCTTGATTTCAGGGCTAATTTTGATCATTTTGGCCGACAAGATGCGCGGGCGAATCTCCCTGGGGATCTTCACCTTAGCCGCAGTTCTGCTCTTTACCTGCAGCGCCCTCTATCACCGGGTCTCCTGGAACCCTAAAACCAAGGCAATCTGGCGTCGCATTGATCATGCAAACATCACTATTTTGATTGCAGGCACCTATACGCCCTTCGCAGTATTTCTGCTCAATAAGGACCAAGCAATTGTTCTACTCACACTTGTGTGGGGCGGGGCCCTCGCCACGACAATCTTGCGAGTCAGCTGGCTAAACGCCCCTAGGTGGCTCTATGTTCCAATTTATCTCATTCTTGGTTGGGCAGCGCTGATCTATCTCCCATCTTTTTGGAAGCATGGGGGAATCGCAGTGTTTATTCTCATGATGTTCGGTGGCCTTTGTTATTCAGCAGGCAGCATTATTTATGGAATGAAGCGTCCAAATTTTTCTTCCAAATGGTTTGGGTTTCATGAACTCTTCCATGCCCTCACTGCCGCTGCATTCATTTTCCAATTTATTGCTGCTGCCATCGTTGTTTATCAGTACAAGTCGTAAATAAAGGAAATAATTCATATATGAAAATCTCACCCGATGAAGCCAAGTGGGTTTCAGAATTTATCGGCTCACGTCGTTCGACCCGCGACTTTATAAAGGATAAGCCTGTCCCCCAAGAACTCATCGATCAATTGCTCCATGACAGCCTCACCGCACCAAGTTGGTCAAACACTCGTCCCTTTAAAGTGGCTGTTGCGACAGGGGATGTCAGGGACACAATAAGTAAAGAATTCCTCAATCGATGGAAAGCGCTTTCTAAAGCACGAAATGCAGGCTTTTTAGGCAAAGTAAAGCTGGCCTTCACTCGTTATGGACTTCCTACAAGTAATATAAAAATGAGTAAGCCATACGTTAAAGAATTGCGCCCACGCGCAGCGCGCGTAGGAAAAGAGCTCTATGCAGTACTTGGTGTTGCCCGGGGAGATAGAACTGCCCGAGATGCTGAATGGGCAAAAAACTACGAGTTCTTTGGCGCCCCTGTTGAGCTTTTTATATATATCCATAAGAGTCTAGGAATTTGGTCTGCATCTGATGCAGGATTAATGATGGAAAATCTTATGCTTTCAGCTCATGCACATGGCCTTGGCACATGCGCCCAAGGCGCTGTTGGGATTTGGGATGATGTTGTCAGAAAAGAATTCGATGTTCCAAAAGATTACAGATTGCTCTGTGGGTTAGCTATTGGATATGCAACAGATGCACCAGTAAATGCCTTCCAAGCACATCGTCTTACTGCGGATGAGATAACGCTCAAGCGTAAATAAAAAAACCCCGCACAGATTATGTGCGGGGTTTTTAACTTATAGATTTAACGAACTTCTAGATCATCCAAACGAACTGCTTCACCTGAACCTTGTGCTTCAAATGGTGTGAAGTCATATTCATCATATGCGGCATAAACAGCTGCCTTTGCTTCTTCTGTTGGTTCAACACGCACGTTGCGATAACGAGCAAGTCCTGTTCCAGCAGGGATGAGCTTTCCAATGATGACGTTCTCCTTCAGACCAAGAAGAGGATCGCTCTTTTCTGAAAGGGCTGCATCAGTGAGGATCTTCGTTGTCTCTTGGAATGAAGCCGCTGACAACCATGACTCTGTTGCAAGTGATGCCTTGGTGATACCCATAAGTTCTGGGCGACCTGAAGCAGCCTTGCCACCAGTTGTCACAACGCGGCGGTTTTCATTCTCAAAACGATTACGTTCAACAAGTTCACCAGGAAGCAGATCGGTGTCACCTGGTTCAAGCACTGTGATGCGCTTGAGCATTTGGCGAACAATGATTTCGATGTGCTTATCGTGGATTGATACACCTTGTGAGCGATATACCTCTTGAATTTCATTCACAAGATGAACTTGTGTTTGACGAGGTCCAAGGATACGAAGAACTTGCTTTGGATCGATAGCGCCAACAACGAGTTGTTGTCCGACTCCGACCTTCTGGCCATCTTCAACCTTAAGCTTTTGACGACGAGTAATTGGGTATGCAACAGGCTCGCTGCCATCTTCTGGCGTAACGATGATCTTCTTGCCCTTTGCATCTTCTAGGA
>DAIQAR010000074.1:0-1153 GCA_036781605.1 Candidatus Nanopelagicaceae bacterium
ATGCAAGCGATTGAGCTTGTTATTCCTGGATCAATTGAACCTAATAGCGATGCAACATCAAAGGTCTTGAAGCACTGCACAGCAAACGGAGTCTTTATTCTCTCTGCTGGAACATATAACAATGTGATTCGCTTCTTGCCACCACTGGTTATTACAGATGAACTACTCACTGACGCAATTGGCGTTCTAGACGCTGCTTTTGCAACGCTCTAGTAGTTATTCACAGTAACTCCTCAGCCTAATCAAGCCTAATTGGCTTCTATGACCCCTACCCTTTGCGTATGGATAAATCTCGCCTGCGAATTCTGAGTATCAATCTTGTTCTAGCACTTGTTGTTGTTGGAGTTGGTTGGTGGGGATGGAGCGCATTGCATCCCGCCCCTGCTGCAACATCTGCTCAGACCGTAACCGCAACTGTTGGAGATGTGACTTCTTCCGTCTCTGCAAGTGGAAAAACTATTAGTCCAGGTGATGTTGGTGTTTCACCACTCATCTCAAGCACAATTACATCGATTCGCGTAAAAGTTGGACAGCATGTTGGCGCAGGAACAGTTATGGCAACCCTTGATGCATCAAGTGCACAAACAGCTTTAAATGCCGCAAAATCCACCCTTGCTTCAGATCAAATCAAATTAGCTCAAGCTGCCGCAGCAATTCCAACTGCTGTCACAAATGCTGCTACAAAGAAGCCCCAATATTCCCAGGCTATTACTAACGCCCAAGCGACTTTGACGCCGGCACAGAACACATATACCAACTATGGTCTTTACGTTGTACACCAATCGATTGATTACTGCCTATCACTCGTTGGTGCGGACATCATTGCTAACGTAGATAGTTGTCAGCAATTTATTTCTTATTACAACTCATATCAATCTGCGCTTACTTCATATAACAACGCTGTCACAGCGCAAACTACGGGCCTTGCTGCAGATCAAGCAGCGATCAAGAGCGCGCAAGATGCATATAACCTCATGAAGCTTCAGATGGGTGTCACGACAGATACACCTACCGCAGCAGACTTCACAGTTGATCAGGCTGCTATTGCTACAGCAACAAAGAATTACGCATCAACCTTTGTGAAGGCACCTGTTTCAGGTGATGTGGCATCTATTAGCGCAACAGTCGGTCAGAACGCTCCCACCGCATCTTC
>DAIQAR010000074.1:1253-3801 GCA_036781605.1 Candidatus Nanopelagicaceae bacterium
GATTTAACTGCCACTGTGAGCAAGGTTCTTCAAGTTGCCTCTGCTGCAGTAACAATTCGTGGCACGCGAGGTGCAAGTGTGAATGTGGTGACAACCGTGGGTGGCAGGACCGTTCTAACTCGCACGCCAGTTACCGTTGGTTTGCAAGGAGATTCTGCCGTGCAGATCCTTTCTGGAATTAAAGCAGGAACAAAAGTTGCACTACCAAGTGCAAAGACGGCTGTTGGTTCAAATGGATTCCCAGTCGTATCAGGCTTAGGTGTCGCTATCCCTGGCGGCGGCGGTGGATTCGGCGGCGGCGGAGGCGGCCGCGGATAATGACAACTGTTATTGATGTTCAAAACGCTGTGAAGCGTTATGGCATCGGGGACTCTTCAATCTTTGCTCTCGATGGCGTGAGTTTAAAGATTGAAGCCGGTGAGTATGTGGCAATTATGGGTCCATCAGGTTCTGGAAAATCAACCTTGATGAACATCATGGGAGCCCTGGATAACCTCACATCTGGAAAGTATTTTCTTGATGGTATTGAAATCTCATCGATGGATGAGAATGCCCTTGCTGTAGTTAGAGGGCGCAAGATTGGTTTTATCTTTCAATCCTTTAATTTGATTCCTAGAACAAATGCTCTTGCAAATGTTGAACTTCCTATGGCTTATCAGGGAATTAAAGGCGCAGAACGTCGCAAGAGGGCTGAAGCAGCGTTAGCAGTTGTTGGACTAGCAGATCGTATGAGCCATGAACCTACAGAGCTTTCTGGAGGCCAACAGCAACGCGTTGCTGTTGCTAGAGCTCTTGTTACACGCCCGGCACTGTTGTTGGCAGATGAACCAACAGGAGCGCTGGACTCAAAATCTACTCACGACTTACTTGATCTTTTTGATCAGATCAATGCAGCAGGAAGAACTGTTGTTGTTATTACCCATGAGCAAGATGTTGGAGAACGTGCAAAGAGAATTATTCGCATGAGAGATGGCAAGATTATTAGCGATGAATTAAATGTGCGGCGCGCTTCGTGAATATATTCGAGAGCATTAAGTTTGCTTTGCGCGGGCTCACAACAAATAAGTTGCGCACAGGGCTCACAACTCTTGGCATCATGATTGGTGTCATGTCAGTAATCATCTTGATCGCTGTGGGAAATGGATCATCTAAAGCGGTGCAGCAATCACTTGATCGCCTAGGAACTAACTCACTTCAGATTCGATCTGGAGCGCGAGGTTTTGGTGGCGGGGGGTTCGCTGGAGCAAGACAGCGAGGAAGTGCATCGAGTGCTGTGCCACTAACTATTGCAGATGCTCAGGCACTTGTGGATCCGATCAACGCTCCTGATGTGAAGCAAGTATCACCCATCATGAATGCAAACGTCACGTGTTCTAATGGAACATCAACTTCAACACCTTCTACATTCTCTGGTGTCTGGCCGACATACTTTGAAGCCGCAAACGCCCAGATTGAAACAGGAAATTACTTCAGCGCAGATGATGTGACACAAGGAAGACATGTCGCAATCATTGGAAGCACAACGGCAACAGAACTCTTTGGAACAGATAACCCGATAGGCCAGAGCGTGCGATGCGGGGGAATCCCTTTCACGATCATCGGCACAACAAAAGTAAAGGGATCAACAGGCTTTCTCGATGGCGACTCACTCTTCTTGGCTCCCATCACGGCTGTTGAAAGCTCTATCACTGGCTATACGGGTTTGTCGTCGATCATTGTTGAAGCTAAGACAGCAACAGGAACAAATGATGCGCAAAGTGAAATTACAACCATCTTGAATACTCGCCACAGAATCAAAGCAGGCAAGTCCGCGGATTATCAGATATTTAATCAGGCATCACTTCTGTCAACATCTGCCTCATCGAGTAAGACATTCACTGTTCTTTTAGGGGCAGTTGCAGGTATCTCGCTTCTTGTTGGTGGCATCGGTATCACCAACATCATGCTTGTCACCGTTATTGAGAGAACACGTGAGATCGGTATTAGAAAAGCAATCGGAGCGCCCAAACGTGTGATCTTGTCGCAATTTCTTATTGAAGCAACAATTTTGTCCTTAGTCGGTGGTCTCATGGGGGTATTGGGGGGCTTTATTGGCTCTCACTTCACCATCGCAGGGACAAAGCCGATCATCGTTCCATCATCAGTCTTTCTAGCCTTTGGAGTAAGCATCTTGATCGGTGTTTTCTTTGGAGGATATCCAGCATCTAGAGCAGCATCACTACGACCAATCGAGGCACTTCGTCATGAGTAATCTCAATAACAGTATGAACAATAAAGATTCAGCGTCATTTGATCTCTTTGCAAAGCCAGAGACCGATGATCTAGCAGAGCATCTTGCTAAAGGTTCATACCAATGGACTAATAAGTACACAAAGTTCTTAGGTATTACTGCGATTGTTGTTGCCCTTTTATCTGCTGGCGCTTGGTATGGTCACCACAGCGCAACAAGTGCAGCTAACTCTTCTCTTGGTACATCTCTTAATTCACTTCGCAGTGCATTTGGCGCTGGCGCGGGAGCAACTGGCGGGGGCGCAGCAACAGCTGCAGG
>DAIQAR010000075.1:0-3709 GCA_036781605.1 Candidatus Nanopelagicaceae bacterium
TTGCAACTTACGACATTGCTATAACGAATGAAAAAGGTCAGCGTTCTTGCACTGCCCGAATTACAAGTCTTATTTTGGAGGAAAAGGAATGAAACCAACTTTAATTCTTGTTCATGGCGCTTGGCACAACGGAGCAGGATTTGCTCGATTACAGAACGAACTAGAAAAAATGGGCATAACAAGTAAGACAGTTGAATTACTCAGCGTTGGTTCTGCAGGTACAGAATTAGGCGACATGTATGGAGACGCAGAAATTGTTCGCTCAGCAATAGAATCTGTAGACGGCAACTGTGTCGTCTTAGGGCACTCTTATGGTGGGCTTCCAATCACACAAGCATCAGCTGGTTCTAAGAAGGTTCAGCGTTTAATTTTTCTCACGGCATTTATGCTCGACGAGGGCGAGACGCTCTATGCGGCATGTGGCAGTGTGAATCCTGCATGGTGGAATGTTGCTGCCGATAAGTCTCGATTGACAGCAGATACGCCTGAGAATATTTTCTACAATAAGTGCTCACCGGAAATTACCTCTGAAGCCGTTGCCGCTCTGCGCACCCAAAGTTTGCCTGCCTTTAACCAGCCAATCACTAAGGTCGGCTGGAAAGATATTCCCTCTACCTACATTATTTGTGAACAAGACAATGCAATACCGGTCTTTGCGCAAGAAGCAATGTCAGCTCGGGCAAGTGAGCAAATCAGGATGAATAGCGATCATTCGCCGTTCTTAAGCGCCCCAAGAGAACTTGCAGAGATAATTGCCAAATTAATGTAGGCAATCTTTTTCTTAGTGAGAGTCGGCGCCAGTTCCAAGATATGCCGCGCGGACTGCCGGATCGTTAAGTAGGTCACTGGCCTTTGCCTCTTTAACCACCTTGCCTGTCTCCAAAACATAGGCCCTATTGGCACGCTGCAGAGCTTGCTGAGCATTTTGCTCTACAAGGAGAATTGTTGTTCCTGTTTTATTGATCTCCGTAATTATGTTGAAGATATTTTGAATCATCATCGGAGCCAGTCCCATAGAGGGTTCATCTAGCAAGAGAACTTTCGGGCGAGCCATGAGAGCCCGGCCGATGGCGAGCATCTGTTGCTCTCCACCAGAAAGAGTTCCCCCAGCTTGCTTCAAGCGCTCTTTGAGACGAGGGAAAAGATGGAAGACTTTTTCCATATCTTCACTCATTTCTGCCTCACGAGTTTTACGGAAATATTTTCCAATTTCTAAGTTCTCGCCCACGGTCATGCCTGGGAAAATTCCTCGCCCTTCAGGTGCTTGTGAGATACCAATTTGGACGCGCTCATGAGGAGACATTTGTGAAATGTCCTGACCATCAAAAATAATCTGGCCTGATGTGACAGGGCGTAATCCCGAAATAGTTTTAAGAGTTGTGGTCTTACCGGCGCCGTTTGCTCCAATGAGCGTAACAATCTCGCCCTGATTAACCACGACGCTAATACCCTTAATTGCTTCAATCTTTCCATAAAACACATGGAGATCTTTAATTTCAAGACGCATCTGTAGGCACTCCTAAATATGCTTCAATGACCTTTGGGTCATTTTGAACAACCGATGGAAGATCATCAGCAATCTTTACTCCAAAGTCCAATACGGCGACTCGATCTGAGATACCCATGATCAATGACATATCGTGTTCGATTAGGAGGACTGTGTAGCCAGCATCGCGAATCTTTTTAATAGTGTTCCCAAGTTCAACTTTTTCGGCGGGGTTAAAACCAGCTGCCGGCTCATCGAGTAACAAGAGTTCGGCTCCAGTACCCATTGCCCTAGCGATTTCTAGTCTGCGTTGAACGCCGTATGGCAAATTCTTTGCGAGCCTGTCCCCGTACTCATCAATTCCAATAAACTCAAGAATTTCATGCGCTTTTTCCCGCGCTGCTTTTTCTGTCTTTCTAGAACGGATAGAGCCAAAAAGTGAGCCGACCAAGCCAACCTTGCTATGCACATCCGTCGCCGTAAGAATATTTTCAACCGCGGTCATGTCTCCCCAAAGACGGATGTTCTGAAATGTCCGTGCAATTCCACCCTGGGTAATCTCAAAGCGCTTCTTACCTACGATTGATTCACCGTTGAACGTAATCTCGCCAGCAGTTGGTTGATAAACACCAGTGATCATGTTGAATACAGTTGTCTTACCAGCTCCATTAGGACCAATCAACGCAAGGATTTCTTGCTTGTTGACATGCAGGTTAACTTCGTTAAGCGCAACAACGCCACCGAAGTTCTTGGTTAACCCTTTTAGTTCAAGTATTTTTTCAGACATTCTTTTCTCCTGAACTATCCTTTAAAGCCAAAACTTTTTCACGCTTTTTGCGAGGAAGAATGCCATCAGGGCGGAAATTCATAATAATAACAAGCGTTAAACCGAAAACTAACTGCCTTGCGTTTGTGATGAAGCGAATGCGCTCAGGCAGATAAGCAAGGAATACTCCTCCTAGTACTACACCCCAAATATTTCCAATTCCACCAAAAACAACACATGAAAGAATGAGAACTGATATGTTGAAGGTGAACGCTTCTGGTGAAATAAAAAGCGTCTTAGATGCGTAAACAACTCCTGCAGCACCACCCACGCCTGCGCCGAGTACGAATGCCCAAATTTTATATTTCAGTGTTGGTACACCCATAAGTTCAGCTGCATCTTCATCTTGACGAATTGCTTCCCATGCCCTGCCAGGTCGTCGAACGGATAAACGACGAATCATCCAAATTGTCAGCAGGATCAATGTGAGAACAAGCCAGAAAAATGAATTGGGAGTAGTAATGTTGAAGTGGAGCCCTAAAACGGAAGGCGGGTTGGGCACATTGGCAATACCGTTTGGTCCACCAATTTTATTGGTGTTCAACGCAGTAATGCGCACGATTTCACCAAATCCCATAGTGACAATTGCAAGGTAGTCACCACGAAGTCGAAGTGTTGGAATTCCAAGTAGTACTCCGGCAATCATCGCTAGTGCCATGCCGATTGGCAAAATCTCCCAGGTATTCAGATGCGTATGAGTTCCCAAAATACCCATCGAATATGCCCCAATAGCAAAGAACGCAACATACCCAAGGTCGAGCATCCCGCTCTTTCCTACAACAATATTTAGACCAAGAGCCATCAAAACAAACATTCCGACTGGATAGACCAAAACATCGGCGTAAGAACTGATTGGAGTATTTAAAATATTTGATATTGAAAAATTGCCTGCAAATGGCAGAGAGGCTACAACCGAAATAGCTGCAAGAACAAAGACAACTCTTCTTGGTCGATCCCACTTGGCCCAAGCATCTGCACCTTTATCACGAAGATTTATCATGACTAAATCACACCCTTGTCTGCTGGACGGCTTCGCCGAACAGGCCATTAGGACGGAAGAGCAAGACAACAATTAAGACTAGAAACACTGTGATCGCTTTCCATTGCGATCCAAGGACTGCTGATGCATACGTTTCAATGAGACCCAATGCAAGACCTCCGACAAAGGCGCCGCGAATATTTCCAATACCTCCGAGCACGGCGGCCGTAAAGGCTGCGATTCCTATGTTGAATCCGATATTAAATTTAGTAGCTTCATAGACCGTTTCAAAGAAAAATGCCGCTGCTCCAGTCATAAGACCGCCAATTAGAAATGTAATGGATATTACTCTGTTGATGTTAATTCCCATCAGCTTTGCTGTTTCTTCGTTCATTGATACGGCGCGTATGCCTTTACC
>DAIQAR010000076.1:0-3637 GCA_036781605.1 Candidatus Nanopelagicaceae bacterium
CCACCGGTCAGGGTCAATGTGTGTTGCAGAGTTCCGCCATAGCGCTTGCGCGCGGTCGCTGCGCAAGTTTCATATGTGCCCTGAAAACTTCCTTGAGAACCAATATAAATCCAAGAACCTGCCGTCATCTGTCCGTACATCGTCAGACCCATATGTTCGAGTCGACGAAATTCCGGCCAGTTTGCCCAATCCCCAACGAGATTGGAGTTAGCGATTAGAACTCGCGGTGCCCATTCGTGAGTTTGAAAAACCCCAACTGGCTTTCCAGATTGAACGAGGAGGGTCTCATCATCTTTAAGCTTGGTGAGCTGGCGTACGATGGCATCAAAAGATGGCCAGTCTCTGGCTGCCTTGCCCGTACCGCCGTAGACAACCAGTTTCTCTGGGTGTTCGGCTACGGCGGGATCCAGATTGTTGTGGAGCATGCGGATTGCGGCCTCTTGGCCCCAACCTTTTGCACTCATCTGGCTACCCGTAGCAGCATGCAAAATACGTTTGACCTGGGCCTCATTGCTCATTGCTTGAGAATACCTGCCCTATTAAGCAAACTGCACCTATGTCTCAGACCAAATCTCACCAGGTAGACCCTGACTTTCTAGCCCTTCCACTGGCCGAAGTTTCCGATGCGGCCATTCAGACGGGGATCTCACTCGGAGCTTCCCACGTTGATATTCGTGTAGAACGGGTCCGAACGGGCGTCTTGCAGTTGCGAGATACAAACCCAGAAACCCAGACCGATGGAAGTGTCTCCGGAATCGGAGTTCGAGTCATCGTCAACGGATCGTGGGGCTTCGCATCTGCGCCAGAGATCAGCGCCGATAAAGCGAGAGAATTGGCAAAAGTTGCAGTCGCCATGCCTAAGACCAGCGGTCCGCTATCTACCGAAGAGATTTCACTCGCTCCAGAACCGATTTACGCGGGCAAAATGTGGGTAAGTGAATATGAGATCGACCCCTTTGATGTTCCGGGCGCGCAAAAGATTGCTCGCCTCGCCGACCTTAACTCCACTTTATTGAAATCTCCATCGGTGAACTTCGCCTCTGCTTTCTCTATGTTTGTAAAAGAGCAGAAGCACTAAGCCTGCTTATGTCATACATGAGTTCGCTTTTGGAGCCGGGTGATTCGCAAACACAACTTAAAAATCTGATCTACTCGACTCAATATGGCCAGACAACATTCACTATCGATGTGCCAGAGCGTGAAAAAGTTATGACCGCAATACGTGAAGGAGCCGAAAATGCTGCACTGGAAATGGACCAAAGCTCTCAAGTAATCTGGGAGAGGTACAGTGATGTACGCAATATCTTCCCTGAAGAGCTTAATGGAGCAGTTCTACCGTTCTTCGTAGATTGGGTCCTTAATCGGGTTGTTCTTGTCGATATCGGAACCACTGATAAGGATATGGCTCTAGAAATCTTCGAGAGCATGAACGATAGAGGTCTTCAGCTTTCTAACATGGATATGCTCAAGAGTTACCTGCTTTCCCGCATTGGATATCCCGAGGAGATCGAGCGAGCTAATCTGATCTGGCGTGAAACGACTCAGAACCTAAAGAACCTCGACAAGAATGGTGACTCAGATTTCATGAAGGCGCTACTCAGAGCGAAATTCGCTGAGACCGTTCGTGATACTAAGAAGCTGGCTGGTGCGAAAGACTTTGAAGAAATAGCAACCACCTTCCATAAGTGGACACGAGACAATTCCGAAAAGATTGGCCTGGTAAGCAGTCCGGATTTCTTGCGATTTGTCGAAGGAGACCTCGTTTATTTCGCAAAACGTTATCACGAACTTCTAAAAGCATCTGAAACCCTGCAATCGGGGTTAGAGCATGTTTATTACAATGCCCATAACGATTTCACTCTTCAGTACATGGTGATTTTGGCAGCTGTTGAAGTGAGCGATTCAGACGAGGTGTTTAACCGCAAAGCAAACCTCATAGCTGCGTATATCGACATCATGATTACTCGCAGAATGGCGGAGTACAAGAATTTTGGCTACTCCCCAATGTATCGACCTATGTTTGCGCTCGCCAAGGAGATACGAAACAAGTCTTTAGAAGAAATTCGTGTAATTCTCAAAACAAGAGCAGCTGAGTTAAACGAATCGCTGGACTCGCTATCCAGATTGCGTCTTACCAAGACTAATAAGCCTGAGATTTATTATCTTCTCGCTCGTTTAACAAGCTGGGTGGGAGGCGAAGAAGCGTCCACCTACCTAGAAAGAAATCGTAAAGATCCTTTCGAGGTTGAACACATTTGGGCGAATAAATTTGAGCGCCACACAGATGAGTTTGCAAACGAGTTTGAGTTTGCTGACTATAGAAACTCTCTTGGAGATCTCCTACTTCTTCCTAAAAGTTTTAATGCTTCCTATGGTGCGTTGGAGTTCTCGATCAAGTGTGATAACTACTTTGGCCAGAATCCCCTAGCAAAGTCACTGAATAAGGCGAGTTATTCAAATAACCCGAACTTTTTGCGAAAAATGAAAGAAAACAACTTGTCTTTCAAGGCTTACGGGCCTGATGAATTTAAGCGTATAGCCATAGACGAAAGACAGTCGCTCTATGCAGATATGGCTCAGATTATCTGGTCTACGGAAATTCTAGATCGGATTTAAAAGAGAGCTTTTGTCATCTTACTCATATCATGATTTCTTGTTCTACGTTCCTTGATGAAATTCCTTGAGATGTATTTGAAAATTGAAGCTGCCGAATAACTCCTTTTGACAATGCGCACAAGTCACGGGAAAGTGATATGCCCATCGATGACCTTCCTCATTAATTCTTGGGCATCCACCTTCATCAAAACAGTGTGAGACTTCATGCTCATGTAAATACTTATGGCCAATGATCTCAATTGAGCAAACTCCGCAAAATACAGACTCATGTTCATCTTGAACATGATCATAGAATTTATCGAAGTCTGCGAAAGATGCATCACAGTTTTTACACTTATATTCAGGCGTGAAATCTGAGAGTGGCTCAGGTGCAGTGAAGTCACTTGAGCTTCCCTCGTAAGACTCAAAATCTCGGCGAAGTTTGTCGCGTTTTCTCAATTTCTCATAATCAAACTTGGTCATCAAGGATTGCCCTAAGTTACGAATTGCCGAACTTCATATCCACATTGTACGCAGCTTCTATTCTTGAGAGTCAATAGACGTTATTTATTTCTGAGATCTGGATGAGTTCAAAAGGTTGATTTCTTTTTTGCCCACATTTTTGCCCACGTGCCCACACTTTTGCCCACATAAACTTAAAAAATCTTGTTAGGTTGTGCAGAGAGTTGTAATAGATAAAAGGCCATCTTCGCACGGGAAATGGCCCTTATTGATACAAATAAAGAAGAGTCGCCCTATAAGCCGGATCCTGTCCATCGCTTTCGCGAGTGGGCCACCATCCATCTAGTCGCACAATTACTTATGCGATCAAGCGACCTACCTGATGACTCGAGCGAGCAGCTCTCAATGCCATCTTTTTGGTCTTGCTCCAAGTGGGGTTTGCCTAGCCATTGATGTCACCATCAATGCGGTGGTCTCTTACACCGCCTTTTCACCCTTACCGCATGTACTTGCGGCGGTTCTTTTCTGTGGCACTGTCCCGCGGGTTTCCCCGGGTGGGCGTTACCCACCACTTTGCTCT
>DAIQAR010000077.1:0-3610 GCA_036781605.1 Candidatus Nanopelagicaceae bacterium
GATTAAAACTTTTGGCGACACTCTTGTTGAGATCGTTCGCGCAGGGGTAGTTGAATCTGTTCACACAGGACACCTCATCCTTTTAAATGGCGATGGCTCTGTAAAGTTTGAAGCAGGAGATGTGCGCGCCCCTATATTTCCAAGATCATCTGTAAAGTTTATTCAAGCATCTGCAATGGTACGAAATGGTCTAAAACTTGAACCCCGACAGTTAGCAATTGTCTGCGCAAGCCACTCAGGATCTGAAGAACACTTTAAAGTCATTCGATCTGTATTGGCAGGTGCCAGTCTTTCTGAGGATGATTTGATGAATGCGCAAGATAAGCCCCTTGGTACACCAGAAAATATTGCTTGGGGGAACAAACCGGCCTCACATATTGCGCAAAACTGCAGTGGTAAACATGCAGGAATGCTTGCAACCTGCGTAGTAAACGGGTGGGATACAAAGAGTTATTTAGATCCAAGCCATCCCCTGCAAGTGGCTATCAAGAATGAGTTTGAAACTGTAAGCGGAGAGAAGATAAATATTGCAACGACAGATGGATGCGGCGCTCCGCTCTTTGCGGTATCTACACGGGGTCTTGCAACAGCAATTCACAGACTTACTGTTTCTAGTGATCCTGTGCATCAACAGGTTCTGAATGCATGCAGATTAAATCCAGATATGGTCGCAGGAACTGGCCGCATAACAACAACAATGATGGAAGCTGTTCCTGGGTTATTTATGAAAGATGGCGCTGAAGGTGTCAATATTTTTTCTATGCCAGATGGGCGGACCTGCGCCTTTAAAATTGCAGACGGAGCAACCCGTCCCTTTGCTCCAATCATGAAGAAAGTATTCTCTTCGTGGTCAATTGACGCTGGAATTGATGATCAAAAGGTAATGGGCGGATCTGAAGTAGTCGGTGAAGTGCGGTGTGCTTTAGACTTGTAACATGAAAGGCCGCATTGCAACTTTGATGGTGCACTCATCTCCCCTTGACCGCGCAGGTCTAGGTGATGCTGGTGGCATGAATGTTTATGTTGTTGCCAATGCAAAGAAGATGGCAGCAGCTGGAGTTGAAGTAGATATTTTTACTCGCGCAACAGATTTTAGCCTGCCACAAATTGTTGAGATCGCCGATGGCGTGCGAGTTTTAAATATCGAAGCAGGGCCGATCGCTACTTTGTCTAAAGAAGAACTGCCTTCACAACTCGGTGCACTGACGCACGGCATGATGGAGATTATTCACTCTTTGCCTAAAGATCATTACAGCATTCTTCACTCTCATTATTGGATTAGCGGACAATTAGGCTGGATGGTTTCAGATCAGACAGGTATTCCACTTATCCACACCATGCACACCATGGCTAAGGTGAAGAATCAATTCATTGCAGATGGTGATATCCCAGAGCCAACAATTCGCGCATTCGGTGAAGAACAAATCGTGAAAAATGCAGCTGGGCTTATTGCTAACACAGATGCAGAGGCGGCAAGTCTTGTCTCTCTGTATGGCGCAGATCCTGACAGGGTATTTGTTGTTACACCTGGGGTAGATCTCAATACCTTTACGGTGGGCGAAGGGAAAGCATCTGCAAGAGGCAAACTTAATATTGCCCCTGATGCGCTCATGCTGACATTTGTTGGTCGTATTCAGCCCCATAAAGGCCCAGAAGTTTTAGTGCGCGCGGTGGCTGAGATGGTGCATCACGCTCCGCACCTTCGCGCAAAATTAGCGCTTGTGATCATTGGCGGCGCTTCAGGGAGCGGATTAAAAGAACCTGCTCGCCTTGAAGCACTTGCAAAGTTTTTAGGTGTGGGCGATATTGTGCATTTCTTAGCGCCAGTTGATCAAGACGTGCTTCCTGATTGGTATCGGGCGAGTGATTTAGTCTGTGTTCCAAGTTATTCAGAGAGTTTTGGTTTAGTTGCACTTGAAGCGCAAGCATGTGGGACTCCTGTTGTTGCAACAGCAGTGGGCGGGCTTCGCACAGCTGTTGCAGATGGAATTTCAGGATCATTAGTTGATGGTCATGATCCCAAGGCATGGTCTGCTGTCATCTCACGTTTGCTCGCTGATCCGGCTCACCGAATTGCGCTCTCGATGGGCGCAACCGCGCATGCATCTCACTTTGGTTGGGGCTCTACTGCTCGCAAGACCCTTGATGTGTATGACCATGTGTTGTCGGCGGGTAGTAAATCTTCTATTAAACTCGCCTAATGAGAAAATTAATCTTGCTCCGCCATGGTGAGAGTGAATGGAATGCGAAGAACCTCTTTACCGGTTGGGTCGATGTCAGACTCTCACAAAAAGGTGAAGCAGAGGCAAAGCGCGGAGGAGAGCTCCTTAAAGAGCGTGGACTATTGCCAGATGTTGTTCACACGTCCCTCTTGCGTAGAGCAATTGCAACTTCACAGATTGCTCTAGACGCCTCAGATCGCCAGTGGATTCCTGTGCACCGTTCATGGAGACTCAATGAACGCCATTACGGCGCTCTTCAAGGCAAAGATAAAGCGCAGACGTTGGCCAAGTACGGCGAAGAACAATTTCAACTATGGCGCCGTTCCTTTGATGTCCCGCCGCCTGCAATCGATGACAAAGATGAATTTAGCCAAGCAGGAGATCCCCGCTACGCAGACCTTGGTAGCCAAATGCCAAAAACAGAGTGCTTAAAAGATGTTGTTGATCGTTTAATTCCTTATCTAGTTGGCGAGATTACAGCTGACTTAGATGCTGGAAAGACAACCTTGGTTGTTGCCCACGGCAATTCAATTCGCGCAATCGTGAAGCATATTGATTGCATTTCAGATACAGATATTGCTGGCGTGAACATCCCAACCGGAATTCCGCTCTTCTATGAATTCGATGATGCTTTTGAGCCAATCAAAAAAGGTGGAGAGTATCTAGACCCAGAAGCGGCAAAAGAGGCGATTGCAGCGGTTGCTAATCAGGGAAAGAAGTAATCAAGAAGTAATTACTTTTGGGCGAACTCACCTGTGGCGATGTAGTAAATACGCCGTGCGATGGATACTGCGTGATCTGAGAAGCGCTCGTAGTAGCGACTGGCAAAGGCCATATCAATCGATGTTTCAACATTGTGCTTGCCATTTGGGTCAACCAAGGAAGCAATGAGTTTGCGTTGTAGCTGATCCATTGCGTCATCATCTTTTTCTACTTCAAGAGCGCGAGTTGTGTCGCGGAATTCAATAACAACGGTCATTTTCTCTGTGATGCGGCTTGCCTCTGCGCCCATGCTTGCAATGAGATCAGTGAACTCTGCTGGGACAGCTGAGTTTGGATAACGCATGCGGGCAAGCTTTGCTAAATGATGGGCGAGATCTCCCATGCGCTCTAAATCAGCGCTAATGCGAATTGCTGAGACAAGTGCGCGAAGATCTGAAGCAACAGGTTGTTGGCGAGCCATCAAGTCGATGACACGCTCATCTAAATCATGATGAATGAGATCAATTTGGGCATCTTCTTCAATAACTTTTTCAGCCAGAGCAAGATCAGATGCTAAAAGGGATGTTGTTGCCTTCTCGATGGCATCTTTAACCAGAACTGCCATTTTGAGTTGCAGCGCGGTAATAGCCTCAAGGTCCTCATGAAATGAATCGCGCATTTGCGAA
>DAIQAR010000078.1:0-3577 GCA_036781605.1 Candidatus Nanopelagicaceae bacterium
AAGATGGTTGGTTCGTCTTCTATGGCGGCAAATCTCAAGCGGAGCAAGTATTGCGCGTGCGCGCGACTGAGGTTACGAGAGTGGTTCTAGTAGTCGAGTAATTGATACGACTATAAATGGTCTTGAATAGAACACAATAATTACTTAATCCAGAGAAGATTGTGGCTGATTGGCGCGCTTCGTGGAATTAAACCGGGCACCGCGGGGCTCAATTATCTAACGTGTGTTGAATTTGCCACAATCTTGCAACAACTCGGGCTCAAAAAGCATACGCCGATCAATTTAATCCCCAAATTTTCTTTGGCCCGCACCCGTCACCCTCACATATCATCGTCTAATTCCCCGTACAGACCTTCATTGAACTCTTTTGGACTGATGTCAGAACCCCATTCTGATTCCATGCCTGCCTGCTCCATTTCTGCTGGTGAAATCAAGGCAAGCTGGCACTGTGGGCATTTAAAACTTTCTGCGTAGAACGCAACCCACTCAGATATCCCGCCTTTGTATTCCACTTCGCCTTCAAGTTTGTGTTCACCCTTTGCCATACCGAAAGATCCACAAACAGGGCACCTAGAGGTTTCTTCGTAGTAATCAGGCAATAATCTGTCATGGCGAATTAGCGAAATAATTCCTTCATCCAACCCAGCTATTTTAGAATCCCATATCGCCTGACTTTGTGCGACTTTGCGTTCCACAATCACGACTATCTTTTCTGTGTTTTGCACCTTGGTCGAATCAACTAAACCAATGAAATGATCCCAGAAGTCTCTCGTATCTATTTCCAAATCCACAAGAATTGACTCCATTCGTTCAAGGTAGACATTGAGAATCTCGTCGTCCTCAATCGATCCTTGTCCCAAGTGAGCATTTCCATCCCTGAAATCAATCAATCGAGACAGAGCGGCATTTCTTGCTGGCACTATGGACAATCGATTCAGTCTATCTAGTGAGGTGGCAAGACTAATTGTTCTCAGTTTTGTTGCACTGAAAGCCTTAGCGCCACACAGCATGAGTAAAGACTCTTCATTTCCCCCGCCGGGTTTCAATTCAATAAGAAGCGCAGAGTTCTTCGTTACGAGGCATGCTTTAGCTAAATGCTCAAGCGATATAGCGGCGTAAAACGGAAATCTCTCATGCTGATCTGTTCCGTATACTTGTAGCGCGCTCATCGCGTATCTTTTAGCAGAATCTACAAGATCTTCAGCCCTCAAAGTTTCTGATGTCACAACAGCAGAGTATCAAGTTGTAAGGCTAATAACTATATTCATGGTTAATTTATAGCCCTTTAAAACCTCAATTTAATTTTCAACATCATTCCACCTCGCTATAAAATATTAACCACATTACTGGCTTCAATTGTGTTTCGTTGCACTCGAATTGTTGCGATCTGAACATTGTTCGATCCAAATTTGGTTAGATAATTCCTTAGAAAATGGAAAAATCTTCTCACTTTTAATTGCAAGTCGAGTCTAACAAAGAATAGATTTGTTCTTTTTCTGGAACGTTAGAGCTCATACCATTGTTCTAGATTGTCCTGATATTTGAATGGAATCAACCATTCAGATCTCGGTTCTTCAACTGAACCGAAGGACAACATCCAATTTGCTTCCTTTGCAAGTTGATCGTGAATAAAGAACTCCAAAGAATGCAATCCGTTTCTTTGTTGCAAAATCCACCGCCAAAAAACAAAGAATCTGGCGTAGTGGGATTTCAAAATATTAGTTAGTTCGACAGTCTCGGACATCTCTTGTAAATACTTTCTTGCGCTTGGAGTCCATCTTTTCCATCTAAGCAGAACATCCCGATTTGCCGTCACGACAGATTTTATTCCCTCTTCCGAGCTATTCCATGAGACACTATGCCCTCCTATCGGCAAGGCATAGTGTAAATTGTAGTTACGCAAATCTTTAACAAATACAAAAGAAGCATTATCAGTAATTTCACTAACTTGCTTTTTGTAGCGCCTAGAAAATTCTGAACCTTCGTAATGTTTTAATAAATTTCGAGTGACGTCAATCATGGTACTCATGCTGCTCAAATAATTGAAGATATGTCTATCAAGTTGTAGTGCAACTGAATCTCTAACTTCCGTTGAATGAACATTTTGAACCATCTCAAAGGCTAATTCCTCATCTTGCTCTAGTTTTTCTAGAAGATCAATAAGTGCTAATCCATTTTGAGTCCAAAGTGCGTTGATTCTCTTCAAATTATCCCAATCATCAAAATTTGCGTCCGTTAGAACAAGAGATTTTTTTTCCATTACTTTTCTGCGCATCTCTTGGATTGTTTCCTGTCTAAGTTCATTTGAATTTCTAATTTTTGCTTCGGCAGGAGATTCAAGTATTCGGTATATAGCTTCAGACCAGTAGGATTTTTTCGGTACAAGATGGACGAGACTTCCGTCAATCCAAACTTCAACATCAAATTGTGGCTCATTGTCTATAAAAATTCGCGTAAAGGGCGTTTTTGGATTGGGGAGAATTTTAAGACTCTTACCTTCCAAACTTTTTCCGTTGACCAAGATTGCTGGGAGATTGTTTACCTTGTTATTCGTATCCAATTCGATCAACATCGTCATTTCAAATTCCTTCTTCCGCGTATGTCGTATTAATCTGGTAGATATTGCATTCGGTGTCTAAGGAGATGATGTTCTTCATCCGATAAGTATTGATCCAGCAAAGAACTTAGACTGAAATATCGAGCTCTGGAATTCATCGCGGTTTAGGTAACACGGGGAGCCATGAACACTCCGCCCGTGTATCGGAGGCCATGACTGGTCCCAAATGTTTGCTTATAGGCCTAGTTGGGGATCACTAGGTTCTTGGCTCTAACCTCGGTTGGCGCGCCTTAGGGGATTCGAACTCTCAGAAAGTTGTCTCGAACGGGGCCGATTAGTTGGGATCAGCCCCTTTGAGGGAACCACTTGCCCCTGTCAGCCGGGGGGACTATCTTTCGAACATATGTTCGAATCAGCCAAAAACCCCGAAACCCCAGGATCCGTCCCTGGGGTCGATGGGGCTGGCCAGGCACCTGGGGCACGGGTAATTGCACCCCAGGGTGAGCCCCTTGAGTTCATGTACAAGGGGCGACGCTTTCATGTTCACGCCATCGTCTCGCGCTGGCGTGAATCTGGGGGGTGGTGGAACCGGATCGATGATGGCAGGTTGCAGAAGGCTCCTCTCGAAGATGTGATCTTCGATGATGGGGGAAAGGCGATCTGGCGGGTCGAAGCAGCTCCCGAGGGGGCGCTGGCGACCTTTGAGATCGAACTCGATGAGATCACCGGTAAGTGGCAGATCCGTCCTACCTCTCGACCCTCATGAAACTGCCATTTACCCATTTAAGTGTTGCCAGCGGTTACTCCTTTAAATATGGGACTGCGTTGCCGCAGCGCTTGGTTGAACGAGCTGCCGAGCATGGCTCTACCGCTATCGGTCTGACCGATCGCGATGGGGCGGCGGGGGCGATCAGGTTTGCGCAGAGCTGCGAGGAGTTTGGTCTGGCACCGATCCTCGGGGTCAACGTAAGTTTTCTGCAGAAGAAGTATCGCGTCACCATCTTTGCGCAGGGCGATGGG
>DAIQAR010000079.1:0-3473 GCA_036781605.1 Candidatus Nanopelagicaceae bacterium
CATCCAAAATGATCGCATCTCGCTCAGGCAAGATCGGATGAGAATCAACGATCTCGATGGCTAGCAGTGTGTGGTTTGTAACCACAACATCTGCAGTCTGCGCCTTGGCTTTAGCATTTGCAGAAAAGCATTGTGAGCCAAAGGTGCATTCCTCTTTGCCGATGCACTCTCTTCCTGACACAGAGTTGGCATACCAAACCCTTCGATCAACATCAGGGGCATCATCTCTATCTCCGCTTACACCTGGGGTCTGTGCCCATGCACGAAGTCTCTTCTGATCTTTCTCAAGCGCGCCTATCTCCATCAGGATCTCTCCATCTGGATCAGAGATTGCGCCATTCATCTTCTGCAAACATAGATAGTTTCCCACGCCCTTATAAACAGCAAAGGTGAGATCGCGCTTGAGCACCTTTTCTAACGCTGGCTTAATCTTTGGAAGATCGCGTTCAACTAGCTGGCGCTGCAGAGCAAGAGTCGCTGTTGCTACTAATACTTTTTTGCCGTGCACAATTGCCGGCACTAAATAGGCAAGTGATTTACCGGTTCCTGTTCCTGCTTGAACAAGTAAGTGATGGCGATCAGTTAACGCATTAGCAACCGCTTCAGCCATCTCTATCTGGCCTTCTCGCGCTTGCCCGCCGATAGCAACAACAGCGGCATCTAGCGCCTCTTGAACCAACTTCATCTGTTGATTCTTCTGTGTGCTCACTTGTGCACCCTATCGGTGCTTACCCACATCATGACGTTCACTTGCTTTCGTTAGTCGGTAAATCTTCCTCCAAGCTGAACTTCCAGCTGATTGACAACGAAAGCAAGTGCACGCTTTCTACGAGATTGGGTGGGTCGCAAACGCGATCGCATTTTGTGGGCTATCCATCCAATTTTGGGCGATGTGGTCACTGCAAAATTACTTTTGCAGCACTTGCGAGTATTCCCGCTTTTATAGATCTGTCAAATCATTTTCATTATTTTATTCACTGCACAAATACGAAAGGATCACCGCGAGAACGGTGATCCAGACTCGTAACACGAACGTTTAACTACCTTGAAGCATAAGGGGCGGGGTAAATCACCCCGTTCCTTATCTCCCCACTATAGGGTTTTTTTCAAACCTGGCAAGTGAGAAATGTTATCGGCAGATCAAGAACAACCAGATGTGTTTCCGCAACCTTCGCAGACGAAACAGCTTCCAGCCATACGCATCTTTGTTCCACATGTCATACATAGTGGAGCGTCTGATGATTGTCCGCTCATCTTTTCAAAGAGTTCCATTGATGAACCAACACCAGCGGTGTTATCTACTGCTGGCTTAGCCTCAATTTTTACAACCGCAGGCGCTGCCACAGGAGCAGCTACTGCTTTTGGGGCTGAACTCTCATCTTGTGTGTATTCACCAGACTCCAAAGCGCGTGCGCGCTCTGATGCTGTGTAAAGACCCATTGCGCTGCGTGTTTCAAATGGTAGATAGTCAAGCGCCAAGCGGCGGAAGATGTAATCCATCATTGATTGCGCGATACGAACATCAGCATCATCTGTCATGCCTGATGGTTCAAAGCGTAGGTTGGTGAACTTCTCTACGAAGGTCTCTAGTGGTACTCCATATTGAAGACCGATAGATACTGCGATTGAGAAAGCATCCATCACGCCGGCAAGAGTTGAACCTTGCTTGCCAAGCTTCAAGAAGACTTCACCGAGCGCTCCATCAGCATAAGCACCAGCGGTCATGTAACCCTCAGCGCCGCCCACAGCAAATGATGTTGTCATTGATGGACGAGACTTTGGAAGACGCTTGCGCTCAGCATGTGCTGGGCCAGCAGTAACGTTTGAATCAACGCCCTTGTTATCGCCCTTTCCATCTGAAAGTGGTTGTCCCACTTTGCAGTTGTCGCGGTAAACAGCAAGTGCCTTAAGTCCAAGCTTCCAACCCTGGTAGTAGACCTCTTCGATCTCTTCCACGGTTGCATCTGAAGGCAGGTTCACTGTCTTTGAGATAGCACCTGAAAGGAATGGCTGACATGCAGCCATCATGTGAACGTGGCCCATCGCGCTAATTGAACGCTTACCCATTGCGCAATCGAAGATGTCATAGTGCTCTGTCTTAAGTCCTGGAGCATCAACAACGTGTCCGTTTGCTGCGATGTATTCAACGATTGCTTCTACTGTCTCTTCTGCGTAGCCAAGCTTGCGAAGAGCCATTGGAATTGTCTGGTTCACGATCTGCATTGAACCGCCGCCAACTAGCTTCTTGAACTTCACAAGAGCAAGATCTGGCTCGATACCTGTTGTATCGCAATCCATCATCAAACCAATGGTTCCAGTTGGAGCAAGAACAGATGCTTGCGCGTTGCGCCAGCCGTTCTTTGCGCCAATCTCTAAGCCCTTTGCCCACTCAGCGTTAGCAACCTGCCAGACATCAGCATCAAGAGTTGATACTGAGCGAGCTGATGCTGAAGCATTTGCATGCTTTTGCATGACGCGTGTGTGCGCTGCTGCGTTACGTGCATAACCGGCATATGGACCAACGATCCCTGCAAGTTCTGCTCCGCGGCGATATGAAACACCGGTCAATACTGATGTGATCGCGCCAGCGAGCTGACGTCCGCCATCTGAATCATATGCAAGGCCTGATGCCATGAGGAGCGCGCCAAGGTTTGCATAACCAATTCCAAGTTGACGGTAATTACGTGTTGTCTCACCGATTGGCTCTGTTGGGAAATCTGCGAAGCAAATTGAGATATCCATCGCTGTGATGATGAGCTCTGTTGCCTTCACAAAGTTCTTTGTGTCAAAAGAACCATTTGATTGCAAGAACTTCATCAAGTTCAGTGATGCCAAGTTACATGATGAGTTATCAAGTGACATGTACTCAGAGCAAGGGTTAGACGCATTGATGCGACCTGTCTCTGGGTTTGTGTGCCAATCATTGATGGTGTCGTCATATTGAATTCCTGGGTCGGCGCATGCCCACGCAGCTTCTGCAACCTTACGGAAGAGCGCCTTTGCATCTACTGACTCAATGACATCTCCTGATGCACGGCCAACGAGACCAAATTGCTCACCGTTCTCATAAGCACGCATGAACTTATCTGATACACGTACTGAGTTATTTGCATTCTGGTATTGCACAGAAATAATGTCTTTTCCGCCAAGATCCATATCAAAGCCAGCATCGCGTAGGGCGCGAATCTTGTCTTCTTCGCGAACCTTTGTCTCAATGAACTCTTCGATATCTGGGTGATCGATATCTAGAACAACCATCTTTGCCGCGCGGCGTGTAGCGCCACCTGACTTGATGGTTCCAGCAGATGCATCTGCTCCGCGCATAAATGAAACTGGGCCTGATGCTGTTCCGCCAGACTTCAAGAGTTCCTTTGAACCGCGGATACGTGAAAGGTTTAGTCCTGCTCCTGAGCCGCCTTTGAAGATCATTCCTTCTTCGCGGTACCAGTTAAGGATGGAATCCATGGTGTCAT
>DAIQAR010000080.1:0-3254 GCA_036781605.1 Candidatus Nanopelagicaceae bacterium
GTCCTCCCTTTTGAGAGTTGCCACGGAAAATATCTGCAAAGCGGCTTGAAATAACTGCTTTAAATCCATAGTTTTGAAGAGCCCAGACAGCGTGCTCGCGAGATGACCCTGTTCCAAAATCAGCTCCAGCAACCAAGATTGTTGCCGCCTTATAAGCAGGCTTATTGAGAACAAACTCTGGATCACTGCGCCAAGCAGCAAAGAGACCATCTTCAAATCCACTCTTTGTTACGCGCTTGAGATAAACGGCCGGGATGATCTGATCTGTATCCACGTTTGAACGACGCAGTGGGACAGCGGTACCGGTATGTGAAATAAATTTATCCATGGTCCTTCTCCTTACAAATCTGCCGGGGATGAAAGTGTGCCGCGAATTGCAGTTGCTGCTGCAACAAGGGGGCTCACAAGGTGAGTACGTCCGCCCTTGCCTTGGCGGCCTTCAAAGTTTCTATTTGATGTTGATGCAGAGCGCTCACCTACAGCGAGCTGATCTGGGTTCATTCCAAGACACATAGAGCAACCAGCATTTCGCCACTCAGCTCCAGCATCTAAAAAGACCTTATCAAGGCCCTCTTGTTCAGCTTGAAGACGAACACGTGCAGAGCCAGGAACGACTAGCATGCGAAGATCTTTATTGATCTTCTTACCCTTGATTACTGCAGCTGCTGCGCGAAGATCTTCAATACGTCCATTCGTGCAAGAACCAAGAAAGATTGTGTCTACCTTGATGGATTTAAGTGGAGTTCCGGCCGTCAGACCCATATAGGTAAGCGCGCGTTCTGCTGCGCCCTTATCTTCTGGGTTTGAAAAGTCTGCTGGATTAGGAACATTCGAATTAAGTGGCGCTCCCTGTCCAGGGTTAGTTCCCCATGTAACAAATGGCGCTAGATCTTCTGCCTTGAGCGTGATTTCCTTATCAAACTTCGCATCATCATCACTCTTTAGAGTCTTCCAATAAGCAACCGCGGCATCCCAATCAGCACCTTCTGGTGCATGCGGCTTACCTTTGACATAAGCGAGTGTTGTTTCATCAGGGGCGATAAGTCCGGCGCGGGCTCCCGCCTCAATGGACATGTTGCAGATCGTCATGCGACCCTCCATCGAAAGCGCGCGAATAGCAGAACCGCGATATTCGATGACATATCCCTGACCGCCACCTGTTCCAATCTGAGCAATGATGGCAAGAATGATGTCCTTTGCAGTCACACCAGCTGGCAGAGTTCCATCAACATTAATCGCCATAGTCTTTGGGCGAACAAGTGGAAGAGTCTGAGTTGCAAGAACGTGCTCTACCTCTGATGTTCCAATACCAAAAGCCAAAGCGCCAAAGGCTCCATGCGTTGAGGTATGTGAATCTCCGCAAACAATTGTCATTCCAGGTTGACTCAAACCAAGTTGGGGTCCAACCACGTGAACAATGCCTTGCTCTGCATCTCCGAGTGAGTGGATGCGCACACCAAATTCCGCAGCGTTCTTGCGAAGGGTGTCTACTTGTAATTTTGAAACAGGATCGGCAATCGGCTTATCGATATTAAGAGTTGGGGTGTTGTGATCTTCGGTGGCAATAGTCAGATCAGTACGGCGGACTTTTCGCCCAGCTAGGCGCAAACCATCGAATGCTTGTGGAGAGGTAACTTCATGGAGAAGGTGCAGATCGATATAAATTAAGTCAGGCTCACCTGGCGCAGAGTGCGCAACGTGATCGGCCCAGATCTTTTCTGCAAGCGTCTTACCCATCGACTTCTCCTCACTTAATTTGCCCTAATACTTGCATCTCAATCTATGAGATGGCATTATCAGAGTATGGACAAGAAGAATAGCGGAGTTGGCGTCTTAGACAAATCCGTGCGCATTCTTGCCACGTTAGAGGCGGGCCCTCACTCACTGTCTGAACTTGTAATCGCTACAGGTATCGCTCGTCCCACCGCTCACCGCTTAGCTGTTGCTCTTGAACATCACCGCCTTGTAACCCGCGATCTCATGGGGCGCTTTGTACTCGGCGCTCGCGCCGCTGAATTAGCTTCTGCTGCCGGTGAAGATCGATTGCTCTCTGTTGCAGCTCCGGCGCTCTCAGCTCTTCGCGATGCATCTGGTGAAAGCGCTCAGCTCTATCGCCGCCAAGGAGATCAAAGAATCTGCGTAGCAACAGCAGAACGTCTTTCGGGTCTTCGCGACTCAGTTCCCGTGGGAACAGTTCTAACAATGCAGGCAGGCTCTGCTGCTCAAATACTTCTTGCTTGGGAAGACCCAGAGAAGCTTCACCGCGGCCTTGTGAATTCAAAGTTCACGGCAGCATCTCTATCTGCGGTTAGGCGCCGGGGATGGGCCCAATCTGTAGGCGAGCGAGAAGCAGGCGTTGCATCTGTCTCCGCTCCTGTGCGCGGACCCAATAACAAAGTGATTGCTGCAGTAAGTATTAGCGGACCCATGGAGCGCCTTGGCCGGCAACCAGGCCGCACCTACGCCGCGCAAGTAATGGCAACTGCTGCGCGCCTGAGTGAATATTTAATTCAAGGAAAATAAATATGACACCCAAAGACCCAGGTCGGGAAGTGCATTTTCCTTCCATTGAAAAGAAATACGGCGAGAAAATGTCCTACTGGTTTAAAGTCATGACCAAACTGGAAGGCAAGAAATACCCAGAGCAAATTGCTCACTTACGAGAGAACTACGGCTTCTCTCAAGCTCACGCAAACGCCCTAGTTATGTATTCCAGAGGCTCTGAGTCGGCTCAAAGATTTAATAAGCCGACTGATTACTACAAAACTCTTGCGCCTACCCAGGTAAAGACCATCAAAGCGATTTTTAAAGTCATCACCTCTAAATATCCTGAACTTGAGCTGTCGATCGCATGGAATCAGCCGATGCTGCGAATTGAAAAAGACTATGTATTTGGCATCTCTGCAGCAAAGAACCACATACTGCTTGCCCCATGGAGCAAAGATGTCATCGAGCACTTTGCGCCCAAAATGAAAGATTTAGATGTGAAGAAGAAGACCATTGGCGTGCCCAATGATTGGGATATTGATGAGAAATTGCTACTTGCCATGGTCAAAGCACGAATGGCTGAGATTTAAGAGATTTTAGGCAAGTTCCATTTAAAGTGAATAGATAGCTCGCGAATTGCAACAACAACTAACCCTCCCACGACTGCTGGAATAGCACGGTTGATGTGGAGTTCACTTAAGCCAACAAATACGGCAGCCCCGGCCAAGCATGATGTTCCAATCGTTTCGCGGTGAAGCAATACCGGC
>DAIQAR010000081.1:0-3204 GCA_036781605.1 Candidatus Nanopelagicaceae bacterium
GGCAAAGCAACGTGGAGCGGCTGTGGTCAACACGTGGATGAAGTCATGCGCGGAGTCCCCAAGTCAGAGCAGTGCCAAGGGCATGCCGGTGAGCCTAAAACTCCGGGATTGTTTTCTAGATTATTTGGAAAGAAGTAAAGCTCAAGAAACTTCGCACAAGAACTAGCGAGTGACTTTGCCAGCCTTCATGCAAGTTGAGCAGACGTTCTGACGCTTAGTTGATCCACCAACGAGGGTGCGGATGCGCTGGATATTTGGATTCCAACGGCGACGTGTCTTGCGCATGGAGTGAGAGACATTGTTGCCAAAGCTGGGGCCCTTGCCACAGATATCGCATGTTGATGCCACGGTAACTCCTTTAAGTATCAGTAAATATGTGTATAAAAGATTTAAGAGCGCAAGATTACCCATAAGCGCACCTAAATGGCGAATCGGTCGGCAGAATTGGCTCATGTCCACCCTAGAAAGCTCCCTCGCCAAGGACCTCGGTGATCGCACCGCCAAGGCCCTGGAGAAGGCATTTGGGATGAAAACGGTAGGGGATTTACTACGTCATTACCCCAGAAGGTATGTAGCACGCGGTGAGCTTTCAGATATTGCCGAACTAGATGACGGCGAAGAAGCCACAGTGCTTGCAGAGATTAGCGCGGTGAATTTACGCCGTGCGTCTGGGCGCACAATATTAGAAGTAGTGGTCACAGATGGTTCAGCAAAGATGTGGCTGACATTCTTTAACCAACCGTGGAGAGAGAAAGAACTGCGCATTGGCCGTACAGGAATGTTTGCCGGCAAAGTTGGCTCCTTTAACGGCAAGCGCCAATTATCGCACCCTGATTACCAACTTATTCCAGATGGCAATGATGTGGACGAGGCAGTTGCTGGCTTTGCAGGAAAGTTCTTACCTGTTTATCCATCGGCTTCAAAGTTGCCATCATGGAAGCTTGCCCAGTGCGTGGAGATTGTTTTGGATGCACTCGAGGTATTACCTGATTACATCCCGAAAGATCTACTAAAAAACCTTGGTTATCCAGATTTCACTACCGCCTTGCGAGATATTCATCAGCCCGCTTCGCTGGAATCAGCTGCGCTCGCTCGCACGCGTTTAACTTTTGATGAAGCGCTTCTTCTGCAAATCTTGCTCGCGCAACGACGTAATCAAATCGCATCCCTTGATGCAGCGCCCCGTGTTATCAAAGAAGGCGGGCTAGTTACACAATTTGAAAAGCTATTGCCATTCATTCTGACCGATGGGCAAAAAGAGATAAACGCCGAGATCGAAGCAGATATGGCTAAGAGCCATCCCATGCATCGCTTATTGCAAGGTGAAGTAGGTTCAGGTAAAACTGTTGTTGCTCTTCGCGCAATGCTCAACGTTGTTGATTCTGATGGTCAAGCAGCGCTCTTAGCTCCGACCGAAGTTCTAGCCCAACAGCATTACAAAACAATCACAACTTTGCTTGGCACGCTGGCACAAGGCGGAGAACTTGGGGGAGCACAGGATGCAACACAAGTTGTACTCCTTACTGGATCAATGTCTGCGGCAACAAAGAAAGCGGCACTAGCAAAGATTGCATCTGGGGATGCGGGAATAGTTATTGGTACTCATGCTCTTCTGAGCACCGGTGTTGATTTCAAAGATCTTGGTTTAGTAGTTGTCGATGAGCAACACCGCTTTGGCGTGGAACAAAGAGATGCACTTCGCGGTAAGGCAAAGTTCCCGCCTCATGTGCTTGTTATGACGGCAACGCCAATTCCTCGCACAGTTGCAATGACGATCTTTGGAGATTTAGAAGTTTCCACTCTTCGCCAGTTGCCCTCTGGTCGCACACCTATTACTTCTCATGTCATTGCTGTATTAGAAAAACCACACTACTTAGATCGAGCGTGGCAGCGGGTCAAGGAAGAAGTCGAAAAAGGACATCAGGTCTATATCGTTGCGCCCCGTATTAGCGCCACGGCAATTGAGCCAACCGGAATGACAGAGCGCGATCGGGAAATTGCGCGCATGATGGATGAAGGTTTGGAAGATGAGAAAGTTCCTATGGCATCTGTCGAGGAACTTGCCCCTCTTCTTGCAACAGGGGCTCTTAAAGGTTTAAAGATCGCGCCACTTCATGGCAGACAACCTTCTGAATTAAAAGATGCAACGATGGCCGCTTTCTCTCGCGGGGAGATAGATGTTTTAGTTGCAACAACAGTTATTGAAGTTGGAGTAGATGTTCCTAACGCTTCCATGATGGTGATTATGGATGGCGATCGATTTGGTGTTTCACAGCTGCATCAATTGCGCGGACGCGTAGGGCGAGGAAAAGTTCCTGGGCTGTGCTTGATTGTGACTAGCGCTCCTCAAGAATCAGAGGCAATGATCAGACTCAACGCTGTAGCTGGGACTCTTGATGGCTTTGAACTCTCACGCATTGATCTTGAGCAACGCAGCGAAGGAGATGTCTTAGGCAAGGCGCAATCCGGTGTGCGCTCACATCTTCGCCTGCTTAAAGTCCTACGTGATGAGCCTCTAATTGAGAAGGCTCGCAGCGTTGCCATCGAACTCGTTTCAAAAGACGCAACCCTTGCATCAATGCCAGAATTAGCCGCTGAAGTTGCCGCACTTGGCGTCAACGAAGAAACTGACTTTATGGATAAAGGGTAGAAAAAGATGCGCATCATTGCAGGACTTGCCAAGGGTAAAACACTGCTCTCACCTGTCGATGCACGCGTGCGCCCAACATCTGACCGTGCTCGTGAGGGACTCTTCTCTTCTTTGGAATCTGAGTTTTCTAGCATTCAAGATTTAAAGTTTCTCGATCTCTTTGCCGGTAGCGGGGCAGTTGGAGTTGAAGCTTTCTCCAGGGGAGCTTCGATTGTGCATGGGGTTGAAGCTGAAGCTGATGTGCATGACTTAGCAATCTCTAATTTTCAACTAGTGAAGAACACTTCTGGAAAATATAGAGTCTTTAAGAGTAAGGCTTTGGCTTTCTTGGAATCTGATAGCGCCATGAAATATGACATTATTTTTATGGATCCACCTTATGATGTGAATAACAGCGCAATAGAAGAGTTATTGGAAGTAATTGATCAGCGTAAGTTGATTCAACCTCGCGGAATTATTGCTATTGAACGCGAAACAAAGAGCTCACCATTCACGTGGCCCGCTGCTATGGAACTTCTGAAAATACGCTCATATGGACAGGGAAGTATCTTCTA
>DAIQAR010000082.1:0-3119 GCA_036781605.1 Candidatus Nanopelagicaceae bacterium
GGGGGATTTACAGTCCCCTCCCATTGGCCGCTCGGGCAACCCGCCAGGGCTATCTTTGAAGCAGCGAGCGTAGATTACCCCATTTTGTAGGGGTGAAAAATCGAGATATTTCTGGTGCGCGTGTGGGTTAATTCTCGCCGAGATCATTAGCAAAGGCTTGAGCCTCATAAAGGCGCTGATAGAGCCCACCCGCATGAACGAGATCAGAATGGCGTCCAGTTTCGACAAGTTCGCCTCTATCGAGAACCAAAATTTGATCAGCCTTTTGAACAGTGGAAAGACGATGGGCTACAACAAAGGTTGTTCGATCATGCATCAATGTTTCAAGGGCACTTTGGATAGCGCTCTCTGATTGTGAGTCGAGTGCAGAGGTGGCTTCATCTAAAATCAAAATTCGCGGATCGCGTATAAGTGCTCGCGCAATCGCCAGCCTTTGTTTTTGACCACCAGAGATCCTGGCTCCACGCTCTCCCACCAATGTATTCACACCATCGGGCAATTCATTCACGAACTCCAACGCATTAGCTGCTTGAAGTGCGGTAATCACTCGCTGATCTGAAACCGATCCCAGTCCATATGTGATGTTGTCACGCACTGTTCCCTCAAAGAGCACTGACTCCTGCGGAACGACAGAGATGTATTTTCTAAATGTTCGAAGATCGAATCGGGAGAGATCATTTCCGTCGATTGAAATCTCACCCGATTGCGGTCTAAGAAAGCCGATGATCAGGTTGATGAGCGTGGACTTACCTGACCCTGATGGCCCAACGAGAGCAACCATCTCCCCCGGTTTGGCACTGACATTGAATCCATTTATGGCATTCCGGTTGCTTGCAGGGTATTTAAATGTCACTTGATCAAATTTGACTTCACCCACTAGAGGTGGCAAAGCAGGCTTATCCTCATTCTCTTCTACATCGGGCGACTCAAGAACTTCACCCAGCGAACGAATGGATGCAAATCCTTTAGCGATCTGCGGCATAAGACTCGATAACAAAATAACTGAACCAATGAGTTGGCCGAAGAATGAAGTAAGAAGTACGACATCACCTATCGTGACCCCAAATTTACCTTCAAGTGCACAATAACTCGCTGTCGCTAAGCAGAGCACATTTGCTAATTGAAAGGTCACCCAAGCCAAGGCATTGAATTTGGCATTGAATATGTCAAGCTTTAGGCCCGCCCTCTTCACATTACTAAAAGAGTCATACATTGTTTGCAAGGCGCTTTGCTCAAGACCATGTGCCCTTGTTATGGGCATCAAAGTCGTCATTTCATTCACGCGAGCGGACATCACTTCAATTTCGCCACGGAATACTTCATTGCGATCCCTCAATGTGAAACGCAATTTGGCAATAAATAGCGCTATGAGGGGTGCAAGGATGAGAAAAAATGGGAGAAAAATAGGCACTTTGATCGCCGTAATCAGCACCGCGCCTACGACACCATTGATCGCAGTAGATCCACCGTCAGAAAGATTGCGAACCATCTGCTCGATATTTTCGACATCACGAACAATCTTGGTCTGCAATACCCCCGCATTTGATTTCAAATAGAAACCCATGGTGAGTTGTTGCATGCGTTCAACAAGCGCCGAACGCAAACGGTTCTCGACCTCACGAATAGCCTTGCTCTGAAACTTCACATAGAGCAAGTTCATAGGCCAGTTCTGAACCGTGACAACTACTAGTATCAAAATGTTCCAGAATAAGCTTCGAAGACTCTTATGAGACGCAATTACATCAATGGTGTTTGCAGTTAATAGCGGAATCACCCAGGTTGGTGAGTGCTTTATGCAGAAAAAAATATAGGCAAAGAATACTCGTAATCTCTGTTCTTCAAATAAATAGAAGAGTGTTCGAATCGGATTCTCGCCCAGATACCTGTGTTCTACTTCTGAGGTATGGAGTTTGCGATTACTCACGGAGCAACGTTAGACCAACCCTCCCTCAGGCATTAGCAGAAATCGCAGCATCGAGAGCCGTCTTTAAGCGACCGGCTAGCGCTTGCGAAAATGTGGCGGTCATATGACCTGTATCAAAATACGTTAAGAGATTTCCGATAACTACTGGACAGGGATCAGTGGGGCAAACCCATAATTGGGGTTCGATCAGCGAGATGCCATTCTTCTTGGCAATCTGGCGCTCAACAGCGATCCAGTCGCTGGAAATCGCAGTGGCTGCAGGCGTAGCGCAAGCCAAGGTGCTCTTGGGATGGGCCGATAAGCAGACCAATGGATCTTGAGCTTGTGCTGGGGTATCAGACATCATCACCACTTGAGCGCCACTTGTCTGTAACTTGGCGATGGTTCTATTCATCCCCGCGGTGTAGATCGCGGTCCGCTGTGCACCTTTTATCTCCACGCCATTGATCGCAGTTGCAAAACCCGATGTCCCTGCAACAAGTATCAAGAAAGGATGTGCATGAATAATTCTTTGAATGGAGGCCTGCCGCCAGATTGGGCAGTTGTTCATAAGTGAGGCGGTGCTGCGGTTATAGGCAGGTATGTCAGCTGGAGTGCAAGCTGACATAGTGAGTGATAGCAGTTTCCAATGCTTCTCCTTGGCCACCTGATTGAGTGCAGGAAACCATGAGAGCGCATGACTGTCGCCAAAGAGCGCCACAGTTATATCGGAGGTGGTATCACCATAAATACAGGGTTTTGTGGATGGCTTGAGGTTCTCTTGCGTGTGGCAGTGATCGGCATAAGTGATCGGACGATCTTGGATGGCATTTAGCAAGCTGGGCTGGAGGTTTGCCGGCACTGGGAAATCTACGGTCGCGGGTCTTACTGGCGCGGCATTGAGTGGAGTCTGCTTAATAGTTAGTGAGTCAATAAAGTTTCGCTCATCGGCAGCGCTCTCAGTTGAACCTTTTCCGCGTAGCTCGCTCGTTGAAACATAATCTGCTCCAAAGGCTAAGACAGCGATAAGCGATGCAATGACTCCTGCAATTGCAATATTGCGCAAGGGTTTCAAAGAGATAACAAAACCTCGCCTAAAAGGTCTCTCAACATATTTCTCAGTGATCGCAGCAAGGAGAATTGATAGCAGTGCCAAAGCGATGCGCTCTAAAATCCGCAGATGCGTTCCACTAATCACTTGTGGAATCACAAGCAC
>DAIQAR010000083.1:0-3004 GCA_036781605.1 Candidatus Nanopelagicaceae bacterium
AGTCCTAGAACTGCCCAGTTATCTCCTGGCCACTTTGCCCCCGATCCTTCTGCTCCCCAGAAAATCCCAAAAGAGGTAAGTAGTATTCCCACAGAAAATTTCATGGCATTTTCAGGAACTCTTGAAAGTGGTTTCGCCAGGACAAATCCTGCGATCGTAGCAATCACGACAGCACTTATCGCTGCAATAGATGCAAGACCTACTTGATGTTGAATTGTGCCAAAGGTAAGGACAATGAATGCAACTTCGAGGCCCTCTAGAAGCACTCCCTTATATGAAAGAGTAAATGCATACCAATCATCAATACCTATTCGACTTACTTTTCCTGCAGCTCTTGCTGCTGCAACTTCATCTCTAAAAATCTGATCTTCATCGTGAAGCGCCTTATATCCACTTGATCTCAGAATTGCTTTTCGAAGCCACTGCAAACCGAAAACAAGGAGCAATCCACCAACCAAAATTCGTAAACTTGAAATAGGTAATCTTGAAATCGCAGGGCCAGCAATACCAATAATGAGTGCAAGAGTTAAGAGTCCGGCAGCAACACCTCGAAATGCTGATTTCCAATCTCGCGCAGTTCCGGCAGCGAGAACAATGGTTACCGCCTCAACTGCTTCAACGGCGCAAGCAAGAAAGACTGAAACGAACAAGGCAAAATTAGTGCTGCTGCTCATAGGGCCTCCAATTATCAGTCTGATCCATTAATTATCCCCCCTCGACAGGTAAGTCGGCGCTGGCTCAAAGAGGTTATTGAGGGAAACTTAAGTAGTCGAAAAGTCCCCTTCTCGCTAGATTTAGGGCATGAATACAACCGAAACAGATAAGTGCCCAGTAGTTGGCCATGCAGTCACCAACGAAGGAAAGACAAACGCTGAATGGTGGCCAAATCAACTTAACCTGAAGGTCCTAAATCAGAACTCCCCAAAAAATGATCCGATGGGTGAAGATTTTGATTATGCAAAAGAATTCAAAAAACTCAATCTTGATGCCGTAAAGAAAGATATCTTCAAACTGATGACCACCTCACAAGAATGGTGGCCTGCAGATTATGGGCACTACGGTCCATTCTTTATTCGTATGGCATGGCACAGCGCTGGCACATACCGCACTGCAGATGGTCGTGGAGGTGGCGGAGCTGGAATGCAGCGTTTCGCGCCAATTAATTCTTGGCCAGATAATGCAAACTTAGATAAAGCTCGCCGCTTATTGTGGCCAATTAAAGAGAAGTATGGTCGCCGTATTTCATGGGCTGATTTAATGATCTTGGCTGGTAACTGCGCCCTTGAATCTATGGGTTTTAAAACATTTGGTTTTGGAGGTGGCCGTGCTGATGTTTGGGAACCAGATGAGACTTATTGGGGAGCCGAATCAGAATGGCTGACAAACGAGCGCTACAAAGGTGATCGTGAATTAGATAATCCATTAGCTGCAGTGCAAATGGGATTGATTTATGTGAACCCAGAGGGTCCAGATGGGAATCCAGATATCTTGGCTTCAGCTCGTGATATCCGCGAAACTTTTGCCCGCATGGCAATGAACGATGAAGAGACTGTTGCCCTGATTGCTGGTGGTCATGCTTTTGGTAAGACTCACGGTGCTGGTGATCCAAGTAAGTATGTCGGACCTGCGCCAGAAGGTGCTCCGATTGAAGCAGTTGGTCTTGGTTGGTTAAATACCTTGGGAACAGGAAATGGACCTGACACTATTTCTTCCGGACTTGAAGGTGCATGGACAGGCACTCCAACTCGATGGGATAACGAATATTTGACCACCATGTTTGCTTATGAGTGGGAGAAAACAAAGAGCCCAGGTGGAGCCATTCAATGGGTTCCAAAAGATGGCGCAGCTGCAAACCTTGTTCCAGATGCCTATGACAAAACAAAGTTCCACCAACCTGTCATGCATACAACAGATCTAGCACTTCGTTATGACCCCGCATACGAGAAGATTTCACGAAAGTTCCTGGATGATTTAGATGCACTTTCAGATGCTTTTGCACGCGCTTGGTTCAAATTAACTCACCGTGACATGGGGCCAATTGATCGCTATCTGGGCAAAGAAGTCCCAAGTGAACGACTCATTTGGCAAGATCCGATTCCAGCACCAAAGGCAAAACCAGTCAGCGGTAAAGACGTCACAGATCTAAAGAAGACAATTCTTGATTCTGGTCTAACAATCGCTGAATTAGTTGAGACCGCTTGGGCATCTGCTTCCACATACCGCGATACCGATAAGCGTGGTGGCGCAAATGGTGCACGTATCCGTCTTGAACCGCAACGCAATTGGGAGGCTAATAAGCCAGCGCAACTGGATAAGGTTCTTAAAATTTATGAGGGTATCCAAAGTAAATTTAATAAGAGCAGTACTAAAAGCAAGGTAACAATGGCTGACTTAATTGTTCTCGGTGGCGTTGCTGCAATTGAATCGGCGGCAAAAAAGTCTGGTGTGAAGATCAAGGTTCCTTTCACAGGTGGCCGAGGCGATGCAACTCAAGAACAAACAGATGTACATTCATTTGCAGTCCTTGAACCTAAAGCTGATGGATTCCGAGACTTCGTATCAAAGGGTGTCACGCAACCAGTTGAAGTTTTGTTAGTGGATAAAGCTTCACTAATGGGACTAACGGCTCCAGAAATGACGGTATTGGTTGGCGGAATCCGAGCATTACAGCGTGGCGTACTTTCTAATCGCTTCTTCACTGACCTTTTGCGTCTGCTCCCAGGACAAGTTCCAGCGGGCGTATCTCGTTCTGATCTCATCTTTGCATCGAATTCACAACTTCGTGCGCTTGCTGAGGTTTATGCAACAAGTGATTCAATGGAGAAGTTTGTTGCAGACTTTGTCACCGCATGGGACAAAGTAATGATGCTAGATAGGTTTGACCTTAACTAAGACCTAAAGCTAATCAGCCTGCAAGTAGAGTGATAACTTCTGAGTCGAGATGCTCATTTGTTGCAACACGAGAATAGCCACACTCATCACACTGAACGATGAGGCCACTCTC
>DAIQAR010000084.1:0-2849 GCA_036781605.1 Candidatus Nanopelagicaceae bacterium
GGAGGTTTTGGTGGCGTTCGTGTAACAGGAACAATCACAAAAGTTGCAGGAACATCAGTGACTATGACTCTTGATGATCCAACACAATCTGGAAGTTTAAAATCTGGAGATGCTGCGCGTATTACTGACATGGGAGCTGGCGCCGCTCCTGTTGCCCCACAAGCATCTGCTGCTCCAAAAAGTTCTAGTAAAACGCAAACTTCTCCAACTACTCCAAAGCCAGCAGTGAGTACAGCTCCATCTGGCGGGGGTCGTGGTGGATTTTTCAGTGACCCAACAATTCAAGCATGCTTAACAAAAGCTGGAGTCACTATTACTCCTGGTGTGCGCCCAGATCGCACTGATCCTAAAGTGGCGGCAGCATTTGCAAAATGCTTACCTGGCTTTGGTCAGGGACGAGGCGCAGGCCCACAATCAGCGCCTACTCCATAAAGGTTTTTGCTTCTATTTAAATTCCGTTAGGGTTGCCCGGTGACTACAGGCGGCTTTACAAGCGAGCAGCTACTTCGTGAAGAAGAAGTGTTAGCTCTGCCATCACTTGATTTAGTAGATGCCGTAGAGATCGGTGAGATTTGTGTCGCGATTGCCCGCAAAGAATCACTTGAGCTCTCCGTTGAAGTCCGTATCGGAGATTGGGTTGTCTTTCACACCGCTCTTCCTGGATCAAAGCCAGAGCAACCATCATGGATTGCCCGCAAAGCGCGCGTAGTTGCTGCAAAGCACCATTCAACAATGTATGAACGAGTGAAGGCTGAAGAAGAGAACGTTGATTGGTATGAAGTAAATAACTTGCCTGAAGAGACTCACGCAATTCACGGTGGAGGTCTTCCGCTGATTGTTGCTGGCAAAGGATTGCAGGGAACACTACTGATTAGTGGGTTGCCACAAGTTGAAGATCATTTGTTGGGCGTTCGAGTACTTACAGAATTTCTAGCACGCAAGGGTGAGAATGAATAAGACGGTCTGGGTTGCAGGTGAAGCGCTTATTGATTTAATTCCACATGATGGAAGCAAGCGCGCAATCGTTGGTGGAGGCCCAGCAAATACAGCAAAAGCTCTTGCGCGTCTTGGCTTTGATTCTTGTTTTATTGATGGAATTTCAAGTGATGATTACGGCAAGATGATTAAGGCTGAGCTGACCCAAGACCATGTGAACCTCTCCTACGCTCACTTTTCAGATAAGCAGACCTGCACAGCTGATGTTTCCTTAGATCGAGCAGGGGTTGCTTCATATATCTTCACGATCGATGGCACGGCAACATTTGATTTCAGTGATTCTTGGCTTCCAGATCCGATTGCCCTTAAGCCAGCTGTACTTCAGATTGGAACCCTGGCAACAATTGTGGAGCCAGGCGCGTCAGTTCTATTTGAATGGGCAAAGAAGGTTGTGAAAGTTGCGCCTCTTGTTTTTGATCCCAACATTCGCTCCTCTGTGCTGCCAGATCGCGCTGTCTATCAAGAGAAGATCGCTAAGTGGGCCTCTATCTCGGCCGTTATTAAAGTCTCCGAAGATGATCTTTCATGGCTCTACCCAGAGCAAGATCAGATCACAATTGCTGAGAAGTGGATTGCAGAAGGAACTACCTTGGTCATTATCACCAAGGGAAGTTATGGAATTATCGGCGTCACAAAAGATGATGTGGTCTCAGTTCCTGGTGTGAAAATTGAAGTAGTTGACACTGTTGGCGCAGGAGACACCGTTGGGGCAATTGTTGTTGAAGCGATTGTTGAAAGAGGTTTAGCTGCTCTCACCGGAGATGTATTACGCCAAGTACTTGTCCGCGCAACAAAGGCAGCGGCAATTACATGCTCACGCGCAGGGGCCAACCCACCCACTCTTGCTGAAATTATCTAATGCAGCACATCGACGGCGCAGAGATTTCTGTCTCGATTGATCTAGATCAAGGCGCTCGTATCGCCTCTCTTCAATGGCGTGATCTGCAATTTGCCCTTCCCTTTAGAGGTACTCCGTTGTCTTGGGGTTGGTATGCCATGGCTCCCTGGGCAGGACGCATCAATGAAGGTTTAATTAAAGGTAAAGATGGAAGTGAATACTCACTTCCCACAACATGGATGCCGCCCTTTGCTATTCACGGATTTGGTTTTCACTCTTCATGGGAAGAGACAGGAAAAGGACGAGCGCGCTTAGAGCTTCCTTATCCATATAACGGAGCGTATGTAGATCAAAGTATTGAAATATTAGATGACGCCGTGCGTTGGATTTTAGAGTACGAACCAAATGGTTGTGATCTTCCAGCGTGGCTTGGTTATCACCCATGGTTTCCAAGAGAGTTATCTAGAGGAGATGCCGCAGAAGTTGAATTTACTGCCGGAAAGATGATGAAGCGCGGAGATAATGGACTTCCCACTGGAGAATTCATTCCTGTCCCGCCAGAGCCTTGGGATGATTGTTTTGTTGATATCAAAGGAACACCCTCTGTTGTTTGGCCAGGTGCTGCGCGAATTACTGTGGAATCAGATGCGCCATATTGGACTGTCTATACAGAGGATTCAGATGGTGTCTGCATCGAGCCACAAACTTCGCCACCAGATGCAGCAAACCTAGGAATCCAAGGTGAGCACTACATCGAAGCGCTCTTTACATTTTCAGAAGAGTACTAAGCGTTTTCGCTGACGAGTTGTTCTTTGCCACTATGTGGTTGTGTAAAGCGATATCCAACATTGCGCACTGTGCCAATAATTGCTTCAAATTCAGGACCCAGCTTTGAGCGCAGGCGACGGATGTGCACATCAACAGTTCGGGTGCCACCGAAGTAGTCATATCCCCAGATCTCTTGCAAGAGCTGAGCGCGAGTAAAGACTCTTCCTGGATGTTGGGCAAGAAACTT
>DAIQAR010000085.1:0-2814 GCA_036781605.1 Candidatus Nanopelagicaceae bacterium
TCACACTTCTTGGTAATTACTTATTAATTACTTCTCTGCCTTTACTTTCTTACCGGCGAGCACATAATAAAGAATGAAGGCTAGTGCGAAACCGACGAAGAAAGTTATATCTCCAATATTTGGATATTTATTAACGAACCAACCATCAAAATAATGGAAACTCTTGCCGTGGCCCCATGTTTGATTGCAAAAGCCGCTAATCGATATAACGGCGGCAACTATGAACGAAACTAGACCTTCCCAGTTTTCCCGATTTGCGAAGAGCAACTTTTCAACTGAAGCGCCTTTGCGCAGGAACTTGTCGGCAATAACAACACCAAGCCAAGGTCCAATCCAGTAAGACATAATCAAAAGGAAGTTTTCATAGTTATTTGCAGGGTTCGCCATGGCTGCATGAGCCAACCAGAATCCGAGAAGTCCGAAAACGAGAATATACAAGCCTCTACGAATTCGGCTTCCAAGTTTTACTCCAATTGCTAAGAATGACATTGCGCCGGAGTAGATGTTCAAGACGTTTGCGCAAATTGAACCTCCTACGATTCCAATCAAGACAAAGCTTGCAAGGAATGGTGAGAGAGCACCAGTGAAGTCGCCAGTTGGGTTACCGCTGTCGTAGGAGTGAAGTCCTGCAGTTCCTGCAGCAGCGCCAACAATTTCTAGAACAGTTGCTGAGAAGAAGATTCCAAGTCCAGCAGCAATACCCGCCTGCTTTGAATTTGAATCTTTTGGCAAGTAACGAGAGTAGTCAGCTGAAAATGGGTTCCAGCCTGCTGCATAACCAAATACTGCTCCAATAAGAATTAGAAGACCGCCAGGTGCACTCTGATGGTGAAAATGAGTCAAGTGTGCAGAGCGACTAAAGAGCGCTGTTAATGATGCAAGTGTGAATACGATTAAAAGGAAAGGGAAAAGATATTTTTCAATTGCCTGAACCAAGTTGTGACCGATGAAGGCAATCACAATCTGGATGATTACAACGATAACCAGGGATTCAAACGGAGTTGCACTTGTAAATGTTGAAAGTGCGTATGCGCCTGAAATTGAGTTAACTGCAAACCAACCGATACCTGCGGCACCAGCGTTCAGAATTGAGGGAAGAATATTTCCTTTCTTACCAAAAGCGACTCGCCCGATAATCATTTGTGGGACGCCGTACTTTGGCCCATCTTGGGTGAGGATAAATTGCGCAGCGGCTCCGAGAGCATTTCCAATAACAATGCCTACGACTGCCTCCCAAAAGTTAAGTCCGAAGGCAATAATTCCCAAAGCACCCACATAAACGGTTGCAAACTCTAGGTTTGGGCTCATCCAGGTGGCAAAGAGAGACCATGGCTTTCCATGCCTCTCGTTTTCTGCGATTGCTTCAATTCCGCCTGGCTCGAAAGCTAGGACTTTGTCTCCATATTCGCCTTCGCGAATTTCCAGATTAGACATACGTCATCTCTCCTAATTTTGTTATCGGGGGTGTTTGCGACCCCGTATGAAATGACGGCTCATAGACCGAGGGAATGGTGGAACGCTATAACCAAATTCCTCCAATGTTGAGCCCACACTCAGGTAATTTTCACTTAAAGTAGGGGCTATACGGGTGAAAAGGGGCGAAAATGGACGATCAGCACTTCCTGGAATATGCCATTGCGGCAGCTCGACAGGGTGGCTCAGAAGGCGGGGTCCCGATTGGTGGGGCGCTGGTCGTTGATGGAAAAGTCCTTGGAGTCGGCTACAACAAACGCGTCCAACAAGGCAGCGCTATTCGTCATGGCGAAACAGATTGCCTAGAAAATATTGGACGCCTTCCTGCAAGTGTCTATGCCAAATCAACTATGTACACAACTCTCTCACCATGTCATATGTGTAGCGGAGCAATTCTTCTGTATGGGATTCCACGAGTAGTACTTGGCGAAAATGAAACTTTTATGGGGGCAGAGGATTTACTTCGCTCACATGGAGTTGAAGTGATCAACCTCAACTCACAGGAGTGCAAAGACCTGATGGCTAAGTTCATCTCTGAAAAACCAGATGTTTGGAATGAAGATATCGGCGAAGAGTGATGGCAAATACTTCACATATAGTCTGGAGCCAATGGGACGATCTAATAGTTCCAGAAGGCTTTACCCGATTATCCCCTGCGACACATCCTCTGCATGAGTCAGATCTATCTAGCGTTACATTTTATGTTCAGCCGTATATGACAGGTACTGAAACTCTTGAACCTGTGAAGGCGATGAGTAATTTAGAAATACTCCAGGTTCCAAATGCTGGATATGAATCAGCTGTTCCTTATGTTCGCGATGGAGTTATCTTGTGCAACGCCCAAGGCGTTCACAATGCTTCCACCGCCGAGCTTGCTGTTGGAATGACCATCGCAATGAAGAGGAATTTCCTACATTTCTTACGCTTACAAAATCAGGGCATTTGGAATCACGAACGCATGGGTTCGCTTAACGATAGCAAGATAGGAATTATTGGAGCGGGCTCGATAGGGCAAACACTGGTTTCATATCTCACTCCCTATGAAGTAGAGATCACCACCTTTTCGCGAAGTGGCAATAATGGTTCACTCACCATGGATAAACTCGATGAGTTGCTTCCAACTTTTGATGTTGTCATTTTAATTCTGCCTCTAAACGCGGAGAGTCAGCACCTCATTAATGCGCGCCGGTTAGCGCTGATGAAAGATGGCGCGCTTTTAGTGAATGTCGCAAGAGGGCGGGTAGTTGATACCAATGCTCTGGTGGCCGAATTAAGCACAGGTCGCTTGAGTGCTGCTTTAGATGTAACTGACCCTGAACCGCTCCCACCCGATCACCCATT
>DAIQAR010000086.1:0-2776 GCA_036781605.1 Candidatus Nanopelagicaceae bacterium
CTTGCAAGAGCTGAGCGCGAGTAAAGACTCTTCCTGGATGTTGGGCAAGAAACTTGAGTAATTCAAATTCCTTAAATGTGAGATCAAGTGAGCGTCCTTTGATCTTTGCCGTGTAGGACGTCTCGTCAATAACAACTTCACCTGTACGAATCTCAGACAGGGAAGGATCAGATGCAAGTGCGCGCTCTTGATATTTACCAACAGCGATACGAATACGCGCTTCAACTTCAGCAGGACCTGCAGTATCTAAAATGACATCATCAATACCCCAGTCGCTGCTGATTGCAGAGAGCGCGCCTTCAGTTGCAACTGCAAGTAGCGGACAATTAAGACCAGTGCTTGTCATCAAACGTGTTAGCGCTTTGATCTGTGGCAGATCTTTGCGTGCATCGATGATTAAACAATCAGCATCAGGAGCGTCAATTAGAATTGAGCTCTCAGCAGGCAGTATGCGTACTTGATGTTGCAAGAGGGAAAGTGATGGCAGCACTTGGGCGCTTGCGCCTAAGTGATTGGTGAGAAGCAATATGCGTGCCATAAGGGGCGTAAGAATACCCGTAAGATTAGGACCATGGCAGAGCAGAATGAACTCAGGCAAAAAGGCTTAAGACTTACACCGCAGCGCGAGTTAGTCCTTCAAGCAGTTCGAACCCTTGGGCATGCAACCCCTGAAGAGGTTTCAGCGCATATTCGCTCTACTCATCCTGGAATTAATCTCTCTACTGTCTATCGCAACCTTGAGACTCTTGAGAACGTTGGTTTGGTTCAACACACTCATCTAGGTCATGGTGGTGCTACATATCACGCAGCAGAGGAGCTCACGCATCTGCATCTAGTCTGCGGTATCTGTGAATCTGTGGGAGATGCTCCGATCGATGCGGCAGCAAACTTTGTTCAATCACTTCTAGATGATTATGGCTTTCACACAGATGTCACACACTTTGCCATATATGGCACATGCGCCACGTGTTATAACAAGAAGTAACTATGAGCGCAGTTCTAGTTGAAGATGGCCCAGATGCCGGGGCAATTTGGCATTTTGGTGAACCCAACCACGAACAACGCGCGCTTGCTTTAGGTAACACCTGGGCAGATCTCTCCCACCGCGCCGTCATTGCTGTGAGTGGTGATGATCGAACCAAATGGCTTAACGACATGTTTACCCAAGAGCTCTCCACATTGCCTACTGGTCAATGGACTATGTCGCTTCTCCTAGATGCCCAAGGACATATCGAACATCAGATGTTTATGGTCGATGATGGAACAACAACGTGGATGCATACGGAGAAAGAGAAAGCAGAAGAGCTCACCACATATCTAGAGAAGATGAAGTTCATGCTCAAAGTTGATGTGAAAGATGTGAGTGATGAATTCGCCGTCTTGCGCGCTCCCGGGATGAGCGATTCCATTGGTGGTCCATACGCGCTTGTTTCGCGAAATGAATTGGCGGAGACAACCACAGCCTTTGCAAGTGCCCATCAGCAAATTGGTATGTGGGCCCTTGAAGCAGAGCGCATTGCCGCAGGGCGAGCACGCATTCTCTTTGAAGTAGATCACAAATCAATTCCCAATGAGCTTGGGTTCCTTGGAAGCGCCGTGCATCTGAACAAAGGTTGCTACAGAGGACAAGAGACGGTGGCAAAGGTTTTTAACCTAGGTCACCCACCACGCAGACTAGTTCTGCTTCATTTGGATGGTTCTATGGTGCATATGCCCCAGCACGGAGCGAAAGTGATGGATGGTGAGAAAGAAGTCGGCTTTATCGGTTCAGTTGCGCGTCATTATGAGCTGGGGCCTATTGCGCTCGCCGTTATTAAGCGCACAACCCCGATTGATTCAACTTTAGATATCGATGGAGTGAGCGCGACTCAGGAAGTTATTGTTTCGGCAGGTTAATTATTTTTTGTTTGTGCCGAGCGTAGCTCTGAATTACGAGTGGCAATTTCTTCAGCTTTTGCCTCAGTAAGCCTTGAGCCGTCGTAATCTAAAACTAGCTCTTTATCTAAGTTGATATCAGGGCCAAAAACCACGTGGTCTGAGAATTTCTTACCCAAGATCTTTACCCCTTCCTATCTCTTCTAAAACTAACGGGCATTACATGAATGATAGCAATGTAGCCCTCTTCTAAGATTCCCGTGATTTCTAGCTCTACGCCGCGCTCATCAAAGCCTATCCAGTCATAGATTATGCGCGTTGTCCCAACTTCACCATGGATTCAAGGTTCAGAAGTAGACAAGACATGTTTTGCATGAGCTTTTCCAATTCGGTGCTTGCGGGATGATTGTGTAAAGCGCAGCTCCATGATCGGAGTCTGATGTGTCTGGTGAGTAAATTAAATTGAAAGAATGCCTCTTGTGGATAACCTACGCTTGTTGAAATAAGTGGGCCTAGTACACAACTACTTGCACGCCATCTTCCATAATCTCTGCAACAAAGGATGCTGATCCCTTAATGATGATGCCTGCTATGAGGTCTTTCTCTGTGATTCCTCTTCTTTGAGCGCATTGAGTGCAGAGCGTGATGGATCCTGCAGCCAAAATTTGATCTCGAAGTTCAGATAGAGCAGCGGAGTGAGGAAGCTCAAACTCTTCACATTTACCAGGCAGGGCGTAGAAGGAAGCCTCACTTGTCAGCCAGAGCGAGACATCAATGCCAGAGGCAGCGGCAGTTGCTGCGACTGTAAATGCCTGAGCGGTGCGCTCTGGGTCATTTGACCCTGTTAATACCTTCACCACGAGCTTCTTTTTCATGTTCTAACAGTAACCATTACTCTTAC
>DAIQAR010000087.1:0-2773 GCA_036781605.1 Candidatus Nanopelagicaceae bacterium
AGGTTGAAGCCAAAGTTGGGGGCGCCGTTGGATAAGTCGTGGCGGCAGGGCTCGGCAGTGGGCCGGTTGTGGCGGCAGGCGTAGCAATAGGTGTACTCGCAGAAGTGGGATTTGCGGCCGCCAAATCTGCAGTAGAGATTGTAAATAGGTTAAGCCCCATCACGCTTAGCGCGGTTAAGGCACCTACCGCAGAAATCAAGCCGCCTGTGATAAAACTGTGATGAGTGCGAACGGCAATCCGGCGATAGTTACGTATAGGTTTTTCTATCAAGAAGTAAGAAATCATTGAGAGTGCCAACGTCAATATGAAATATCCGTAAAGTGCTACACCTCGGGGATTACCGCCGATGACTTCAGACTCCAATTGATAAATAGGCCAATGCCAAAGGTATAGTGAATATGAAATCGCTCCTACTCCATAAAATATAGGATTCGTTATCAGAAAAGATCCAACAAAGTTGCCATATGAGGATGCAAAGATCACAAGTGCGGCGGCTAAAGTCGGAACGAGCGCCGCGAATCCGGGAAAGGGCTGCGAGTCCTTTATCATTAAGAAACCGTAGGCTAGGAGACCAATGCCTGCCCAACCCAAGAGAGTGCGAAAGAATATTGGTACCTTGCGAAATGCAAATACTGCAAAACAAGTCAATGAACCAACGGCAAATTCCCAAGCCCTAGTTTGTAATGAGTAGAAAGCAAGAGTGGGATTAGATGATGAAAACTTTAAGGAAATGAAAAAAGAAAGTCCTAGTACGGGTAATAAAAGTGTGAATGCCCCCCATTTTTTAAAGAGCTTGTAGCCAACAAATATCAAAAGAGGCCAGACAAAATAAAATTGCTCTTCAACGGCTAAAGACCAAAAATGCAAGAATAGCGACGGTTTTGAACCTAGATTTAGGTAGTCAATTTGAGAGAAGTAGAACCTGTAATTCGCTCCATAAAAAATTGAAGAAATTCCATCTAAACCAAGACTTTTAAATCGCAATGGAGATATGAGATGTCGCCCCACTCCAATTGTAGTAATCACGACCACCACCGCCGTGGGGAGCAGTCGACGGAGTCGCCTCGCATAAAAAGCGGGGAAATTAATCTTATTAGAATGTGATAATTCCTTAAGAATCATTTGAGTGATTAGAAATCCTGAAATTACGAAGAATACATCCACCCCTACAAAACCGCCTGGGATCCAGGAGAAGTGGGCATGGTAGAGGACGACCGCTAACACAGCGATGGCTCTGAGACCTTGGATCTCTTTGTTTTTCATAGTCGGGCGAACGGATTTTCAAAATCAAGAGGGCGAATAATCCAAGCTGGAATTTGATTCATACCCAAGGCCCGAAACTCTTGAAGCCGGTCCTCGCCCGAAACAACACTTATTCCAAGATTACTCTCAAAGAGAATTAGGAAGGGGTTCACTTCTGCAGGGCATATTTGCAATTTCTCCCAAAGGAGGCGAAGGCTTTGTATCTTGCCATTTTTATTTGCTTCAGAGATTTTGCTTACATCGACCAAGTCAAAAAATGCGTTGTCCCACATTTGGATTGAAATTGGGGGTAACTTCTTACTCTCCACTAGCCCAGATACGGACTTCTGCTCTATCAACCTCTTTACATTCAGAGCAACTTCTTCACTTAGGCTTGGAAGTTCCAAGGAGTCGTGTGCCAACATTGAACCAACAAGAAATTCTCCAAAATTCGTGTTCATCTTTCGAGCAATGGCAGACGATCCATCAGCAATCCATTTTGAGAATGCGATATTGGCGTTCAGCCAACCCTCTTGGTTCCCTAGGTCATGTCGCTCGCCTTGTGACACGGTAGCTGTTACTTGTGCATCATGGGATAGTGCTCGCAAGGCGCTCGTAAGTTGGATTTCACCTAAGGCTGAAATTGCCTCATGATGAAGAGCCTCCCAGATCTTGTTTGTGAGAAGATACCTTCCAACAATGCTCAAATTTGACGGGGCTGATCCAAGAGGTGGCTTTTCGACGATATCAACGACGTGGAGTAGGTCATCCTGCCGAGGCTTAACTTCCGCAACGCCATATAACGAGAGTGCGGACTGGGGAGTCTCGATAAGTGTTACGACAATCGATTGACTTCTCTGGTAAGCCTCAAGGAGGCTGAGAACACCGTTTTCCCCTAAAATGAAGTCATCGGGTAGGAGGACGACAAAGGGGTCGCTACCAACCCAGCGCTCGGTGCTGAGCAAGGCATGGCCAAGCCCACCAGCTTTCCTTTGAATCATGATCTGGATTCCCATATCAGTGCGATAAGTAGCAAGGAATTTCTCGAACTGCTGCTCTTTATCCGGCGAAATAATGAGGCAAACTTCTGCAATACCGGCGGCACTAGCCTCATCAAGAATCCACTGAATCGCAGGTTTATTGACAAGTGGAAGTAGTTCTTTTGGAGTTACGGAGCTCAATTGACCGAGGCGGCTTCCCAAACCAGCAGCTGGAATTACGGCCTTTTTTACGGCACTTCTATGGAAAATTTCTTTGGACGTCATTTTCTTCCTCCTGGTGCTAGATGGACCTTGATAAAGACCGAACCTGAGATACAACCAAAGATAAAAACCCCGATCCAGTTGTACCAGGCGTAATGCTGAAGCGTGACTCTTAGGACTGAGCCAACTAGCATGATCGAACAAGTTACTGCTCCCCAGATCACGTTAATTTCGCGGGCGAATGTGAATCTGTCGCTAGAACTTCCCTTTTCGCCCGTTGGTATCCAGCCTTGAAGATTATTTGTAAAGATGTCCTTAATCGCAAAGA
>DAIQAR010000088.1:0-2648 GCA_036781605.1 Candidatus Nanopelagicaceae bacterium
CATTATTATGGATCTTTTTAAAATCATCCCACTCATCGCCTTCAGCCTCATTGGATTCAGCACTCCGGCAAAAGCTGATAACACGGTCATCGCCAAGGTTGGTGAAAGCGAGGTCAAGGCCGACGACATCAAGCCCCTCATCGAGAAGCTACCTATTCGCGATCAACTCCTGCTCTCAAAGGACCCTGCCTCACTGAACAAGCTGGTCCGGGAACTGATCGTTCAGCAACTTGTCTTCAAGGAGGCTCTCTCCAAGAAATGGGAACAGCAACCCGAGGTTGCCGCCCAGTTGGAGCGGATTCGTCAGCAGACCATCACCCAGTCTTACCTTCAGTCGCTGGCAGTTCCTCCGGCCGATTTCCCTTCGCAGACTGACTTGGAAGCCGCCTACGCTGCCCTAAAGAAGAACAACGCCCTCCAAGTTCCAAAGCAGTACCATCTCGCTCAGATCTACATCGCCTGCCCCAAGGGAGCAGACAAGGCCTTGGAGGAGAAGGCCCAGGCGAAGCTCGAAGCCGTGCAAAAGGCTCTCAAGGGTGGTGATTTCAACTCAGTGGCCAAGTCTCAGAGCGAAGATCCGGCCAGCGCCCAGCGTGGGGGTGATCTCGGATCACTTGGAGAAAACCAGATCCAGCCCGAGATCCGCACGGCCGTATCCTCACTCTCGAAGAGCGGAACTACCGATCCGATCCGTATGAATGACGGCTGGCATATTATTCGTGTACTTGAAGTCAAGGAGCCCTACATGGCCACTCTCGACGAGGTCAAGATTCCCTTGACCAACGAACTTCGCAAAGAAAAGGCCCAGATCATTGCCAAGGCTTACCTTGCTAAACTGCTTCAACAGAATCCCGTGACCTTGAATGAGATTGAGGTTGCCAAGTTAATTGATACAAAGGGGAAGTAAATCGCCTCGCCATTTACAAACATCTTTTGGGTAAATTATTTCAAGTTGCATTTACCCGATTCTGATTCTAGATTTTTAATCTCATGAAATTATCCTCCATCACCCTTCTCGCAGCTGCTTCTCTCGCATTAGCCGGTTGCAACGAAAAGAGCACGACTGCAGTCGAACAACCCACCTTCCAGTGTATCTCGGCCAAGATCACCATTGCCGATAAGCAGGTTGACTCCGTGGTCCAGTGGAATACAAAGACCGGCGAGGCTCGCCTCTTGAATGCTGCTTCCTTTGCCGACAAGTCCACCGGACAGAATGGCAATCTCATCGGATGGGTTCCTCTTGTCGACCTTCAGCAGGCGGTTCAGAACCTTGCCCAGCAGATTCAGGCCCAGCAGGCTGCTCACGGAACCAATGCAGCTCCCTCCTCGACCCCTATAAAGCCTAAGAACTAAGCCTTATTACATTCCTAAAAAAACGGCCGGAGTAATCTGGCCGTTTTTTTTGTGCCTAAAGTTCTTGATCCCAGGTGATTCTTGTAAAACTGGGAAACGGGGATTAGACAAACCCGTCATCCTTGATTTTTGAAGAATATGAAACTTAAAATATATTTTCCAACTCGTGATGAATGTAGTTTTCATCATGAAGGAAATTTATACAAAAAAATAAAGCGGGAATTACTTTTTAATTCCACTCAGTGCGAGGAGACACTTTTGCCCGAAGTTGCGGATGCATTCATTATTCAAGAAGAGAGCTCATTCAAGGAGTGGCGGTATATAAAAAAAATTAAAGAAAATAATCTTATAGGTCCTAATCTTCACAAAACTTATACTATAAATAATGCGGACGCCGCGGCTGGACTATTTAAAGGCATCTACACCAGTTTGGCAAAAAATCGCTTTAACCCTAACATACATGGAGCCATTCCCTTTGATGTGCAAAATGTCAAGGTGCTTGAATTCATAACAAAGGATCGTCAAGAACCCCGGTTTTCAGCTTCTTGGAGAGGAAATATTACTTCGAATGCCCTCCGTTCTAAAATCTTTGCGCTTCATAAAAAAAATACAGATTTTTATTTGGAGGAAAGCGACCGTTGGTTTGATTACAAGGAAAATGAAAAAGATCGATATGTAGACATTATGAGAAGCTCTTTGTTTTCTTTGTGTCCAGCGGGTTGGGCTCCAGCAACAATCAGGCTTTATGAAAGCATGGCGCTTGGAATATCTCCTATTATCATAGCTGACAAATTTGTGTTACCTATTGGTCCAGATTGGAGCTCAATTGCTCTTGTTATCAAAGAGAGCGATATTAATAAAATTCCTGAAATAGTGACTAAGAATTTAGATCGAGCAGTGCAAATGGGTTCAAATGCGCAAGCAGCATGGCACAAGTATTTTAGTAACCAAACATTGCCTCAATATTGCGCAAATCTACTTTTGAATATCATCACAAAAAGAATTGGTGCCGATACTATCGGCTCGGAATACCGTCGATGGAATAGTTGGTCGCTTTGGATAAGTAATGATTGGACAATTGCACAGCGCTTGATGAACAGAGTGCGGAGGTTGTAGTTGAGTCGGGGTTGATATTTTCGAGATCATTTTTATCAGAGCGGATAAACGGGTATTGACCCCGTCGTGCCTTCCCCTCAGATTTTTCCTCGTGGGCACCCGTAGCTCAATTGGATAGAGCGCTTCCCTCCGAAGGAAGAGGTTGTGAGTTCGACCCTCGCCGGGTGCACCATTTTAGC
>DAIQAR010000089.1:0-2611 GCA_036781605.1 Candidatus Nanopelagicaceae bacterium
TGTGATTGCTACAGCTCAGTATTACGAATTAACTTCAGATCAAGCGACTCAGATTTTAGACGAGGTCTTGGGGGTGACTCGAGAGTGGGAAGAGGCAGCAAAAAATCTAGCGATCTCAAGGGGTGATATCGAGTTGATGAGGGCGGCTTTTATAGCTTAAGGAGGGATATTGCATATTCCACCAACACTTGGACACTCATTCCCCCCCCGGTGTCCAAGTGTGCTGGAATACGCACCAAAGCAAGACTTGGATCTTGCTAAAGACCGACTCAAAATCTTGAAAAGGACATGACATGTCAAAGAAAAATATTGGATCGAGTTTCGATGATTTTTTGCAAGAGGAATCCCTGCTTGAGTCCAGCACTGCTGTTGCGCTGAAAAGAGTTATTGCTTGGCAGATAGACCAAGAAATGAAAGCTCAGAAATTGACCAAAACTGAACTTGCTAAACGCATGCACACAAGCCGCGCTGCCTTAAATAGATTGCTTGATGAAAACGATGCAAGCCTAACCCTCACCACTCTCGCCAGTGCCGCTGCTGCACTGGGTAAAAAAGTCAACTTGCAACTTGCAGCTGCTTAACCAAAGATCAGTTTTGAGCGAGTTAATTTTTTCACTGTGAAGTTCTAGTACCAGTGCGGGAGTCGAACAAACGGGATTTCAAAGTTCAGTGTCCCGTCATGGAGTCGAACTTTCACCAAAATTGGTTCGAGCCTCGAATCAGGAACCGAACCGCAGCCCCCTTTTGTTCGAGAACTAAGAGCGGAGTCGAAACGATAAAGTTCGTCAGACAGCGCTTTTCACATAATCGCGCAATGCCAGCTGAACCAGTACCCTGGCCATCTCTGATATGCCTATGCTGGGAAGTACGTTACAGACAAGGTGTGTTGCACAGACGTACGATTACATTTTGAACTCTGATGGTGGTCCGTGTCCTTCTAGCACCTGAATCACTTGTTGGTAGTAACTTTCCATCAAGTTACTTAAGTATTCCCAGAACTTATCTGAACTCACAGTTTCTTTCACAGTCTCGTTGGGAAGAAACCGAGCCATCTCTTTACGAAATTCCTTTGCTATTTTAGGATCATTTTTCAAGGATAACGCACGCTCGGAAAACGCTTTCAAATAAGCATCAGGCTCAGCATGATGATCATTGAGTTTGCTGATGATCACCTCAAGAGCTGGCTTGATCCTTTGTTGATGTAGCCAGGCGATGTCCCACAAGTCACGATTTTTGAGTCTGTTTGGACGTAATGCAAAGGCGACCAATTTGTCAGCAAAAATCTCTTCGCGCGATTGAGCATTTATGATTAAACCACTGGTACCCATTTCAACCCCATAGGGATTTAGCAGCGCCATCGGGCGTGGTTGGTAACTTGGAATGGCACATACATCAATATTGATGCGTTGAGCAGGAAGGTCTTTCCGCCCTGGCCTTGTCTGAACCCTGAGCTTCCAAGTGTCGACGTTGCCTTCTTCGCGGACAGGATCTGTAACGTTGACTTCCAGCCCATATTTCGCCCTGAGGCTTTTGACCAGTATATTGCTCATCGCCTCCAGTTGATCACGCGTAAAATCAGAACCTCCAGTGAAATCTAAGTCCTCACTCAATCGACTAGAACCATAGCATGCACGCAGACACGTTCCACCCATGAATGTCAGTTGTGTGAGCAGGCCAGCGCCGCTGAGCACTCGAAGAATGTCATGGTGAAGAAGTTCTTTCTCCACGACTACACGCAAGGGGCTCAACTCTTGCTTATTTTTTAGTGCTGTATCGACTAGTTCATCAAACAAACTCATGGGCTACTTTCCAGTCAATCAAGTCAATACTCCGATGCGTTGCTCTCATATCCCTTAGGGCTTGTGCGACGCTGGCTCGCCAAAGTCGTGCTATGGGGTCGTATTCAAGTTGACCCACCAGCTCCTCTGGTCGCTGCCTAGTTTTGATAAATTCAATGGTACCCCAAGGGCCGCAGTCAATGACGCTAGACCGACCTGAGGACATGACCATGATGCGGTTCATGGGTATCTGGGAGATCACTCCTGCATCACTCATTACGGTCTCAAGACTGAGATAATTAAGTCCAAGAGGTCGCAGTTTAGAGACTGCATGAGGCAGGATCAATCCGCGATCTGGATTGGCTTTTTCATATAAATACAAGCCACGACATAGCTTGGTTAGGTGCCCCTCACGAACTGCCCTGCTCAATAGTGTTTTGAAGGCTGTTTCCGAATGCTCGGGAAGAACTGAGCGCAAATCAGCGGGTGTAAACAAGCAAGCCTGCTGGCTGGCCAGATGGCTGATTACATCCATTAATTGCCGAATAGGTTGCATGAAAGACTAATCGTAAAGTTTCACTAAGTGTAACCTTCTGATGAATAATGTCAAGATTTTCTCTGTCCCCGTATTTTTGTCATCAGAGACCAAATTTCGTAAGCGCCTGAGCAACACAGGTTGAATTTTGCTAACTGAGATGCTAATGGTCACCTTTGGTGACTATTGCATTTACTGCTTAGGTTGACCTCTATTAAAGAAGTCTTTAAAATAAGCGACTTATATTAAAGAAGTCTTGATCATGAAGCGGACAACTGGAACCTATGTCGAATCCTCC
>DAIQAR010000090.1:0-2610 GCA_036781605.1 Candidatus Nanopelagicaceae bacterium
GCAAATTTCCCTCTTCAAGCTCAACCTCATCTCCTAGTGCGCTTGTCGCCTTCTTGTCCAGTGAGAAAATTGCAGAGACATGCGCTCTATCACTTCCTGTTCGCACGCGATCAGCATCGCTTTTTCCGCCAAGGATGAGACCAAGGGCAGTGAGCACCATCGTTTTGCCCGCACCAGTTTCGCCAGTTAGAACATTTAGTCCTGGCTGCAACTCAATATTCGCAGATTCGATTACACCAAGATTTCGAATTGAAATCTCTTCTAAACCGTAGAACTTCTCACTCACCGCGCCAACCTTCAATAGGCAATTTAAATTTAGCGACCAATCGATCCGTGAAGACAGCAGATTCAATATGCAAAATACTCATCTTCTTTGGCGTTTTCCTGATAATCACTCGGTCATCCTTTTGCAATTCGACCTTACGAAAACCATCAGCAGAGACAAGTGCTTCAAGGGACTCGATGTCGATCGCAATTTGTGAATCAGGTGAGATGACCATAGGCCGAGAATAAAGTGCGTGTGCCGCGAGAGGAAGCAGAACAATCGCTTCTACTTCCGGCCAAAGAACTGGACCTCCCGCTGAAAATGCGTAGGCAGTTGAACCAGTGGGCGTTGCGCAAATAACACCGTCGCAGCCCCAGCGCGATAACGGCCTTCCATCAATTTGAACAAAGAGTTCAACCATCTGCGAATGGCTTCTTTCAACGGTAAGTTCGTTGAGTGCCCAGCCTGAATCAATCTTTTTTCCACCACGCAAGACCTCAAATTCAAGAAGTAGTCTTGCTTCACCACGGTAGTTTTTCGCTGCGACTTGTTTCGCAAGTTCTTGCGCGCTCGGGCGCTTGATTTCAGCTAAAAATCCAACATTGCCAAGGTTTATGCCAAGAATGGGGGTATCAGTTCCCAAAACAATCTCTGCTGCTCGCAACATAGTTCCATCGCCACCCAAGACAATGGCGATCTCATAATCTTTCGAATCTTGAATCGGTTTCGCACCAGCGATTCCATCTGGAAAATTCGTCACGCTTGAAATTCCATCAGCAGAAAGTGCAGGGATCAACTCTTTTGCAAAAGCCAGAGCCTCGGGGCGAGTCGGGTGTACAACTAGTAGTGCACTTCTCATTACTCTCCCCTTTCTATAAATAAAAGCTACTGAGGGCCAGTTGCGATTGCGGCGTCAAGATCCTTCTCAGAAAGTTCTGCGCTACCTCGCTTAAGCCACAAGAAATACTCAACATTGCCAGCAGGCCCCGGTAATGGACTCGCCACAACTCCTTTGCATCCCAGCCCCATATCGTATGCGCAATCGGCAACCTCTTGCACGGCGCTTTTACGTAAAAGTGGATCACGGACGACGCCACCTGCGCCCAATTTCTCTCTTCCCACTTCAAATTGAGGCTTAACCATCACAAGAAAATCAGCACTGCTCTTTGAAACACTCACCAAGGCAGGTAAGACCAATGTCAAAGATATAAACGATAAATCGGCAACGACGATTTCTGCTGGATCACCTATTTGCTCCAAAGTTAAGTGACGGATATTAGTTCTATCCAAAATTATGACTCGCGGATCTTGTCTGAGCTCCCAGGCAAGCTGGCCATATCCCACGTCAACAGCCACTACATCTTTTACTTCGCGCTTGAGCAATACATCAGTGAACCCACCTGTTGATGCACCTGCATCTAGTGCGCGCTTTCCAGAAACATCAATCTCTGCAAAATGATCTAACGCGCCGGCAAGCTTGTGACCACCTCTGGATACGAAATCATCTCTTTGACCTTGAATAACAATGGAAGTTTCGGCATCGACTTGAGTTGCAGGTTTACTAGCTGGGATACCAGTAACTAAAACCATCCGTGATTCAATAAGATCTGCAGCATGATCTCTGGATCTAGCCAAACCTCGACGAACGAGTTCTGCATCAAGACGGGTTTTCATCAAACACTACATTCCGTCTATGGAACGAAGGGCCTCTTCTAATCGAGCATGGATCTGATCGTATGCGCCTGGATGTTCATTGAGCGGCAAAACCTGCACTAAAGCGATTGATTCACGTACGTCTTGGACATCAGAGGGAGTGTTTTCCATGAGTAAACCGTACCTAGATTTTCCTTAATTCGCTTGCTTCGACCTGCCATCTACTTGCAAGACCGGTGGGCGATTTCCAAAATCGTCTGCGAATAGACCCTTCAACGTCTACCCAATCATTGATTTTAAGGGAAAGTGCCCTCTTTTGAGGACGGGAAAGCCAGGCAGTGATATCCAAGGTGTCTACTTCTCGTTTAACTGCGCGTTTACTCTTGCGGTCAACGACCAATCTGAACTCCACAACCATGTCACCACTTGGCATCTGTTTGCTCACTGCAAGACTGCTCACACGTCCAAGTAGATGGACACTATTTATCGCTACAGGAGATTGTTCCTTTTTCACTTTGCAATAGTCACTCAAGATTGCAGGAAACATTTGTACAACATTTTCAATTGTTAACAAGTAGCTGTGTGCATAAAAAAGAGCCCCGGACTTTGCGCTAATCGAAATTAACACAAAGCACGAGGCTCTTTATAAATGATGTCCGGCGGCGATCTACTCTCCCACAAGGTCCCCCTTG
>DAIQAR010000091.1:0-2600 GCA_036781605.1 Candidatus Nanopelagicaceae bacterium
AATTGTTTTTGTTTTGTAATGATCTCAAAAAGAGAAAATACAAAGGAATTTGGATTTTTATAAACATGAAAACATGCCTATAAAAGCCCTATTTTTGGCATTGATTTTGCACGTTGTTGAGTTCTCAAGGTACGACCGCGCTCCGCGCACGGCAATTACTCACCGCTTGCAGGGCAGACCACCAAACCTAATGCATGCCCGACTACAGGTCAATTTGCATGAACTGAAGCAAGGGTCCAGAGGACCACGAGATTTGGAAGGAATTTCGCCGCACGGCCTTTAAGAGTCCGTTTCGCGGGCGAGAGAGAACCATAACCCAGGAGGGGGTCAGGGTCAAATTGAGATGATTTGGGGTGAAAATTCGAGAAAGGCTCTGAAACCCTTATAAACCGCACCTTTTAGGAGACTATGACAGCAGCCAAATCTCGCTTACCTTTTCGAAGCAGTAGAAAACGACCGAAAAGTAGGTCTTTTGAGGTCGGAGCGAAGTCTTCTGAGGGGACTTTGGCGTTATTGAGGTAAGCCCCGCCCTCTTTCACGATTCTGCGGGCTGCCGACTTGGAATCCACCACCCCGGTGGCGGCCAGAAGGTCCACCCACGTAGGAAAGTCTTCGCTTTTGGAGATAGTTGTCTGTGGGAGTTGAGAGAGGGCAGACTCCAGAGCCTTTTCGCCAAGTTCACTCAACTCACCTTGCCCAAATAAGGCTAACGCTGCTTTCTCTGCGCCAACGCATTCATCTTCACCATGAACAAGCGTTGTTAACTCACGTGCAAGTGCCCGATGAGCTTCACGTAGTCCAGGATTAATTTCGTGGCTTCTAATCAATTCTTCAATCTCTGTGCGAGACTTGAAAGAAAATACCTTCAAATATTTCGGTATATCAGCGTCATCGCTATTGAGCCAGAATTGGTAGAACGCATATGGTGATGTCATCTCGGGATCTAACCAAACACTTCCACCGGCAGTCTTTCCAAATTTAGTGCCATCGGATTTAGCCATAAGTGGGATTGTCAAACAATGCGCAGATCCGCCTTCAACCTTACGAATCAAATCTAAACCAGCAACAATATTCCCCCACTGATCGCTACCACCAAGTTGCAGCGTGCACTTATGACGGCGGTACAGTTCTAGATAATCAAATGCTTGTAGTACTTGGTATGAGAATTCTGTGTATGAAATTCCGCCACTTTCAAGACGCGATGCAACACTATCTTTTGCCAACATCTGATTAACACTGAAGTGTTTGCCTATATTTCTCAAAAATTCAAGTGCAGAAACAGGAGCAGTCCAGTCAAGATTATTAGCCATGATTGCGGCATTGGTTTTTGAATCAAAATCGAGGAATCTGGAGAGCTGATTTCGGATCTTTAGAACCCACTGCTCAACTGTCGAGGTGTCGTTTAATGAGCGCTCTTCGTTGCGACCACTTGGATCCCCAACAAGGCCAGTGGCACCACCAACAAGTGGAATTGGCTTGTGTCCTGCTAGTTGAAAACGTCTCATGACGAGGAGCACTACAAGATTTCCAACATGCAAACTTGGAGCAGTTGGATCAAATCCAATGTAAAAAGAGACGGGAGCCGCATCAAGATCTGCAACCAAAGCCTTCTTATCGGTGGTTTGGGCGATCAGCCCTCTCCACTCAAGATCTTCAATAAGAGCTGAGGTCATGCGCTCATCATGCCCGAAAAGCGCTTCTGCTCGCTTTGAACCCACGTAGAAAACCCACGAATTTTTTCATCCAACTGGGTGATCTGAGCAGTGACGCTTTTGAGTGATGTACCCAAATTGAATTTCTGGAGTCAATGGCAGCATTCGCTGTTAGGCGGGCCAGTACTCCCCCGGTAAGTCTCTTATCGATTTCTAACAACTGCTCTGCGGTTAGCTGATGGACCTCAACACCAAGTTTTTCAGCAGTCGCTACAGCTGCCCCAGAAATTTCATGGGCTGTTGAAAAGGCAACACCGCTTTCGACAAGAAAATCAGCAATCTCTGTAGCAAGTGCATGGCCTGATACAACATTGGACTCAATGTTTTCTTTATTGAATTTCGCTGTCGCAATCATTCCCCTGAGAGCGGGAAGAAGAACCAATAGTTGATCAACAGAATCAAAGACAGGCTCTTTGTCTTCTTGCAAATCCCGGTTGTAAGCAAAAGGTAGCCCCTTAAGGGTTGTAAGAAGAGCTGTTAAATTGCCGATGAAGCGTCCTGCTTTTCCACGTGCTAATTCTGCAATATCAGGATTCTTTTTCTGAGGCATGATCGATGAGCCGGTCGAAAAAGCATCGTCAAGTGTGACCCAACCAAATTCTTGAGTATTCCAAATGGTAAATTCCTCACCGATTCGAGACAGATGCACACCAAGCATCGCCATCACAAACAGCGCTTCGGCAACGAAGTCTCGGTCACTCACAGCATCGATGCTGTTCCTTGTGACGCTTTGGAAACCTAGTTCGGCAGCCGTAATTTCCGGTGAAGAAATGAGTGGGGAGCCAGCAAGAGCTCCTGATCCAAGAGGTGACACAGAGTTATGCGCTAGCCAACTCTGGATACGTTCAATGTCGCGAGCAAGGGAATGTGAGTGTTTAGCAAGCTCGT
>DAIQAR010000092.1:0-2402 GCA_036781605.1 Candidatus Nanopelagicaceae bacterium
TAGAAGCTCTGTGTCAGTACTAGAGGACCCGGGTTCGATTCCCGGCACCTCCACAAATGAAGACCAGCTCAGAAATGAGTTGGTCTTCAATTTTTAAGTGCCACTTCGGAAATGCATTGGCCTCAATGGAAAAGCCCCCGCTCTGGAATTAGTTGGGGCTTATTTGATAAGGGGAGACAGGGAATCTTGGGATTCTCTGTCTCCCCTTATAGTGACTTCAACTGCAGTGCATTATTTCTTCGACCAGCAGTTGCTACTGAGTAATCACGACTTTTAGAGCTTTAGTTTCCGCTGCCCTTCCGAAGGTGTCATATGCATCAAGGAATTGATCGAAGGTGAATCGATGGGTAACCATTTTTCCCGCTGGCAATTTCTTGCTCTCGACCAACTTGAGAAGCATCGGGGTCGTATTTGTATTTACGAGACCCATACTTACGAAGACATTTTGGATCCACAGCTTCTCTAGATGGAGAACCACTTCCTTGCCATGTACTCCGACGTTGGCGACATGTCCGCCAGGGCGAACAATCTCCGTTGCCATGGTGAAGGTATCTGGAACTCCGACTGCCTCGATCGCGACGTCGACTCCAGCTCCATCAGTGAGGGCCATTACCTTTTCAAACCAGGTTGCATCCCCTGAAAGTACGGTGTCAGTGGCTCCGAATTCCCGAGATTTTTCGAGGCGGTTAGCATCAAGGTCAATAGCAATAATCTTCGCCGCGCCATAGAGGCCAGCCGTTGCGATTGCTGCCAATCCAACTGGGCCAGCGCCGATAACGGCAACCACATCTCCAGGTTTTACCGTTCCATACTGAACTCCGATTTCGAAGCCAGTGGGGAAGATATCAGAGAGCATTACTGCCTCTTCATCTGTAACTGTCTCGGGGAGTTTGTAGAGCGAGTTGTCTGCGTAAGGGACACGTACATATTCAGCTTGAGTTCCATTGATCAAGTGACCAAATACCCATCCGATTCCCGAAGCTCCTTCTTCACCCAAGCAATGTGAGTAAAGACCAATCTTGCAATTTATGCATGAACCACAGGACTTGATACAGGAGATTAAAACACGGTCTCCGATCTTAAAGTTGGTTACAGAAGTTCCGACAGCGGTGATTTTTCCTACACCTTCATGTCCCAAAATACGCCCAGGAGTAACGGCTGGTACATCACCTTTAAGGATGTGGAGATCAGTTCCGCAAATTGTAGTTGTATCGATTTTTACAATTACATCTGTTGGATTTTCGATGACAGGATCTGGAACTTCGGTCCAAGATTTTTTTCCGGGGCCACCATAAACGAGTGCTTTCATTTTTGATTTTTTCCCTTCAAAACTACTTGCAAAGGGATCCTTTGCGACTTAATGCTCCGCTTTGGTGCATTAAAAGTAAATAGATTCAGGGTCAATCACGATGTGATGTTAGAGATAAAGATTCATCAGATTCGTGGGGAAACTGAGAGTTAATTGAAAGAAAAAGGATATGGAAATATTTAACGACTAAGCGTGCAGATGTGACGAGCAAGACTTCGATACGAAGGCTGCGAAAAAGTAGGTGATTTTAATTTCATTGAATGTGCAACAAATGGTTGGATCAATCCAACTTGAAATTGCGGCCTACTATTTCAACTTGTTCGCGAAACTATTTCTGCTCTTTCTTGAGTAAATCTCTTATCTCGCGAAGCAGTTCAACATCTTCAGGAAGTGGTGCTGGAGCAGCCTGAGTCTCTTCATGATGGCGAAGGGCGATGATTCGATTCAATGGAAGGACAATCAAGAAGTAGAGCGTTGCTCCAATGATTACAAAATTGAAAATTGCGTTTATGAATGCAGCCCAGTCAAAAGCCACCCCATGAATGACGAATGCTCCGCCATGGATTCCGCCGCCTGCAACGACTTGGATCAGTGGCTGGATGAAGGACTTGGTTAATTGGGTGACAATTCCAGTAAAGGCTGCACCGACCACAACCGCGATTGATAAATCGATGACATTTCCACGAAGCAAGAATTCTTTAAAACCTTTAAGCATCTCTTCCTCCCAGAAGCGCTAGTTATAGGTATCACCCTAACTGAATCGGCTTCGGAAAATTAGTGAACTTCAGGCGACTTCGCCTATAGGCCTCGTCTCGACTTTAAATTTCTTGCCTTCGGGAGAGGTCCACTCACAGGAGCCGTCTTCGAATGAGATCAGCTTCCAACCACCGTGGGTTTTCATCCGGTGGTGCCTGCGACAAAGTAGCCCTAGGTTCTCTTTTGATGTTTGACCGCCCTCTTCCCAGGGAATCGCATGATCGATATCGCAGACTCGTGATGGTTGCCTGCACCCCGGAAATCTGCACCGCCTATCTCGAGCAACAATGAAATCAACAAGTGACTGAGGAGGCTCGTAGGTAGTTCGGCCGAAGTC
>DAIQAR010000093.1:0-2385 GCA_036781605.1 Candidatus Nanopelagicaceae bacterium
TACTCTGGGGGAGTGACTTTAAGAGCGATGAACCCAAAGGCGTTGTTTAACAGCGCTATTCTCGTTCTTGCCGCGATGTTCGGCCACGCAATAGCCTGTGGGACATTTATTTCCCTAGTGCCTCTCTCGATAACTACTTTGGGCATTGTCTTAATCGTTTCGCTATTGAGTTCGACTGAACTAAATGGTTTCTTGCTCACTACCGTGGTTATTTCCTGTCAGATATGTGCGCATTTTCTATTGGGTTCGAATCCAGCTGGCATGAGTGGCATGAGTGGCATGAGTGGCATGAGTGGCATGAGTGGCATCTCCGGTTCAGCGATGAGCTCTATGGTTATGAATTCCTCTCATTCCATGAATTCCGTTGGAATGATTTCTGCCCACCTAATCGCTGGCGCACTGTCATTTATCTTCATCCGCAAGAACGAAACTTTCTGGGGTGCGGTGAAATTATTCCTCCTAACGGTGCTCATTCCGATTTTTAGACCCGCCTTTTCTGTTGCAAAACATTTTTGCCGTCAAGCAAAGTCAGATTTAACCGAATTGATCACATTGTTGATGTCTTATCTGACGGAAGCAGCGTCTCGTCTTAGCGCCCCGCCAGTACTTGTAGCGAATATCTAAACAACCTTCTGATTTCATAAACGGCAGCACTCTCTTTGAGGGCGATTGCTTGTCGCCACTTGGCGCTCTTTAATCAACGCAAACGTTTGGTTGAAGACTTGCATGCGTGCAAGAACTCACTTTTCCTTATTCGTTTATATGTACCTAGGGGTATAGATGTCTACAACGATTTCTATTTCTCAGTCTGATCCTCACCTGGCACAGGAAGCCTTTGGATGGGATCCCACTGAGGTTACGCATGGTTCTGGAATTCAAAGAGCCTGGCGCTGCAAAAGCGGACATGTGTTTGTAGCAAGTCCAAATTCTCGAACCTCGCGCGGGAAAATTATCGAATGTCCGCAATGTTCTGGTCTCACACCCACTGTTGGAGTAAATGATCTCGGGAGTACTCACCCCGAAATTGCCGCAGAAGCGTATTTGTGGGATCCCTCCACGGTGACAGCTGGAGTCGGATTAAAGAAAAATTGGATGTGTGCCAATGGCCACATTTATCTGGCAAGAATAGCTCACCGTACTAGAGGATCCGGCTGTCCGTATTGTGCGAATCGTAAGGTTCTCAGCGGATTTAATGACCTCAAAACCACTCACCCTCAGTTGGCAGGGCAAGCACTCGGATGGGATCCAACAACTATCTCTTACGGTTCAGGTAAGAAGTTGTTATGGAAATGTTCAGCTGGGCACGTCTTTATTGCCTCGCCTAACCAGAGAACCAATAAGCATCATCGCTTTGTCTGCCCATACTCAAGTTTTGGCATAAAACATCTCTAATTTGTAACTCCGACTAACAAACAAATGAAAGGTTTTACCATGAAAAAAAGATCAACTCGCAGAGTATTCGTATACTCCGCCCTTGTAGCTGGACTCTTGTCGCTTTCGCTGAATGGGGTTTCTGCTGATGCAAGCCCAGCGGCTGCTCTGCAAACAAGTTATCCCGTGACTATTCAAAATTGTTCTGGCCCTATCACTTATACCGCGGCTCCAAAGCGAGTAATCACTTTGGATGACCAGATGACGGATACCCTTATTCTATTAGGGCTCAGCAATCGTCTTGTGGGCATCATGAAATTCGAGACCGACGCGCAAGAATGGTCCGCGACCAAATCTACAGTTCTAGGCTTGCATAAATTCACGACTGGACTCATAAAGAGTTCTGGATACCCAACATTGGAGACAGTACAGGCACTTAATCCGGACATGGTGATTTCTGTCTACTCCAGTGCATTTTCGGCGGCATATGGCCCGGCAACACAGACTCGCCTTGCTGCATTGAAAATCAGTTCTTACGAAAGTATTCAGAGCTGTGATAAGGATGTGTCCAAGCCGCTCTATGACTTTTCTAAACTTTACTTAGATATTCACAATCTAGGAGTAATTTTCAATGTTCAACAAAGAGCTAACGATCTGATTGCCTCGATTAAGAGTCAAGTTCTAACTCAGCAAGCACGAGCAAAGGTCGCAGGTTTGGGCAGCTACTCAATCAGCACCGCCTGCATCAACGCGTCAAATACCTGCACCATGGGGGTTGGAATGCCAAATGCCATCATCAGCCTGGCTGGTTCAAAGTATGCATTGGTAAAGGATGATATTGACCCCAACACTTCAGTGAGTTGGGAGACGTATGTGAAGCGAAATGCTCAGGTGCTCTGGGTAATAACCGATTTGAGTGACTCTGCTGCAGCCATCGAGAAGGCATATCTAAATAATCCAAAACTTAAGTCCCTTACAGCCATAAAGAATCAGGCCTTCCTTCCTGTTTCTTAT
>DAIQAR010000094.1:0-2335 GCA_036781605.1 Candidatus Nanopelagicaceae bacterium
TTCAGCTTTCCCAACAGTATCCAGGCACATCCGGCTTATAGGGCGACTCTTCTTTATTTACTTCTTCTCTTTGAGAAGAGTTCTAAAGTTTTGTCGTTAAAATTGCTTGAATCCCGCTAGCGAAGAGCGTCTTCTTCTTTAGGTCGGCTACGGGAACCGCATCAAAAACCCCGAGTACCCTATTGGAGAAGGTGTAGCCGGAGACAAAACTCGACACCATCATCATTCGCAGCTCTCGATTGTCCACATTTAGAGAAGTGGCAAATCCATCAATAAATGCCTTGATATAGAACTCACGTGTCATCGAGGCAGCTACTTCATCACTAACGGCTGCCCTCATCAGCGATAGAAGAGGGTGATCTTCCTGCTCCTGTATTTCCCACACGATTTCTGCGATAGCCAAACCCCATTTTGATTTAGGTAAAGTCTTGGTTAAGGCGATAGCTGCTTCGGCCTCCACAGGCACTTTTAGGCAAGCGATGAAAAGTTGCTGCTTATTTCCGAAGTAGTGCATTACCAACTTGGGGTCAACGCCACACTTTTGGGCTACTAGTCGGATCGTTGTTTTTTCATAACCAATAGATGCAAATAGGTGGGAGGCGATGGTCAAAATGGCTGCCTGCTTGTCCCCATCTGCAGTACGAGGGCGGCCTGCCTTCCTAATTTTGTCCACCGAACAATTATTCCACAGATGTTGAATTAATAGGGGTATTTGGATAATCTCTCCTTAATTCCACAGACGTAGAATTAAGGAGAGATTATGGCTCAGCATTCGAAAATGACATTACCCACAATCGGAATTTCACTGATTGCGGTGATTTCGGCTGTATCTGGCTTAAACATGGCGATGCCTAATATTGCGGTTGATCTACATGCAACTCAGACCCAACTAACGTGGATAGTCGATATCTACACGGTGTTTTTCTCCGGACTACTTCTCCTTGCCGGAGCAATCGGGGATAAGTATGGCCGTCAAAGAATTTTGTTGGCTGGTCTAACAATATTTGGACTTGCAGCCACACTCGGTATCTTCAGTCACTCTCCTAAAGAATTGATCATTGTTCGAGCTATCATGGGTATAGGTGCTGCTGGAATTATGCCCACCACATTGTCAGTTATCACTACCTCATTTCCTGAAAAGGAACGTGCTCAAGCAGTCTCTGTCTGGGTCGGAATTACGATCGGTGGTGCAGTTCTTGGATTATTTGCTACAGCCTTCCTGCTTCGCTATTACTCATGGTCTAGCTTCTTTACAATGAATGCAATTCTGTCGCTAATAGGATTTCTCATGACACTTCGATGGGTCCGAGATTCACGAGATGCCAAGAATCCTCTTGACTGGACGGGGGGTGTGCTCTCAATACTGGGTGTATCGGGACTCGTATACGGAATTATTGAAGGTGCAGATAAGGGTTACTTCAAGACCGACACAGTTGCAGCCTTCATCATTGGTGCGTGCGCCTTGATTGGTTTCATCCTTTGGGAGCTTAAGACCTCATTTCCATTGTTGGATCCACGATTTTTCAAACGTCGTGGCTTTAGTACAGGATCAATCTCGGTGACCTTGCAGTTCTTCGCTCAATTCGGCTTCATCTTCGTTGCCATGCAGTATTTGCAATATGTCATCGGGTTATCCGCATGGCAGTCGGCGATCAGATTGCTTCCTATGCCATTTTTCGTCATTCCGGCTTCACGAGGTGCGCAAAAGTTGTCTAATAAGTTCTCGCAAAAATCACTTGGAGCACTCGGATTGCTAGTCTTTGCTGCCGGCATGTTCATCTTTGCCAACCTCAAATTAGAATTCAATTATGCCTACTTTGTAGCTGGCCTGGCATGCTTTGGCTTCGGAATTGCTTTCGCAGCCCAACCGGCAACGACGGCTATTACTGGATCCTTGCCAATGGAAAAGCAAGGGGTCGCTTCAGCGGTCAATGACACCAGTAGGGAATTGGGAAGTGCCTTCGGAATCGCAATAATCGGTGCGGCTCTCAATAGTTCCTACAAAAATAGTATGCAACCTCATTTAGTGCATTTGCCGGTGCAGTTCGCCAAGACCATCGAATCAGGCGTTGCCTTTACCCAATTCAAGGCGCCGCAGGGACTAGAACGTCAGTGGAGCACGTTAGTGGCTGCGGGAAAAGTCGCATTTATGAGGGGTGTTCACAGCTCATTGCTCATCGCAGCGGGTTCAGCAATTCTCGGGGCTGTGATTGTTGGAGTCTTTGCGCCAACCAGGAAAGAAGAACTCGCCCGATTAAACCCTTAGGGCGACTTCTCTCTCATCCGGCTTATAGGGCGACTCTTCTTTTTTATCTTCTACTGAGCGTGATCAACT
>DAIQAR010000095.1:0-2012 GCA_036781605.1 Candidatus Nanopelagicaceae bacterium
ACGATCACTTGTATCAAAGGCAAAACCACCAAAGCCGTGACTGGCGTTAAGCCAGTCTGTCCGACGGGATATAAGAAAAAATGAAAAAGATCTCTTTCTTATTAATCGCCTCTCTATTCTTCGGACTAGCTACGGTAACCAGCTCTGCTGCGCCTATCGAAGATGAGCAATGGCTAACCCCGCAAATTCAGACCACTTCCTACCATGGCATCAGTATTCAAAATACAGGTAGCTCGGATAGCACATTTTCCGATCTCCTAGCAGGATTCTTTAATAGAGATTCAAATCCAAACAATTTTGATCGTTACGTTTGCACTTCAACGAGTCAGCCAGACTGTGTTGGTGCTGATAACTACGAATACAATGCGATTCTTCCAATATGCACAACTACGGACCAAAGCGATTGCGTGGATTCTCTATCTGCCATCAATCCTGACGGACGTGTTGCATCTGGAGTCTTCTCGAAATATACGATCGATCATCACCCAAATAATTTCGCGCCGGATCCCAAGCTAGGAATTCCAGATAATGCAAATCCCGGTATTTGGAATATCCAAGGTGCTCCACATCAATTTGGAACCGAGTATGTTGTCAGAGTTTCATTATCGGGATACGCCTTCCAAAATGGTCCCGGAACTCAAAGTCTTAGTGCTGACATCACTCCTGTTTCAGAACTAGCAGGGGGCGCTGATTCACAGCAAGCTAAATGTGAGACCTGGCTTGACCCAGTTAGAAATCATTACAACAATCGTTGTCATAACTACGTGACTCCAAGTGATGCAAAATATAAGTGTGCATTTGCGCTGGGTGATTACCTGAATGGTCCTGCAAGTTGCCTACTTCCTCATGCATTTCCTGCTAATACCAAATTTTCTCTATCTGTCAGACTCAAGCATGAACCAGTAACTTGGTTCCATGGTCGAATGGACGGTCCTGAGATCGGAGTAGATCAGCTCTCATCAGGCGTACGGTTGCGAGTAACCGCACTACCTATCAAAGTGCCTGTGGCCTTTTACGGTGACCTATGGAATAACTTGCCTAAGCCAGTGACTGACTTCTGGAACAAGTGTGAGACTCAAGCGAGTCAAGATTTCAAGTGTGCAGGAGCTGGTATCAATTCTGACCCACTTCCCGTCAGAACAGGCACCATGCTTCTAGCTCCATTTGGTACCTCTGCTTTAGAGGCGATACAGGCACTTTCAGATGTCACTGGAAACAAGGCAACTGTGTCTCCACAAGTTTGGACATTTAATACCCTTGCCTCAAACAATTCCACATCAAGTTGCTTCACAAGCGGCACAGGGGTCAAGGGAATCGTGACTACTAATTCAACGGCTTACTCCGAAGGTCCACCTTCTTTTGATGGGACATCATTGAATTACAAAGTCGCTTCTCTGCATTACAACCCAGATGGATCTGTCTTCAGAGGAAGTTACAACTTGGTTGTCCGCTCGGATGTGGCGCGTTGTCTGTATAAATTCACCAATGCTCCAATTCAGGCATCGATTTCCGTTGTATCTGCTGATGGTTCCAATAACGTCGCCACAACAGTCGCCAATGAGAAGAACGGCTGGCTTTACCTTTCAGCTAATGGCTTTACCTTTTCATCACCAACGATCCAAGTAAAGCTCTCTCAAGAGGCTCCTGCGCCAACTCCTACGGCTTCTCCAGCCCTAGCTACTAAGAAGCTCACAATCACGTGTGTCAAAGGCAAGACCACTAAATCTGTTACTGGTGTGAAGCCAGTCTGTCCGACGGGATATAAAAAGAGATGAAGCTATTCAAGGCTCGTTATGTGATAGCAATACTTACAGCAGTTTCCTTGAGTTTTTCATTGACAACTTCTGTCTCTGCGAGTGGAAGTGATGAGACCACATACCTTCAGATGAAACAGGACCTTGGGTATATGGGATATACGACGGACAACTCACTGAATCTCACTGGAGCTAGCTTTCTCTATGGGCAGTTATATCCGGTTCAGAATCGCGACTATCAAGGTCAAAAGATGTATA
>DAIQAR010000096.1:0-1931 GCA_036781605.1 Candidatus Nanopelagicaceae bacterium
CTACAAGACCTTGTTGGGGATCCGACTGCACGCGTTTTTTTCTGCAACTCAGGCGCGGAAGCTAATGAAGCTGCGATAAAGATTTCGCGATTGACCGGGCGTAGAAAAATTATCTCAACGATTGGCTCGTTCCACGGCCGAACAATGGGGGCGCTGTCCATTACGGGACAAGAAGCAAAAAGGGCACCTTTTTATCCTCTGCTATCTGATGTGAAGTTTCTTCCATACGGGGACCTTGCCGCAATGATCAAGAACGTCAACCGCAAAACTGCGATGGTAATTGTCGAGCCTATCCAGGGTGAAAATGGAGTTGTCACTGCTCAACCGGGGTATCTGGCTGCAATTCGTGAACTTTGCGACGATCATGGAGTTTTATTTGCTGTAGATGCTGTGCAGACAGGCATGGGTCGTACAGGTCAGTGGTTTGGATATGAACAAGAAAACATTCAACCCGACATCATTACTTTGGCTAAAGGCTTAGGTGGAGGTTTGCCACTTGGCGCGATGATTACAGTGGGCAAGAAGACCCCTGCATTCAAGCCCGGTGAACATGGAACAACTTTTGGCGCTAATCCGGTCGCTTGCGCTGCGGCTAATGCTGCAATTGATTTTCTGGTCTCAAAAAATGTGTTGGCATCAGTTGCGAAAGCTGAGCTGTATCTGAAGAAGAATTTGTCACCACTTCCAGGTGTCGTAGAAGTTCGTGGCAGAGGACTGCTCCTCGGAATTGTTTTGGAAGATCAGATCGCAGATAAGGTCGCAGCACAGGCGCTTAAGAATGGCATTCTGGTGAATTCCCCTAACAAAAACGTTATCCGCATTGCCCCAGCACTCAATGTTTCTATCCCACAGATGCAGATCTTTGTCCGTCAATTTAAGAAATCACTGAAGGAGGCTCAAAATGGCTAAAGCTTCAAAGGCGACTCCCGTCTCATCCCAGGCGCGCAAAAATATAGTTGCTGCCTTGGTCAACTCTGGGAAAATTCATTCCCAAGCCGACGTTGTCAAAGAACTCAAGTCAAAAGGCTTGAAAGTTACTCAGGCCACGGCAAGCCGTGACCTACAAGAATTGGGCGCGATGCGCGGCAAGGCCACTAACGGTGAGTCGCATTATGTCTTGCCAACGAACTCGCCAGCTTCTGCTTCTCAAGCGTTACTACTTTCAGTTATGGCTAGTGGAAACACGGTTGTAATCAAGACACCACCAGCTGCTGCTCAATTTGTAGCAAGTTCCTTGGATTCAGCTATGAGTTCGGCGCAGTTGTCAGGTGCAATTGGAACAATTGCAGGAGATGACACCGTGCTTGTTATCGCATCCACTGCGAATGGTGGGTCAGCGCTAGGAAAGAAAATTTCGGCACTATTTGGGAAGGCAAAATAATGGCACTTTGGGGTGGAAGGTTCGCAAGTGGACCGGATGTATCTGTGGCAAAGCTCTCTCGTTCCGTTGATTTCGATTGGCGGCTTGCCCCGTATGACGTACGAGTCAATATCGCGCATGTGAACGCACTTCATAGGTCCAAGGTTCTTAGCGACACTGACGCCAAGAAGATTATTACGGCGTTAAAAGAACTGGGCTCTGAAATCAAAGCCGGCACTTTTACCTATAACGATTTAGATGAAGACGTCCATAGCGCGATCGAAAGAGGCGTTACCGCCAAACTGGGAGAACTTGGAGGCGCTTTCAGGGCCGGGCGTTCACGTAATGACCTCGTTGTTGCTGATTTCAAACTGTATTTGATTGATCATCTTCTTCACATTAGTGAAGAGGTAGGAGCTCTTGCGGAAACAATCAACGGAGTTGCAAGAACCCAGATAGGCGTTGTGGCACCCGGCTTCACACACCTTCAGCATGCCCAACCTGTTCTGTTTTCTCACGAGCTTGCTAAACACTCACATTCCCTTGCTCGCGACATTGAACGTATCCAGAG
>DAIQAR010000097.1:0-1679 GCA_036781605.1 Candidatus Nanopelagicaceae bacterium
CCTGCAGCCAAGAAGGTAGTCATGGATTTAATTGAAGAGCTGGGATTTGATGCGGTTGACGCTGGCAGCATCGATGAGTCGTGGCGCCAACAACCAGGAACACCTGTCTATGGACTCGTCGGAAATATTCAGGCAGTCAAAAATGCCCTGGCCGCGGCTTCTCCAGAGCGCCTACCGGAGTGGCGCGCTTAAATAATTTCCGCAGAATCCGTATGTGATTCTCTCAAATTCAAAACAGGTCCTAGCAGATAGAACCCTAGAAGAGTTGCAATTACTTCAGCAATACCCCAAGGCAGCGCTTGTTGCAAAGTATTTGTCTCAGCCTTGTTCATAGCGGAAAGTCCAGCCACGGTGGCGACGCACAGTAGCGAGACTTTAGGGTGGACTTTAATCACTCCAATAATTGTTTCTCCGAGTGTAAAAACCCGCGGGATTGGAGTGATAGCAGACTCTTCAAGTTCAAAAAGGCTATTAATTTTGATGCGGGAAAGTTTTAGCAAACCAGTTGCTGCGACCGAGATCATCACCAGAATGCTTAAGGCAATAACCATGCGATTTGAATTCTTATTGTGGATAGCATCAAAGAGCAGATTTGAACTAATGGCCACAACTCCTAAAGCTAAAGACCGCAATGAAATCAGCATCGCCCGCCTGACATAGACTCGATCTCTACCTGAACTCTCTAAAGACTTCCAACGAGAGCAGATCCGAGATGCCCCACACAAGCCAGATACCAGCGCCACTTGTACCGCTAGGACACTAATAAAGAAAGTGACTTGTTGAAATAGTGAAGCGACCGATGAATTTCTAGGTTGGCTCCATGCGACGGCCAGGCAAGCGGAGAAGACCAGCACCCCTGACACCACAGTGATGAAGGGGGCCTGTTTCGTTGCCTTTGCACCTTCGCAGGCATTAAATCCTTCAGCAATTTGTTGCACCGATCCAAAAGCTTTGACTGCATTAACTTCTGCGATATTGGCAGGTGCACCTAATGAAATTTCTCGGGTGGCTGCATCTAAAAGATGTTCACGCACTTCATTCAGAATAACTCTCCGGTGTCTCTGACTCATCTCTAATTTTGCATCGAGCTCATTGAGGTAAATATCAATGGTGTTCATGAGGGGTTTACTACCAAGATTCGAGATACTGCAGATGAGAAGGCTTGCCATGCGGCACGACTCTCCTTGAGCGAACCCAGGCCAGCCGGAACTAATTGATAGATGCGGCGTTCACGTCCATCAACAACCTCACGAGAACTTTTAATGAGTCCGTTTTCTTCGAGCCTATGAAGAGCGGGATAGACAGTTCCTTCTGGGAGATCGAAGAGGCCGTCGCTCTCACTTCGCAACGATTCAATAATCGAATATCCGTGCGCCGGACCAGATTCGAGGATGGCTAGAACCATTGCCTCTAAATGGCCTTTAATCTGCTGATTGCTCATACTTAGATATACTAGGTATGTGACCCATTCGATGTCAAGCACTTCTCCCGAATTTCCTTGCCGTGGCGAGTTCAGATAAGGTACGGGTTCTGAATTAAATACGGGGCCTTAGCTCAATTGGTAGAGCGCCTGCTTTGCAAGCAGGAGGTCAGGAGTTCGATCCTCCTAGGCTCCACTTACTTTTTCACACATCACTCAAAGCGGAGGCAACTGCCATGACCACAGCAACTCTTCATAC
>DAIQAR010000098.1:0-1653 GCA_036781605.1 Candidatus Nanopelagicaceae bacterium
CTCTCAGCACATCTGTCAACTATGTCGTGCTACAGGACACCTTCAAGCGCACGCTTATGGATTAAGAGTGGTCACTCCCGTAATTGCTTTTACTTGCGTCAGATGAAGTCAGTGCTCAGATTCAGAATAAAATTTAGCCACGGCATTAAAAGCTTCTTTCGGTTCCCAAGTCATATCGGGGTAAGTTGTTCCGTGCTTACCGCCCTCAAAAAATTTCACGAGACTAGAAGATGACCTATCCACATCATATTTTGGGTTATCACTAAATGGCTTGAGCGGAAAAATGAATTGATCTATAAACGTACCGCTGAAACCTGCCTCGGTCAGCAACTCAAGATTGCCAGTCAAGCGTTTAGCTTGTAGCACTTCATTTCGTTCATGAATAACTTTGAGTTTAGGCTTAATAAATCTTCCAATACCTGGAATTTGGTGTAACACGATCGAGGGTTCGTTTCCCAGGGTTGCTAGCATCCCCGTGACAGGAGCTATCGTGGTATTAAAACCAAATCCAGTGTTTATAACTGGCTTTCCGTAAGTAAACAAAGGCAAAACCAAATCTATGTATTGATCCTTTATTTGCTCCGCCCAGTAGTGGTCGACACCGATAATGTCGAAAATACTCCAATCAACTTTTTCCCAAACCAATGAGCGATACATAATTTGCCCAGCAAAAACTTTCCGCACTTCTACCACCACTTTGTTTAAAAAATCGTTAAGAGGTTTATTGTGCTTACCTTCTTTGATACCAGCATTACCCAGGTTCTTTGCTCTCGACATAAAAGTTTTGCCCTCTATTATGCCTTGCATGAACAGAGTGAACTCAGAACCAACACTAAATACCACCTTGGCTGGATAGCGTTCATTTAGTAACTGGGCTGCGCTAGCGGCTTCTGTAATGTATGTGAGCGTAGTTTCAGGCGATTTGTTATTCCAATCTGCCGGATTTAGCCAAGCTTCAAGACCTTGACTCAATGCGTCATGGGCCGTCACAACTACTCTTTCAATGTTTTTACCACTAATACCGACAGCGTTACAATGTAAATCTTTCTTAATAATTTCTAGTTCTCTGTGTACGGTGGTTGGGTTGTAGTCAGGACGCCAGTTGACACCCATTTCAGTGCCGACGTCATAATTAACACCCTTTACTATCATAAGTTCAATTTACCCCTAAAATAATGTGACATTTTGAGGACTTGGAATTTCTGTCGCAGAGGCGCTCCTCTGAGTAGAGCGGGTAAAATCGGATCCTGAGTTAGATCTTGGAACACCTATTTATCCTCCAGATCAAGGCTGGAAGTCCAGTGCCCAGTTTCATCCCACGAGGCGCACCACCCAATAAAAATCGCAATTTCCTTCCATTTTGAGGGGTTACGTGCCTTTATCAATTCAAGAGGCAAAAAATAGATTGCCAATTGGGCTTTACGCCATCGGTCTTGGTGGAGTTGCGATCGGTCTTACGGAATTTGCGATCGCTGGATTACTTCCGATTGTTGCCCACGACCTTCACGTCTCAACGGCTAAGTCCGGCGTTTTGGTCTCGGGCTATGCCGCGGCCGTTGCCGTTGGTGGTGTATTCCTCACTGCTCTTCTAGCGAAGCTGGATCGTAAAACAACCCTCATCGGAGTGATGCTGCTCTTTGCACTCGGAAATTT
>DAIQAR010000099.1:0-1520 GCA_036781605.1 Candidatus Nanopelagicaceae bacterium
TCTTTGCGATTAAGGACATCTTTACAAATAATCTTCAAGGCTGGATACCAACGGGTGAGAAGGGGAGTTCGAGCGACAGATTCACATTTGCACGCGAGATCAACGTGATCTGGGGAGTACTAATTTGTTCCTTCATGTTAGTTGGCTCGGTCTTAAGAGTCACGCTTCAGCATTATGCCTGGTACAACTGGATTGGTGTATTTATCTTCGGCTGTGTATCGAGTTCTGTCTTTATCAAGGTCCATTTAGCACCAGGAGGAAGAAAATAATGTCTAAAAATAATGTCAATAGAAGTCCTGTAAAGAAGGCCGTAATTCCGGCTGCTGGTTTGGGCAGCCGTCTTGGCCAATTGAGCGCCATAACGCCAAAAGAACTGCTTCCGCTAGTCAATAAGCCTGCTATTAATTGGATTCTTGATGAGGCTAGTGATGCCGGCATTGAGGAAGTTTGTCTCATTATTTCGCCGAGCAAAGAGGAGCAGTTTGAGAAATTTCTATCTACCTATCGCACTGACATGAAGATCCAGATTATGATTCAAAGAAAACCCGGTGGCCTTGGACATGCCTTGCTAATTGCTGAGCGCTGGGTTGGTAACGACCCCTTTGTCGTCTTACTACCCGATGACTTTATTTTAGGGGAAAATGTTGTTCTAACACTCCTTGAGGCTTATCAAAGAAGTCAATTGATGGTCTTAACGGTTGTTGAGACTCGTCAGTCCGCACTTTCGTCATACGGAGTTGCAAATGTTAAGCCTCGACAGGATGACCTACTCCATGTGCTCGATATTATTGAAAAGCCACCACTCGGGTCTGCGCCCTCAAATTTAAGCATTGTTGGAAGATACCTTCTCACAAACAAGATCTGGGCGTCTCTTCATGAAGAGGCAATTTCAGCAGTTGGTGAAATTCAGTTAACAAGCTCCTTGCAAGCGCTATCCCATGATGCACAAGTTATAGCTACATTGACACAAGGCGAACGACATGACTTGGGAAACCAAGAAGGTTGGCTGAATGCCAATATCGCATTCTCAAAGTGGATTACCGATGGATCGTCTCCGATTGCTCCAAAAATGAACACCAATTTTGCAGAATTTCTCGTTGGAACGATGTTGGCAACTGATTCCTTGGAACTTCCAAACCTGACAGAAGGAGAGGTTCTGCAACTAAAGGAGGTAATCGAGAAGAAGTCCGCATCCCAAGAGGTTGAGAGTAAGAAGTTACCCCCAATTTCAATCCAAATGTGGGATAACGCATTTTTTGATTTAGTTGATTTATGCAAAATCTCAAAGGTAAAAAAGAACGGCAAAAACCAAAGCCTTCGCATCCTTTGGCAGAGATTGCAAAGTTGCCCTACAGAAGTGAACCCCTTCCTGATTCTCTTTGAGAGCAATCTTGGAATAAGTGTTGTTACGGGTGAGGAAAGGCTTCAGGAATATCGAGATTTAGGGATGACTCAAATCCCGGCCTGGATAATCCGTCCTCTTGATTTTGAGAATCCGCTGGCCCGACTATGAAAAACAA